>JBKOYY010000173.1:0-12344 GCA_046725615.1 Pseudomonadota bacterium
CGGCTACAGCTATCGGACCAGCCGGCCCTACTACCGCGACAGCCGCTACCGGTCGTACGACCGCAGCTACTATGGCCGCGATAACGACAGTACTTATCGCTACGACGACTACCGCTACGGCTATCGTTACTGATCCCAGCCGACTGCCGAACGGACCGAGGCGCCTGCGAGAGCGGGCGCCTCTTTCGTTTGGGGCTCAGCCCTCGCCCCAGACGCCGTCCCAGTCCGCGGCCGGCGGGGTGCGCTCGAGGCTGCGCGCGCGGGCCAGCATCACCGTCGCGGGACCATCGCCCGGCGCAGCCGCCAGGGCGGCCTCGAAGGCGGCCACCGCCTCCGTCCAGCGATGCGCCATCAGGTGCGCCCGGCCGGCGGCGTAGGCGGCCAGCGCCTCAGGGGCGAGCGGGGCGTCCGGCGTGACCACCTGGAAGATGCGGCTCGAGCCGTGGCGGCCGCGGACCCGCACCATGTCCACTTCGCGCAGCACATGCGTTCCGCCGGCGAGGGCCGTGGCGGTCGCCTCGCAGACCAGGATCGGCGCACGGTAGACCTTGGTCAGCTGCTCCAGCCGCGAGGCCAGGTTCACGGAGTCGCCGATGACGGTGTAGTCCATGCGCTTGGGCGAGCCGATCGCCCCGGCGATGACCTCGCCGGTGGCGATGCCCATGCCCAGTCGCAGCTCGGCCAGCCCCTGCGCCCGCCGACGGGTGTTCAGCACCCCGGCCAGGACGATCATCTGCACGGCGCAGTCGACGGCGTTCAGCGGGTCGCGGTCGGAGGCGATCGGCGCGCCCCAATGGGCCATGATCGCGTCGCCCAGGAACTTGTCGAGCACCCCGTTCGAGGCCGCCACCGCTTCGAACAGCTCGGTGTAGATCTCGTTCAGCATCTCCACGGTGGCGCGGGGGCTGAGGTTCTCGGCCAGGGCCGTGAAGTTGCGGATGTCGGCGAACAGCACGCTGGCGCGGCAGGCGTCGCCGAACAGCAGGTCGTCGTGCGCCAGCACCTGGTCGACGACCTCCTGGGTCATGTAGCGGCGCATCGCGCCCTGGAGGCGTTTTCGGTCGGTGATGTCCTCGATCAGGATCAGCAGGCCGACCGGCTCGCCCTCGGCCACCAGCGGCACGATGGAGAGGTTGGCCGCGATACGGCCGCCGCCGCCGGTCAGGATATCGACGTCCAACAGGGTCTTGGGTTGGCCCCGCCGCGAGACGCCCTCGATCTCGTCCAACAGCCAGGGGTTGCTCGTCGCCAGCAGGGCGCGCGCGTCGGCGCCGGCCAGCCGCTCGGGGGGCACGGCCAGGATGCGGCAGGCGGCCTCGTTCAGCTTGGCCACCCGGGCGTCGGGATCCAGGGTCACCACCCCGCTCGACATAGAGCGCAGGATGCTCTCGTTGTAGTTCCGCTCGGAGGCCACCGCGGTGAACAGGGTGGCGTTGTCGATGGCGATGGCGGCCTGGGCGGCGAATGCGCTCATGCGCTCGACGTCGCCGTCCGAGAAGTGCGGCCGGTCCTGGCGGTTCAGGGCCTGCATGACGCCCAGCCGCCGGCCGTCGCGGGCGGTGACCGGGATGGTCAGGACGCTGGAGGTCCGATAGCCGGTCAGCTCGTCCACCTCGCGGTGGAAACGCGGGTCGTCATAGGCGCTGTGGATGTTGATCGCCTGGCCGCTGGTGAAGCAGGCGCCGGCCAGGCCCAGCCCGGACGGAATCCGGAGCTGGCGGGTCTCGAGCCCCTCCGCGACCAGCGACCAGAGCTCGTCGGTCTTCGGGTCGTGCAGGAACAGGCTGCTGCGGTCGGCATGGATCACCTTGGAGGCGACCTGGACGATCTTCCGCAGCAGGGCCTCCAGCTCCATCTCGCTGGTGATGGCGGCGTTCACGTCCAGAAGGCGGCGCAGGTCGCCGGCGGTCTGCTCGGCCACGTCGATCGACAGCGTCCAGCGCTCGGCCAGGATGACGATGTGCGAGAACACCAGCACCAGGATGCCGATCGCCGGCAGGTCGAATCCGGCCCGGTCCTGGACGATGAAGCCGTTGGTGAAGAGGTCGTAGATCACCAGCGTCACGGCGAAGACGCTGAGGCCCAGCAGGAAGATCGGCGCCCCGTCCCGCCGCCGGATCGTCGCGGCCAGCACCAAGCCCACCATGTAGAGGAAGGTCCCGATCCGCAGCGGCAGGATCCATAGCGAGAACTGCGACGCCAGCAGGGTGTCGCCGGCCACCAGCACGATCAGGTGGGCGACGAAGGCGATCACGAACAGGGATTCGATCGCCCAGAAGACCCGCCGGTTGCTTTCTCGCGGGAAGAGGTGGTGCGCATAGCCCAGGAACGAGGCGACCGCGCTGATGCCCGCCAGATACTGCAGCGTCAGCATGGTCTTCAGGTCCATGCCGGGGAAGGCGATCAGCAGCAGGTTGTCCTGGGCGAAGATCGCCGCGATGGGCAGGAGCGCCAGGCTGGAGAGGGTGATGTAGAGCGAGGCCCGGTCGCTCGGCCGGAACAGGAAGATCACCATGCCGTAGCAGGCGAGCAGAAGGGTCGCGGTGACGAACAGGAAGCCGCTGAGCCAGGACAGCGTCAGCCACCGGCCCATGGGCTCGGCCAGCCCCAGGATCGGCGGGCTCTCCATGCCGTTGTCGCGATGGTGGAACGAGGCCAGCTCGACCTGCAGTTCCACGTCGCCGCCCTTGGCCTCGAAGGAGATGTCCTGGGCTCGGACGTGATAGCGGGTCGTCGCGGGCGTCAGGCCGAAGGTCCCGCGCTCCGAGACCACCTGGCCGTCGATGCTGACCCGCACGGCCTCGAACAGAGTCGGCACGTGCAGCATGTAGCGGCCGGGCTGCAGGCCGCGGAGCGTGAGCTGGTAGGCCGCCGCGCCCCGGGCGGGGAGGGCCTGTCCGGCGAGCGGCTTGCCCGTCCACAGGCCCGGGACGTGGATCGTGCCGGTCGCGCCGGGGGCCGGCTGGCCCGGCCCCGCGCTCTTCCAGACGATGCGCCAGTCGCCGGGAATGGCCGACGGGGAGGTCAGCGGGCGGCCGCCATAGTCCACGACGCCGCCGCGCGCCGCGGGCGCGCCGTGGTCCACCAGGTCGACGAAGAACGGCGCGCACAGCGCGCACAGGAGCGCCAGGGCTGCCAGGGCGTAGGCGAGGCGGCGGGCCGGCGTGGGCGAGGACCCGGCCGGGACGTCTGCGGGCGCTGGCGCGCGCTCCCGGCTCTTCATCGGCGAAGCACTCCCCCGCGCCTCTTATGACCCATTCCGGGGAGTCGAGTCATCCAAGGCGAAGCTGGCCGCGTACTTGCAGGTGAGAGGCTCGACGCGCGGCGGTGTTCCCCTTTGGGGCGACATTTCCGCCCGCGGATTGTCTCTCGTTGTGACGCTCCCCCGGGCGTCGCATTTCCGAGGTGGTTTCCTGCGCCGTGCCCCCGCATGGCGAACGGGTCAGGAGCGGTCTCATGCCGGCGACCATGATCGCCAGTCCGGGTGTTTCAAGCCGCGGCGCCACGCGCGTCGGGGCGCGATGGGCTTTGGGCGAAGCCTTTGACGGTGCGAGACAAACCGTCGCGGATGGCGCGCGGTTAACGACTCTTAGGCAGGATTGTGGCACCTTTACCATAAGCGGCGGCCCCCAGGGCCAGCCGTGCGGTGATGGTTCCTACGTCGAGTCCCACGTGCGCGTTCAGTCTGTCGATCTTCGCGATCGCTTCCCTGTCGAGGGGGCGCGCCCATGACGGTCGGGACCTTCGACGACGGCCCTCGCGGCCGTAGGCGCGGCGCCGCCGCGGCGCTGCTGACGTGGCTCTGGCCTGAGCCGCAGCAACACAAGGGCAAGCGGGCCGCGTGGCTCGCCACCGCGCTGGGCTGGATGTGGCCGAGCGCGCTGCATGACGAGCGTTTCGGTCGCCGCCACGGCCTGATGGCGACAGTGTTCGGCTGGGCCTGGCCCACCGGGGCGGACCGCGGTCTCATGCGCTGGTGGCGGCTGAGCTGGCTATGGAGCTGGGCGTGGCCGGGCCGTGTGCTGGGTCCGGACGGCGAGATCTGCCCGCTGGCGCCCTGGCATCCAGCCGTGCGTCCTGAATTCTGCCCCGGCGAGCCGTGGCACCGGCGCCTGCACCGGCATGGCCCGGTGATGTTCCTGATGTTCTCGGCCAGCGCCATCGCGGCCCCCAGCTTCATGGAGGGCCAGGGGACCCTCGACGGCGGCCGCATCAGCCTGTTCCGCGGCGAAGCGGGCGGCCCCACGGGCGGCCCTGGCGGCGCCGTCGTGCCCGGGGCCGGACCGCTCGGACCTGAGGGCCTGCTCTCGACCTTCTCCCCGCCTGGCCTCTCGGGCGGTGGCTCGGGCGAATCCGGCTCGGGCGGCGATGCCGGTACGCCGGGCGGCGGCAATCCCAATACGCCGACGGGCGGAACCGGCGGCCCCGGCGGATCTGGCGATCCCGGCCCAACGGGTGATCCTGCAACGGGCCAGCCCGGCGACGGCGTCACCTTCCTGACGCCCGCTGGCGGCGGTTTCGGCTCCGGCTCCGGCGCGGGCGGCGGCTTCGGCGGCGGCTCGGGTGGCGGCGCTGGCGGCGGCGGCGGCGGTGGCGGTGGTGGTGGCCCCGGCCCAGCCAATCCCGACCCGACCAACCCCGACCCGACCGATCCCGGTCCCATCGATCCCGGGCCGGTCGATCCTGGTCCGATCGACCCCGGTCCCGTCGATCCTGGTCCAGGCCCGCAAGGCCCGGGCGTCGAGGTTCCCGGCTTCGAGCCGCCTCCGGGCGGCGGCGGCGGGCCTTCGCCGACCGATCCGCCCATCGACGACCCGTCGGGCCCGCCCGGTGGGGGCGGCGGTGGCGGTGGCGGCGGGACCCTGCTGCCGGTCGATCCTCCGGGCGGCGGTGGCGGCGGCAAGACCGACCTTCCGCCGCGTGGCGAGGTCGGGGCGATCCCCGAGCCCTCGACCTGGGCGATGATGATTTGCGGCTTCGGCGCGGTGGGCTACGTGATCCGGCGCCGCCGGATCGCCGCCCGCGTCGCCTGAGGCAGGTTCCGGCTCAGTACCGCTCGTCGTAGGGCGACGCGTACGGCCGCGCCGGATAGCTCCGGGGCGGCGTCCAGCGCTCGTCCGCGCCCTCGTCCTCATAGGCGCGCTGGCGCTCCCAGGCGCGACGCCGCTCGGCCTCGTAAGCCTGTTGCCGCGCCTCCTGGTAGGTCCGCTCGGCCTGGGCCGCCTCCAGGCGCCGCTGGCGCTCGGCGACCTCCTCGACCTGCCGGCGCTGGGCCTCGGCGGCCTCGGTCTGGGCGCGTACGGCGGCAAGCTGCGCCTCGCTCAGCGCCTTGGCGCGGGCGTCGGCCTCGGCCCGTTCCCGGGCGGCGGCCTCGGCGGCGGTTCGATCGCGGTGGCGTCCCGCGGCCTGCGCGCCGCACGTCCTGAGATCCTGCAGGCCGCGCTCCGAGCCCGCCAGCGAGGCGGTCAGCGGCTCGTCACTGAGCCAGGCGACCCCGAGGGTTCCGCCCTTGCGAAGCGCCCGCTCCGTCTCCTCCGACAACACCAGCTCGCCCGAACCGTCCGCGTCGCGCAGCATCAGGTTGGCGAACGGCGCCCCGTCGACCCTTATCGGCAGGAAGGCGCGCGCCGGCAGGTCGGGCTTGGCGAAGCGCAGGCTCACGAGCTGTCCGTCCGACGTCAGGCTGACGGGGGTGGAGCCGCCGGAGCGGCCGGTCAGCTCCAGGTCGACGCGGCACCCCGCGTCGGCGGGGATCACCACCCAGGCCGGGCCGGCGGCGGTCGAGGGAGGGGGGGATGGACGGGCGGCGTGGGCCTCACCCGAAAGGAGCGCAGCAGCCGCCACGCCCCCGATGATCACTCTGATCACGACGGCTCCTGACTGACACGCGTCGCAAAGATACGGCCGTTCCGCGCAGACGGCTAGGGGACCGGCGGTCGCGGGTGCTACAGCGGGCCAAGCACAACTTTGGGAGGCGAGGCATGGCCCGCAGATGGATGATGGCCGCGGTGGCGGCGGTGGCCCTGGGCGCGAGCGCGCCGGCGTGGGCCGAGGTTCCGGCGCACATCGCCGCCGCGCTGGCCGACAAGAGCCGGCCCGCGGAAGAGGCGGCGCGCGACGCGGCCCGTAAGCCCGGCGAGCTGCTGGAATGGTCCGGGGTGAAGCCGGGACAGAAGGTGGCCGACCTGATCATGGGTGGCGGCTATTTCACCCGCATCCTCTCGGCGGCGGTGGGGCCGAAGGGCCACGTCTACGCCTACCAGCCCGAGGAGTTCATCAAGTTCCAGGCGAGCTACGGCGAGAACCAGAAGAAGGTCGCCGGCGCCTATGCGAACGTGACGCCGCTGACCACGACCTTCGCGAACCTGGACCTGCCCGACGGTCTCGACCTGGTGCTGACGGTCCAGAACTACCATGACCTGCACCTGACGCCGTTCCCGACGGACACCGCCCAGAAGGTCAACGCCGAGGTGTTCAAGTCGCTGAAGCCGGGCGGCCTCTATGTCGTCGTCGACCACGTCGCCGTCGCCGGCTCGGGCCTCGAGGCGGCCATGAAGGTGCACCGGATCGACCCGGCGATCGTGAAGGCCGAGGTCGAGGCCGCGGGCTTCAAGTTCGAAGGCGAGAGCCCGCTGCTCAAGGACGCGGCCGATCCTCACACGGCCAGCGTCTTCGACCCGGCGATCCGCGGGAAGACGGACCAGTTCGTCTACAAGTTCCGCAAGCCGAAGTAGTCGGCGAGGGCGGGCGAGGTCACTCGCTCGCCTTCAGCTTCCGGTCGAAGAAGTCCCGGGTCATCAGCGCCCGGTGCATCCGGTTCGCGGGCGTCCAGCCGCCCCGATGGCGCAGCCCCGGATAGACCATGGTCTCGAACGGCGTCCCCTCGGCCTGCAGGGCGAACAGCACCCGCGTCGAGTGGTCGAAGGTGACGTTGTCGTCCGCCATGCCGTGGACGAGGAGCAGCGATCCGGGCTTCAGCCGCGGCAGGCGCGAGACGATCTCGGTCGCGCCGTAGCCAGCGGGATTGTCGGCGGGCGTGCCCATGAACCGCTCGGTGTAGTGGGTGTCGTAGAGCTTCCAGTCGGTGACCGGCGCGCCCGACACCCCGGCCTTGAACGGGCTGTCCGGCGCGGTCAGCATCAGCAGCGTCATGTAGCCGCCATAGGACCAGCCGGTGACGCCGATCCGGCCGCCGTCCACATAGGGCAGGGACTTCAGATAGGCGGCGCCGGCGATCTGGTCGTCGACCTCCAGCTGCCCGAGGCGGCGGTCGATGGCGGTCTTGAACGCCACCGAGCGATAGCCGACGCCGCGGTTGTCGAGCCGGAAGAGGATGTAGCCGGCGTCCAGCAGGATCTGGTCTTCCGGCGTGTGCCAGTTGCGGGCGACGCGGGGGCCCGAGGGGCCGCCGTACACCTGCACGATCACCGGATACTTCTTCGCCGGGTCGAAGCCCGGCGGAGTCCGCATCGACCACCACAGGTCGCTGCCGTCGGCGGCCTTGATCGTCCCGAACGTCGGCTCACGCAGCCGGTCGGCGTAGGGCCAGAACGGGTGGCCAGCCTGCAGCGCGTTCTCCTCGATCCACCGCACGCGCTTGCCGTCGGCGCGGTAGAGCGCGGTCTGCGGCGGGGTCTTCGGATCTTCGTAGGTCCCGGCGAAGGCGCCGCCCTTGTCGGCGACGGTCACGTTCCACCAGCCGCCAGCGGCGGTCAGCGGCGTCGGCTCGGCGGTCGCAGCGTACGACACGCGCCAAATCCGGCGCTCGCCGGGGCTCTCGCGGAAGGCGGAGAACACGACGGACCGCGCCGCCTCGTCCACGCCCTCGACCTGGTGAACCGGCCAGTCGCCATGGGTCACCTGTCGGATCAGCTTGCCGTCGGCGGCATAGAGATAGAGGTGACGATACCCCGACCGTTCGGACGACCACAGGAACGTGCCGTCCGCCAGGGGGTGGAAGTCGTCGGTCAGGTCGACCCAGTGCGGGCTGGTCTCGGTGAGGATCACCCGCCCCTTTCCGGTCGCCGGATCGACCGCCAGCAGGTCGAGGCGCTTCTGGTCGCGAGTCTGGCGCTGGACGTAGAGGGTGCGGCCGTCCTTCGCCCAGGCCACTCGGGCCAGGTAGATGTCGGCGTTGTCGCCCAGGTCCACCTTCACCCGCGGTCCGTCCAGCGGCTGCACGTAGAGCTCGACCACGGCGTTCGGCCGGCCTGGACGCGGATAGCGCTGGGGCACGACGCGGGCGCCGGTGGCGTTCACCTCGGGCCGCTCCACCACGTCGACGCCGCTCTGGTCGACGAAGGCCACGGCGACGGCCTTGTCGTCGGGACTCCACCAGTAGCCGGTCGAGCGGTCCATCTCCTCCTGGGCGATGAATTCGGCCGTGCCCCAGCTCTTCAGCTCGGTCCCGCCGGTGGTCAGCGCGCGCTCGGCGCCGCCCGCGATCGGGGTCACATAGAGGTTGTCGTCGCGGACGAAGGAGACGTAGCCGCCCTTCGGGGAAACCTTGGCGTCGATCTCGTCCGTCGGCGTACGGGTGAGCTGGCGCGCCCGCTTCGTCGCCACCTCATAGACCCAGAGGTCGCCCTCTACCGGAGCCAGGATGGTGCGACCCTGGCTGTCCCAGGCGTAGTCCACGACGCCACGCGTGGCGACGCCCGCGCGCTCGCGCCGCGCCTTCTCGGCTTCCGACAGTTCGCGTTCCGCCGGCGCCAGCAGCTTGCCGTCCAGCAGAAGCCGCGGCGCGCCGCCCGCCACGTCGGCGATCCAGAGGTCGCTGACCGCCAGGTCGTCCGCCCGGGTCTTGATGTAGGTGACGGACTTGCCGTCGGGCGAGAGCTTCACGCCGCGGGCCCGCGGGCCGGAGATGTCCGGGCTCTCGAAGATGCGCTTGGGCGGGAGTTGCTCGGCCACAGCCGGGGTGGCGACGAGGAGGGCCGCAAGGGCGGCGACGGCGGATTTCATGTCGGCTTTTGAACAGGCTCCCGAGCGCCTTGGCAACCGCGAGGCGACGTGGCGTATTGCGCGCCCGAGTTGCGTGGCGACGGAGTGATCGCGTGAGGATTTCGGTTCTGACCCTTACGCTTGCCGCGGGTCTCGCAGGCGCGGCCGCTTTCGCCCAGGCCACCGACGAGAAGCCGCTGCTGCCTGGTGAGGTCGAGTTCCGCCGGACGCCCGACATCGAGGCCCGCTTCCGATACTTCCCCAACCAGGCGCGCCAGAATCAGATCGAAGGGCGCGGCACGGTGGTCTGCCGCGTGCAGGACAACGGGCTGCTCCGGGACTGCACGGTCAAGGCCGAGTCCCCCGAAGGACAAGGCTTCGGCGAGGCGACACGGCGGCTGGTCGAAGCCGAAATCCAGCTGGGGAAGAAAGCGCGCGACGGCTCCCCCACGGCGGGCCGGCTGTTCCAGGTCACTCGCCTGTTTGCGCTGCGCAGCCGGCGCGACACGGCCCAGGTGATGCCGTTGGATCCGGGCAAGGTGGGCGAGGACGGACTGCGGCGCCGCTGGCTGCGGCTGCCTGACCCTGGCCAGGTCGCCGGCTGCTTCCGCCGGGCCGTTCCAAACCTCGAGGACGCCAAGGTGCGACTGCGCTGCCTGAGCTCGACCGACGACCGGCTGACGGACTGCACGGTGGTGGAGAACAGCCGGGCGCCGGACACCCGCTACGAGGCCGCCGCCATATGCGCGATCCAGTCCGCCCGGTTCCGCGTCGAGGACAAGGACGGCAAGCCGGTGGCCGGCGAGGGGATCGTCGTGCCGCTGAGCTATTCGAAGCCTTGAACCGCGGCGGCGGTCGTGCGACCTCCCCGCCATGAGCGACAAGACCTCCGACACCCCTCCGGACCGCCTGAGCGTGAACCCGGACAGCCCCTACTACGACGCCGATGTCCTGCAGCGGAACGTGGGCGTGCGCTTCAAGGGGCAGGATAAGACGAACGTCGAGGAATACTGCGTCAGCGAGGGCTGGGTCCGCCTGTCGGTTGGCGCCTCCAAGGACCGCCACGGCAACCCGCTGACCGTGAAGCTGCAGGGGCCGGTCGAGCCCTATTTCCGCGAAGGCTGAGCCGCGGGCGTTTCACGCCCGTGTCGCCGGCGCCACACAACAGCGCCACAATGACGGAACCGTGACGTCGCTCGACGTCCGGGACCATTGGCCTGCCGCGTCCCGGGTCCAATAATCTCATGTGATTTCAGTGGGATGGTGCGTCCGAAGAAGACGTGTCGCGCCTTGCATGAGCGCGCCTCATGTAACCGCTGAATCGAACTCCCTAAGCCTGCTGCGCCGCTCTCCTTAGAGGGGGCGGATGGCAGCGGCTGGGGGCGTCGCTCGGGAATACGCCCCCCTCCAACCGTGAACGCTGTGAACCAACGCACGCCCGGCGGCCGCGCGGCCCCGGGTCATTGGAGGGATTGCGACTTGATGTTTACTTCGACGCGCCAGCGCCTGCTGGCCACTTCGATCATCTGCGGCGCGATGGCCGCCGGCTGGGCGGGCGCGGCCCAGGCGCAGGCGACGGCCGGCGAAGGCGCCGAGCTGGGCGAGATCGTGATCACCGGATCGCGCATCCGCCGCGACACCTTCTCCTCGCCGTCGCCGATCTCGGTGGTCACCGCCGAGGCGATCCGGGAATCGGGCAACACCTCGGTCGGGGACATCCTGCTCGACCAGCCCGCCATCAACCCGAACCAGAACCAGCAGACCACCTCGGGCACCCTGTTCCTGGCCGGCCAGGCGCGCGCCGACATCCGCGGCCTGGGCGCCACCCGCACGCTCGTCCTGATGGACGGCCGCCGCCTGCCGTTCTCCGACGCCTCCTCGCCGGCCGTCGACCTCAACACCATCCCCTCGCTGATGATCGAGCAGGTGGACATCGTCCCCGGCGGCGTCTCGGCCGTGTACGGCTCGGAAGCCATCTCGGGCGTCGTCAACTTCATCATGAAGAAGGAGCAGGACGGCCTGGAACTGGACGTCCAGGGCGGCGTCGCCGAGGAGGGCGACGGCGAGGAATTCCGCGCCGGCTTCAACTGGGGCAAGAAGTTCTTCGACGACCGCCTGAACGTGCTGGTCGGCGGCGAGTACGCCAGCCTCGACAAGATCATGCAGAAGGACCGGGACTGGGCCTATCCGGGCATCCGGCGCAACAACGCCACCGGCGTGACGACGCAGGGCATCCTGCCCGCCAGCCGCACCAACAGCGCCCCGACCGCCACCTTCCAACTCGTCGGCGGCAACGTCGCCGCCACAGCGCGCGCCGTCACGCTGGACTACCGCAACCCGACCAATGTGGTGGCGCTGACCGAGCCCTGCCGCACGGCCACCGTCCAGCCGACCTGCCAGGACGAGGCGCTGATCTACGGGGCGATCTTCAACGCCCTGCAGGGCAAGGGGACGCGCGGCGTCCTGCGGACCTACGCCGACTACAAGATCACCGAGACCTTCAAGGCGTTCGTCGACGCCAGCTACGTGAAGGTCTCGGGGTACGGCATCTTCCAGCCGGCGTTCTCGAACGCGGCGGGCGGCGGCACGATGCCGGTCGTCCTGCGCGGCGACAACGCCTACCTGAACGGCCCCGGCGCCACGGCCGCGGCCCTGCGCGCCGCGTGGCTCGCGATCCCCAACAAGACTCTCACCCAGGGCTCGACCGCCCAGGTCGGCAAGGTGTGGCAGGAGTTCGGCGGCCGCGACGTGAAGACCGAGCGCGAGCAGTACCGCATCGCGGGCGGCATCCAGGGCTCGTTCGAGACCTTCGGCCGCAAGGTCGATATGGACAGCTACGTCCAGTACTCGCGGCTCGACGGCTCCACCATCTCCTACAACGTGCCGAACGTGGCCCGCGTGCAGCAGGCCACCGACGCGGTGCTTGTGAACGGTCAGGTCGTCTGCCGTGACGCGGCCGCCCGCGCCGCCGGCTGCGCGCCCTGGGACCTGATCAACGGTCCGTCGCGCGAGGCGATCCTCTGGACCAACGCGACCTCAGTCACCGACCAGAAGATCACCCAGACGGTCGCCGGCCTGAACTTCGCCACCGACCTGTTCGAACTGCCGGCGGGCCCGGTGGGCGCGGCCTTCGGCCTGGAATACCGCAAGGAGACCAGCTTCTTCGAGCAGGACGCCCTCGGGGCCTCCGGCGCGCTGTTCTTCAACGCCATCGGCACCCGGAAGGGCGAATACAACGTCAAGGAAGCCTACGGCGAAGTGCGGGTCCCGCTGCTGAAGGGCGTCCCGTTCGCGGAAGAGCTCACCGTCGAGGCCGCCGGCCGCGTGTCGGACTATTCGACGATCGGCGGCACCGACCAGTACCGCATCGGCCTGAACTGGGCCCCCGTGAAGGACGTCCG
>JBKOYY010000106.1:0-13203 GCA_046725615.1 Pseudomonadota bacterium
CTATGTGACGCTCGAGCCCTGCGCGATGTGCGCCGGCGCCATCAGCCACGCGCGCATCGGCCGTGTCGTGTTCGGCGCCGAGGACCCCAAGGGCGGCGCCGTGGTCCACGGCCCCCGCTTCTTCGAACAGCCCACCTGCCACTGGCGGCCGCAGGTCGAGGGCGGCGTGCTGGCCGAGGAGAGCTCGGCCATGCTGAAGGGCTTCTTCCAGGCCCGGCGGAAGGCGAAGCCATGATTCTCGCGGCCCTGCTGGCCGGCGCCATGCTGGCGGACGCCGCGTCCGATGTGGACAAGCTGTCCTGGATGGCCGGAAGCTGGACCGCCGACAAGGACGGGGCCACCGTCCGCGAGACCTGGCTGCCGCCCCTGGGCGGCGCGATGGCCGGCGCGGGCCAGACCAATCGTCCCGGCCGCAGGCCCTTCGTCGAGCACATGAAGATCACCGCCGAGCCGGCCGGCGTCACCTTCACCGCCATCCTCCCCGGCCAGCCGGCGACGCCCTTCGTGCTGAAGCCCGGCCCTGACGGCGAAGCGGTGTTCGAGAACCCGGCCCACGACTATCCCCAGCGGGTCATCTACCGCCGCTGCGGCGAGGACCTCTGCGCCGCCGTCGAAGGCGCGGTGAAGGGCGCCCTGCGCCGCGAGGAATGGCGCTACACGCGAATCAAGTGATTGCGCCCGGCCCGCCGCCGGACCCATGATCCTTCCAATTATCGGTATGGCCCGAAGAGGCCAAGGGAGGAAGACATGGGACTGCTGGACGGGAAGGTCGCGATCATCACCGGGGCCGGGAACGGCCTGGGCGAGGCCTACGCCAAACTCTTCGCGCGGGAAGGCGCGGCGGTCGTGGTCAACGACCTGGGCGGCGCCCGCGACGGCAGCGGGGCCGACCGCTCGGCCGCCCAGAAGGTCGTGGACGCCATCGTCGCCGAGGGCGGCCGGGCCGTGGCGAACGGCGACGACGTCTCCACCGTGGCCGGCGGCGAGAACATCCTGAAGACCGCCCTCGACGCCTTCGGCCGCGTCGACATCCTGGTCTGCAACGCGGGCATCCTGCGCGACCGCAGCTTCGCCAACACCAGCGAGGAGGACTGGGACGCGGTCATCAAGGTGCACCTGAAGGGGACCTACTGCTGCGCCCTGCCGGTCTGGAAGTGGATGAAGGAGAACGGCGGCGGCTCCATGGTCCTGACCTCGTCCACCTCGGGCCTCTACGGCAACTTCGGCCAGACCAACTACGGCGCGGCCAAGGCCGGCATCTACGGCATGGTCCGGGTGATGGCGATCGAGGGCCGGAAGTACAACATCCGGGTCATGGGCCTCGCCCCCGGCGCCTACACCCGCATGACCTCGGACCTGCCCGGCCGCCAGGGACGCGAGCCCGATCCGCTGAGCCTGCCCGAAAACGTCGCCCCCGGGGTCCTCTTCATGGTCTCGGACCTCGCCGCCGAGCACTCGGGCAAGATCCTCGGCGTCTCGGCCCGCGGCGTGCGCGAGATCAAGATGCTGGAGACCGAAGGCTTCGCGCCCGGCCGCCCCTACACCACCCAGGAGGTCGCCGAGAACGCCGCCAAGGTGTTCTTCGACGTCCCCGAGAACGTCCACCGGCTGGGGGCGAAAGCCGGCTAGGCGAACATCGCCAGCCGCGCGTCCAGGCGATCGCGAACGGCCGGCCATTCGTCCGCCAGGATCGAGAACACCACCGTGTCGCGAAGGCGGCCGGTCCAGGTGACCCGGTCCTGGCGCATGATCCCTTCCTGCACCGCGCCCAGCTTGGTGACGGCCGCCCGGCTGCGGAGGTTCAGGGCGTCCACGTGGTAGACCACGCGCCGCGCGCCGGCCTCGAACGCATGGCCCATCATCAGGCGCTTGGCGGCCGGGTTTGTGGGGCCGCCCCGCTGATCGGGCCGGTAGTAGGTGCCGCCGACGGCCGCGGCCGCATTGGCCGGCTCGATGGCGTAGAAGGTGGTGATGCCCACGACTTCCCCGCCGACCGTCACCGCAAAGGGCTGGGTGGCGCCCTCGGCCTGGTCGCGGCGCAGCTTCGCCCACGTCGGCTCGAAATGCTCGTTGGCCCAGGAATACGGGTAGAGCTCGGTCCAGATCCGCTGGTCGGCGTTGCAGGCTGCGCGCAGGCCCTCGCGATGCGCGTCCTCCATCGGCTCCAGCCGCACGAAGGCGTTTTCCAGGACCTGCGGAACCAGCTTCATGTCGACCCTCCCGAACTGCGGAAGGCGTCTTAGACTGCAAGCGGACCGCTCCAGAATGGCCAATATGGCGGGAGCGAACAGACCACTTGGCAGAGCGGCCGCGATTTTTTCGTCGCCGGCCTCAAAAAACCTGGTCCGGGCCCTTGCACGGCCGCTTTCGGAACATACCTCAGCCCTTGCCCATTCCTGGGCGTTTCCTCCCTAAGAACTGCGGCCGGGTCGTCTCGATCCGGCCTCTTTTTTTATCCGGCCGCGAAGAGCTGCGCCGCGCGCACCAGGTAGCTGACGCCCACCGCGGTGACGATCCAGCGGGTCCAGCGCTTGAAGTCCACGTCGGTGATCCGGTTCAGGATCGCCCCGCCGGCCACCGTCCCCAGCATCGAGAGCGGCACGGCCAGGACGAACACCCAGACGGGCGGCATCCCCACCTCCGCACCGGCCAGCAGCGGCGCGCCGTAGACCAGGATCTTCGACAGGTGCGCGAACACCTGCGTCGCCGCCTTGGTGGCGACGATGGCGTGCCGCGTCAGCTCGGTGCGGACAAAGAAGATGTCCAGCAGCGGCCCCGCCACGCCCGCCGTGAGGTTCAGGCCCGTCACCGTTAGCCCTGAGACGAAGGCCTGCGCCGGCCGCGCGGCGTCCAGGCTGATCCAGCGCTGCGGCAGCCAGGTGAGGAACGGCACCAGCCCCAGCAGCAGGAACAGCAGCGGCTTGGACGGCGTGAAGGTCAGCAGCCACACCACGCCCGCCGCCACGGCCGAGGCCAGGGCGTACCAGCCGACGATGTCCCAGCGGACGTGGCTACGGTGCAGGATCGCCCGCCAGCCGTTCGCCACCAACTGCAGCAGGCCGTGGGTGACGAAGGCCGCCTGCACGGGCAGCACGAAGGCCAGGGCGCCCATCAGCACCAGGCCGCCGGCCATGCCGAACACGCCGGACAGCGTGGCCGTCAGGAACGCCATGCAGACCACGAAGGCTGCGGAAATCAGGGTCATGGAAGTCCTCCAGGAGTGCGGCCGGCCCCGCGAGGCGGGCACAGGCCGCCTCCGGTCGCCGGTCAGCTGCGCGTCGCGCGCGGGAAGGAGCGGGCGCTGCGAGCCGGTCGCGGCGAGCGCCTGGGGAAGAGCCTCGGCCGTGGCCGGGCTGGAGGTCGAATAGGGTGTCCATCGCGGATCGCCGTTCGCTTACACCCATGCCGCCCGCCCGGCCAAGGTTGATCACCCCGATCAACCTTCGGCGCCGAAGGCGGGCCCAAATGAAAAGGCCCCCGCTTTCGCGAGGGCCTCGTCATTCGAAGCTGGACCGACCCTAGTTCCGGAACACCGCCGACATCGACGAGTCGTGCGGGCCTTCGCGGAACTGCTGCAGCTCGTTGCGGCCCACCACCATGTGGTGCACCTCGTCCGGGCCGTCGGCGATCCGCAGGGTGCGGGTGTTGGCGTACATGCGGGCCAGCGGGGTGTGCTGCGACACGCCCAGGGCGCCGTGCATCTGGATCGCCTGGTCGATGATCTTGCACACGCGCTCGGGCACCATGGCCTTCACCATGTGGATCCAGACGCGGGCTTCGCGGTTGCCCAGGACGTCCATCGCCTTGGCGGCCTTCAGCACCATCAGGCGCATGGCCTCGATCTCGATCCGCGCACGGCTGACGATCTCGAGGTTGCCGCCCAGCTGGATGATCGGCTTGCCGAACGCCACGCGGGTCATGCCGCGGGTCACCATCAGGTCCAGCGCCTTCTCGGCCGAGCCGATGGCGCGCATGCAGTGGTGGATACGGCCGGGGCCGAGGCGCAGCTGGCTGATCTCGAAGCCACGGCCTTCGCCGAGCAGCATGTTGGAGGCCGGCACCCGGGCGTTGTTGAACCGGATGTGCATGTGGCCGTGCGGCGCGTCGTAGTCGCCGAACACCTGCTGTCCGCCGACGATCTCGACGCCTTCGCAGGGCAACGGCACCAGGATCTGCGACTGCTGCAGGTGCGGCGGGGCGTTCTCCTCGCCGGTCTTGACCATGCAGATCATGACCTTGCAGCGCGGGCTGCCGGCGCCCGAGATGTAATGCTTCTCGCCGTTGATGATGTACTCGTCACCGACGCGCACGGCGCGGGTGTCGATGTTCTTGGCGTCCGAGCTGGCGGTGTTCAGCTCGGTCATGCAGTAGGCCGAACGGATCTCGCCCTTCAGCAGGGGCTCCAGCCACTGCTTCTTCTGCTCGGGCGTGCCGACGCGCTCCAGCACTTCCATGTTGCCGGTGTCGGGCGCGGCGCAGTTCATGATCTCGGACGCCAGGCGCACCTTGCCCAGCTCCACCGCGATGTAGGCGTAGTCCAGGTTGGAGAGGCCCTCGCCCGTCTCGGCGTTCGGCAGGAAGAAGTTCCAGAGGCCCGCGGCCTTGGCCTTCTCCTTGGCGGCTTCCAGGACTTCGAGCTGGCCGGGCGCGTACTGCCACGGGTCGGGGCGGCCTTCGCCCAGGCGGTGCCATTCCTCGGACGCCGGCTCGCAGACGTCGCGGATGAAGTCCTTCACCGCGTTGTAGAGCGGCAGCGCCTTGTCCGACATCCGCAGGTCGTTGAGTTCGTCCTGCGGGCTCAGCCCGAAGCTGGAATTCGCGCGTTCCGCCGCGACGTTGTTCATGGGTCACTCCTCCCAGAGCGCTGATGCCGAAAGATCGTAAGCGCCGACCATGGGCGCAGACTTGCCAAAAATCAAACAACTGTTCGTCCACAGGGCGCATATCACATTCAAACGATCGTTTGAACCGGAGCCGCCCCGATGGATTTCGAATATTCCGCCCGCCAGAAGGAGCTGATCGCCCGCGTCTCCGACTTCATGGACGCCCACGTCTACCCGGCCGTACCGACCTACGAGCAGCAGCACGAGGAAGGCGATCGCTGGAAGGTCATTCCCGTCGTCGAGGAGCTGAAGGCCAAGGCCAAGGCGGCGGGCCTCTGGAACATGTTCATGCCGCCCGGCTCGGGCCATCCGCACGTGGACGAGAGCTTCCAGTTCGAGGGGCTCCAGTGCACCAACCTGGAATACGCCCTGCTCGCCGAGATGATGGGCCGGGTGGAGTTCGCCTCCGAAGTCTTCAACTGCTCCGCCCCCGACACCGGCAACATGGAGGTGCTGAACCGCTTCGGCACGCGGGAGCAGAAGGACCGGTGGCTGCGGCAGCTGATGAACGGCGAGATCCGCTCGGCCTTTCTGATGACCGAGCCGGCGGTGGCCTCGTCCGACGCCACCAACATCGAGACCCGCATTGAGCGCGACGGCGACGACTACGTCATCAATGGCCGCAAGTGGTGGTCCAGCGGCATGGGCGACCCGCGCTGCAAGGTCGCGATCGTCATGGGCAAGACCAACCCTGACGCTCCGCTGCACCAGCAGCAGAGCCAGATCCTGGTCCCGATGGACGCGCCGGGGATCAAGACGCTCCGGATGCTGCCGGTGTTCGGCTACGACGACGCTCCGCACGGCCACGCCGAGGTGGTGCTGGAGAACGTCCGCGTGCCGATCAGGGATTCGCTGATCCTCGGCGAGGGCCGCGGCTTCGAGATCAGTCAGGCCCGCCTCGGGCCCGGCCGCATCCACCATTGCATGCGCACGATCGGGTCCGCCGAAGTGGCGCTGGAGAAGATGTGCAAGCGGCTGCTGACCCGCACCGCCTTCGGCAAGCCTATCGCCGAACACTCGGTCTGGGAGGAGCGCATCGCCCGCGCCCGCATCGACATCGAGATGACCCGCCTGCTCTGCCTCAAGGCGGCGGACATGATGGACAAGGTCGGCAACAAGGCCGCGCGGACCGAGATCGCCATGATCAAGGTCCAGGCGCCGACCATGGCGCTGAAGGTGATCGACGACGCGATCCAGGCCCACGGCGGCGGCGGCGTCACCAGCGACTTCGGCCTCGCCAAGGCCTACGCCGGCCAGCGCACCCTGCGCCTCGCCGATGGCCCGGACGAGGTGCACAACCGCACCATCGCCCGACTCGAGTACGCCAAGTACCGCGGCCTCAACGCCCGCGCCGAGGCCGAGAAGGACGCCGAGCGGGTGCCTGTCGGCATCCGGTAGGCGGAGAAAAAGGCGGAGGCGGCCGACGACGGCCGCCTCGACGGGCCTATTTCACCGGCACGTGGTCGACGTGCGGGCAGACCGCGGCCATCAGGGCGGCGTTGTCGTCGCCGGTGGCCTTCTTCGGCGTCTCGCTGCGCCAGCTGTCCTTGATGTCCAGCGGGGCCGACGGCTTGTAGCCGCTCAGCGTGATCAGGTTCTTTTCCTTGCAGTCGATGGCGATGACGCTGCCCACGCCGTCCGGCTTGCCCGGCGCCGACGGGCCCAGGTTGGCCGACGGCTTGGAGATCGCCTGCATCACCACCAGGCGGCCGGTCTGCTTGTCCTTGTAGGTGTAGTCGGCGTCGTAGGACCACTGGGTCCCGTTCGGGCCGTCCACGTACTTGGTCCAGGTCTCGGCGGACGCGACGCCGGCGATCAGCGACAGGGTGGCGGCAAGCGCGAAGGCGCGGCGCATGGGTGTTCTCTCCGACAGGGACGTACCGTGGTTTCGGTCCGGGGGTTTCGGCCGGACCCTAGCGGCGGAAATTTGACGCCTCCACACATTTCAGCCGCGCCAAGCAAGGCCTCACGCCACCTTCTTCGCCGGCTTGCCCATCGCCCGCTCCGCCTCGCCGATGTAGTCGCGGGTGATCGGCACGGCGTCCACGCGCTTGGCGAGCTGGATCTGGAAGATGAACTGGCGGCGGTGGCGGAAGCTCTGCTCCGAGATGCCCAGATAGAACTCCCACATCCGGCAGAAGCGCTCGTCGTACAGCTCGGCGATCTGCGGCCGCACCCTGGCGAACCGCTCGCGCCAGTGCCGGATGGTCTCCGCATAGTGCAGGCGCAGGATCTCGACGTCGGTGACCAGCAGGCCCGCCTTCTCGATCGCCGGCATCACCTCGCTCAGGGCCGGGCTGTAGCCGCCCGGGAAGATGTACTTGTCGATCCAGGCGTTGGTCACCGCCCCGCCTTCCGGACGGCCGATCGAGTGGACCAGCGCCACCCCGTCGTCCTTCATCAGCCGCGCCACCCCGTCGAAATACTCCTGGTAGTTCGGCCGCCCGACGGCTTCGAACATGGCCACCGACAGCACCCGGTCGTAGGTCCCCTTGAGGTCGCGGTAGTCGGTCAGCGAGAACCGCGCCTTGTGCGCCAGCCCCTTCGCCTCCGCCCGCGCCTGGGCCACCTTCAGCTGCTCCACCGACAGGGTGATGGCGTCCACCTCGACGCCGGCTTCCTCCACCAGGGTCAGCGCCAGGCCGCCCCAGCCGCAGCCGATCTCCACCACCGACTGGCCGGGCTCCAGGCACAGCTTGGCCGCGATGTGGCGCTTCTTGGCGACCTGGGCCTCCTCCAGCGTCATGTCCGGCCGGGCGAAGTAGGCGCAGGAGTACTGCATGTCCTCGTCGAGGAAGCGCCGGTAGAGGTCGTACGAGAGGTCGTAGTGGTGGGCGACGTTCTTGCGGGCCGCCACCCGGTCGTTCGCCTCGCGCAGCGTGCGGCGCAGCCACTTCTTCAGGCCGCCCTTCTTGCTGACCTTGTACTTGGCGTTCTCGCCCACGAGGTCGATGAACTCGTCGATCCCGCCCTGCTCCAGGACGAGGCCGCCGTCCATGTAGGCCTCGCCGACGCCCAGCCCGGGCTTGGCGGCGATCCGCGCCGCCCAGGCCGCCGAGGTCACCCGGCAGACCAGCGCCGGCCCCGTGCCGTCGCCCAGCCGGACCTGCCCGCCGCCGGGCAGCTTCACGGTCAGGTCGCCGGAACGGACGATCTTCTGCAGGACGGCTTGCAGCCCCATTGCGGACCTCCCAGGTTTTCCCGGGACAGTATGAGGCGGGGGAGAATTGCCAACCCCTGCGCGCGACGCCCTTGACTCGAAAACGCCGCTTCCCTACCTCCCCGCGGTCGTTAGCACTCACGGGCCGAGACTGCTAACAGTCGGCCCGGGCGCTACGTCACAGACATTCAACCGTCTCGCACGGAGCAGAGAAAATCATGGCGTTTCGTCCTCTTGGGGATCGCGTCCTCGTCAAGCGCGTCGAGGAAGAAGAGAAGACCAAGGGCGGGATCATCATCCCCGACACCGCGAAGGAAAAGCCGCAGGAAGGCGAAGTGATCGCCGTCGGCCCCGGCGCTCGCGATGAAAGCGGCAAGATCCAGCCGCTCGACGTCAAGACCGGCGACCGCATCCTGTTCGGCAAGTGGTCCGGCACCGAGGTCAAGCTCGACGGCAAGGACCTGCTGATCATGAAGGAAAGCGACATCCTGGGCGTGCTCGAGGCCTAAGGCCCGCACAGCTCCAGCGCTTTTCCAGAACCCTATTCAGAAAGAGACCCAGCCATGGCTGCCAAAGACGTCTATTTCTCCTCCGACGCTCGCGACCGCATGCTGCGCGGCGTCAACACCCTCGCCAACGCGGTGAAGGTGACCCTGGGCCCCAAGGGCCGCAACGTCGTCATCGAGAAGTCCTTCGGCGCCCCGCGCTCGACCAAGGACGGCGTGTCGGTGGCGAAGGAAATCGAGCTGGCCGACCGCTTCGAGAACCTCGGCGCCCAGCTGATCCGTGAAGTCGCCTCCAAGACCAACGACAAGGCCGGCGACGGCACCACCACCGCCACCGTGCTGGCTCAGGCCATCGTGGTCGAAGGCCTGAAGTCGGTTGCGGCCGGCATGAACCCGATGGACCTGAAGCGCGGCGTCGACAAGGCCGTCGCCCGCGTCATCGAAGAGATCAAGTCGAACGCCAAGAAGGTCTCGGCCAACAGCGAGATCGCTCAGGTCGGCACCATCTCCGCCAACGGCGACACCGAGGTCGGCGAGATGATCGCCAAGGCCATGGAAAAGGTCGGCAACGAGGGTGTCATCACCGTCGAGGAAGCCAAGACCGCCGAGACCGAACTCGACGTCGTCGAGGGCATGCAGTTCGACCGCGGCTACCTGTCGCCGTACTTCATCACCAACGCCGAGAAGATGGAGGCCGACCTCGAAGAGCCGCTGATCCTGCTCTTCGAAAAGAAGCTTTCCTCGCTCCAGCCGCTGCTGCCGGTCCTCGAGGCCGTCGTGCAGTCGGGCCGTCCGCTGCTGATCATCGCGGAAGACGTGGAAGGCGAAGCGCTGGCGACCCTCGTGGTCAACAAGCTGCGCGGCGGCCTGCGCGTCGCGGCCGTCAAGGCCCCGGGCTTCGGCGACCGCCGCAAGGCCATGCTGGAGGACATCGCGATCCTCACCGGCGGCCAGCTGATCTCCGAAGATCTCGGCATCAAGCTCGAGAGCGTCACGCTCGACATGCTGGGCAAGGCCAAGAAGGTCACCATCACCAAGGACGACACCACGATCGTCGACGGTTCGGGTGACAAGGACGGCATCGAAGGCCGCATCTCGCAGATCAAGAAGCAGATCGAGGACACCACCTCGGACTACGACAAGGAAAAGCTGCAAGAGCGTCTGGCCAAGCTGGCCGGCGGCGTCGCGGTGATCCGCGTCGGCGGCGCGACCGAAGTCGAAGTGAAGGAAAAGAAGGACCGCGTCGACGACGCCCTGAACGCCACCCGCGCTGCGGTGGAAGAAGGCATCGTCCCCGGCGGCGGCGTCGCCCTGCTGAAGGCCAGCCGCGTGCTGGACGGCTTCAAGGGTGACAACGACGACCAGGAAGCCGGCATCGCCATCGTGCGCCGCGCCCTCCAGGCCCCGATCCGGCAGATCTCCGAGAACGCCGGCGTCGAAGGCTCGATCGTCGTGGGCAAGGTGCTCGAGAACGCCTCGCCGACCTTCGGCTTCAACGCCCAGACGGAAGAGTACGTCGACCTGGTGCAGGCCGGCGTCATCGACCCGGCGAAGGTCGTCCGCACGGCTCTGCAGGACGCCGCCTCGGTGGCTGGCCTGCTGATCACCACCGAAGCCGCCATCGTCGAAGCCCCCAAGAAGGGCGGCGCGGCCCCGGGCGGCATGCCCGGCGGCATGGGCGGCATGGGCGACATGGACTTCTAAGTCCGGCGCACAGCCACTGAGACAGAAGGGCGGGGCCGCAAGGCTCCGCCCTTTTTCTTTGCCCGTGCGTGACGTGGCGGAGCCTTGCTAGGCTGGCGGAAAATCAGAGGGAGGTTCCGTCATGCCCGCCGACTCCGCCGCCGTGCTCGACGACGAGGTGCTCTACGACGTCAGCGAGCACATCGCGACGATCACCCTGAACCGCCCCGACCGGATGAACACCATCTCCGGGACCATGCTGGCCCAGCTCACCGAGCTGTTGCTGAAGGCCGACCGCGACCCGGACGTCCGCGCCATCATCCTCACCGGCAAGGGGCGCGCCTTCTGCGCCGGGCTCGACCTGCGGGGCGCCAGCCAGGGCAAGCTAGGGCTCGAAGGCTCGTCCACCTCCACCAACCTCGACCTTCGGGCCACGCCGCCGACGGTCCTCTTCAACCTCGACACCCCGACGATCTGCGCCCTCAACGGCTCGGCCGCCGGCTACGGCCTCGACACCGCGCTCGGCTGCGACATGCGCCTGATCGCCGAGGGCGCGAAGCTGGCCGTGGCCTTCACCAAGCGCGCCATCGTCCCGGAATCGGGCGGCACCTGGCTGCTGCCGCGCCTCGTGGGCTGGTCCATGGCCGCCGAGCTGATCTTCACCGGCCGCACGCTCACCAGCGAAGAAGCGGTGTCCCTGGGCCTCGCCTCCCGCGCCGTGCCCGAGGCCGACCTCCAGGCCGAGGCGCGCAAGCTCGCCGCCGAGATCGCCGCCAACGCCCCGCTCGCGGTCCAGGCCGCCAAGCGGATGATGCGCATGGGCCTCTCCGAAGGCTTCAACGAGCACGTCCACCACGTCTTCCTGCAGCTCATGCCGCTGATCCGCACCGAGGACTTCGGCGAGGCGGTGAAGGCGTTCCAGGAGAAGCGCGCGCCCGACTTCAAGGGTCGATAGCGCCCCAATCCCGTCGCAACTTCTGGTAAGCGTGCGCGGCGGGAGGGTTCTTCATGTTGAGCGCAATGCTTCTGGCCCAGGGCGTCGCGGCCCAGATCATGGCCGCCCCGGCCGAGGTGTCGCCGGAGACCCGCATCCTGATCGCGCCCGTGGCGGCGGCGATCGCCAAGGTGCGGGCCGAGCAGGCCGCCCTGCCGCCGCCGAAGGATGACGCCGAGAAGCTCCTGCGGATGCGCGACCTGGAGCAGGCGCCACGCGCCGCCATGATGGCCGTCGACTTCCAGAAGATCCCGCCGGCGGAACGGAAGGCCGCCTACACGGCGATGTGGCAGCAGATCACTCCGATCGACGAGGCGAACCAGTCGGCCCTTCTGGAGATGCTGCCGCCCGAGGGCTGGTTCACCATCGGCCGCTACGGCAAGGAGGCGTCCCGCGCCGCCTTCCTGATCGTGCAGCACGGGAACGTCGACCTCTGGCGCCGCTTCGTGCCGGTGCTGGAGCCGCTGGCCGCCAGGGGCGAGATCGAGCCAAGCCAGTTCGCCCTCATGTACGACCGGCTCGAGACCACCGAAGGCCGCAAGCAGCGCTACGGCTCCCAGATGAGCTGCAAGGCCGGCAAATGGGTCCCCGATCCCATCGAGGATCCCGAGGGGCTGGACGCGCGGCGGGCGAAACTCGGCATGGAGCCCTACGCCAGCTACCTCGCGAGGAACTTCTCCGGCCCCGCGCCCTGCTGAATCTCAGCGGCGGTCGTCGCGGATCACCATGCCGCCGATCCAGCTCGCGATGCCGGTGACGATGGCCGCCAGCATCCCGGCGATCAGGCCGTTCACGTGGAAGCCGCCCAGCATCAGGGCCACCAGCCCGATCATCCCGGCGTTCACCACCAGCAGGAACAGGCCCAGGGTCAGGATGGTGATCGGCAGGGTCAGGATCGTCACCACCGGCCGCACGAAGGCGTTCACGATCCCCAGCAGCACCGCCGCCAGGATCAGGGTGCCGGTGTCGTCCACCCGCACCCCCGGCACGATGGCCGAGGCCACCCAGAGGCCCAGGGCGGCGAACACCGCCCGGATCAGGAACTTCGCCAGCAGCATCTGAACTCCCTCGGCCTTGACCGTGAGGAGCCTAGGGCCATTCGCGCCGGGGAGGAACTCCACCGGTCCGCGACCGGCGCGATCCCGAAAAGATGCATTCGGCGAACAAGGGTCCATTCACACTTGCGCGTCATAGTGGTGCGTCATGGCGCCGCATGGGGTGGTTGGCGCCGGGGGATGATCTGGAGTCGGACGACGGTGACCGACAAGCGTTGGAGCCTGCTCGACGAACGACTGGAAGTCGTCGCGGTCACCGCCGCGGCGGTGCTGGTCGTGCGCCTGCTCGCCGGCGTCGGCGCCGCGGTTCTCGCCAATCTCATCTTCGGCCCGGCTTTCGCCCTGACCTGGTTCTGCGCGTTCGCCTTCCACGAGACCATCACCCGGATCGTCACGCGGCCCGTCGCCCGCGGCGAGCACATGAGCCGTCTCCAGCGCGCCGGCTATGTGGGCTGCATGGTGATGTCCAGCCTCACCTGGTCGGCCCTCGCCGTCCGCCTCTGGGTGACCGACGTGGAGTCCTTCCGCCTCGCCGCCCTGGCGATCCTGGCCGGGCTCCTGATCCACGCCCAGGGTTTCTCCTTCCGCTCCCCGGTCGCCCTCGCGGCCATGGGCATCGCCCCGGCGACGCTCTGGTTCGCCTTGCCGGTCTTCATGGGCGGCTATTCGGGCGTCGGGCTGGTGACCGTCACCGTCGGTCTCGCCCTGCTCCTCGGCTATGTCGGAGCCAGCGCCCGCGCCAACGTCCGCACCGCCGCCGCCCTCGCCGAGGCCGAGCGCGCCGCCGTCACCGCCAACGAGGCCAAGTCGGCGTTCCTCGCCATGGTCACGCACGAGCTGCGCACCCCCCTCAACGGCGTGCTGGGGATGGCCCGCGCGCTGCAGCGGACCCAGCTCGAACCGCGCCAGCAACGCTATGTCG
>JBKOYY010000116.1:0-29338 GCA_046725615.1 Pseudomonadota bacterium
GGGCGCCTCTCTAGGCACGCGCACGTTCGCGGCCGGGCGTTCAGGGGGCTCTCAACCTCCGCCCGAAGACTGAAATCCCGCGAAGAGACTGAAAAATGACCGCTTCCGTACCCACCGCCGCTTCCGAGCGCGACCGCGTCATCATCTTTGACACCACCATGCGCGACGGCGAGCAGTCGCCCGGCGCGTCGATGTCGCACGAAGAGAAGCTGGAGCTGGCGAAGATCCTCGAAGACATGAAGGTCGACGTGATCGAGGCGGGCTTCCCGATCGCCTCGAACGGCGACTTCGAGGCCGTCCGCGCCATCTCGCAGATTGTCACCGAGAGCGTCGTCTGCGGCCTGGCCCGCGCCGGCGCCGCCGACATCGAGCGCTGCGCCGAGGCCATCAAGCCCGCCAAGCGCGGCCGCATCCACACCTTCATCTCCACCAGCCCGGTCCACATGAAGTGGAAGCTGCAGATGGAGCCCGAGCAGGTGCTGGAGATGGTGACCCGCTCGGTCGGCCACGCCCGCAACTTCACCGACGATGTTGAATGGTCGGCCGAGGACGCAACCCGCACCGAGCGCGACTTCCTGCTGCGCTGCGTCGAGGCAGCGATCAAGGCCGGCGCCACCACGATCAACCTGCCTGATACCGTGGGCTACACCTATCCGTCGGAATACGCCGACTTGTTCCGCGACGTGATCGCCAACGTGCCGGGCGCCGACAAGGTGATCTTCTCCACCCACTGCCACAACGACCTGGGGCTGGCCGTCGCCAACTCCATCGCCGGAGTACAGGGCGGGGCGCGCCAGATCGAATGCGCGATCAATGGCATCGGCGAGCGGGCCGGCAATGCGGCGCTGGAAGAGATCGTGATGGCGCTGAAGGTGCGTGGTGACCGGCTGCCGTTCATGACCGGCGTCGAGAGCCAGCACATCACCCGCGCCAGCCGTTACGTCTCGGCCATCACCGGCTTCCCGGTCCAGTTCAACAAGGCGATCGTCGGCAAGAACGCCTTCGCCCACGAGAGCGGCATCCACCAGGACGGGATGCTGAAGAACGCCGAGACCTACGAGATCATGAAGCCCGAGGACGTGGGCCAGATCGAGTCGAACCTGGTCATGGGCAAGCACTCGGGCCGCCACGCCTTCCGCGAGAAGCTGAAGGACCTGGGCTACGAGCTGGGCCAGAACGCCCTGAACGAGGCGTTCCAGCGCTTCAAGGACCTGGCCGACAAGAAGAAGCACGTCTTCGACGACGACATCATCGCCTTGGTGGACGACGCCCTGGCGAGCAGCTCGGACAAGGTGCAGGTCAAGCACCTGCGCGTGATCGCCGGCACCGAGGGGCCGCAGGAAGCGTTCCTGACCGTCACCATCGACGGCGAGGAGAAGAGCGCCAATGCCACCGGCGATGGTCCGGTCGACGCGGTGTTCAACGCCATCCACGCCGTGGTGCCGCACGAGGCGATTCTGCGCCTGTTCCAGGTGCACGCCGTCACCGAGGGCACCGACGCCCAGGCCCAGGTCTCGGTGCGGCTCGAGGAAGATGGCCGGATCGCCACCGGCTCGGCCGCCGACACCGACACCCTGACCGCGTCGGCCAAGGCCTATGTGAACGCCCTCAACAACCTCTTCGCCCGCAAGGAGAAGAGCGCGCCGTCGGCCAAGGTCGCGAGCGGATTCTAGGGCCCAACGCCAATCCCTCCCCTTCATGGGGAGGGATGCTCGTGCTGAGAGCGGGGCAGGGAAGCCTCGTCCCGCCGCTGACTTCACCCGCTCTCCCCACCCCGCTCGCGCTCTCGAGAGCCACCCTCCCCATGAAGGGGAGGGACTGGGACTGTGCAGAATGCTCTGGATCATCCTGACCGCCGCGGCGGCGCCGCTGCAGGTGGCGCGCAATGCGCTGCAGCGCGGGCTCGTGGGCGACGCCGGCCCCTGGGGCGCGACGCTGGTGCGGTTCCTGTTCGGCCTGCCGTTCTCGCTGGCCATGTTCGCCGCCGTCGCTGCGCTGACGCCCGACGCCCACCCGACGCCCACGCTCCGGTTCTGGATCGGCGTGCTATCGGGCGCGACGGCGCAGGTCGCGGCCACCGCCGCCCTGTTGCTGGCCATGCGCCGGTCGGGGTTTGCCGTCGCGACGATGATGCAGCAATGCTCGCTGCCGTTCGGCGCCCTGCTGGGCTGGCTGGCTCTGGGTGACCGGCTCTCGGGCGCGGCCTGGTCCGGCGTGGCCGTGGCGACGGTCGGGCTGGCGGTGCTGTCCTGGCCCAAGGCGGACGACGTCAAGGGTGCGGGCCCGGGCGCGCTCCTGGGCCTGGCGTCGGGCGCCTTCTTCGCGGTGTCGCTGAACGGCTACCGGCAGTCGGGCTTGGCGCTGGAGCCGGATCATCCGATCTACGCCGCCATGGCCGGCGTCGTGACGGCCCAGGCCTACCAGACCGTCATGCTGGGCGCGATCCTGGCAGTCACGCGGCCGGCGGCGCTGAGAGCGGTCGCGGCCTCCTGGCGCGCCTCGCTGGGGGCAGGGGCCTGTGGCGCCGCGGCCTCGGCCTGCTGGTTCGGCGCCCTGGCGCTCGCGCCGGCGGGACCCGTGCGGGCCGTCGGGGTCATCGAGACGCCTATCGCCGCGGCG
The DNA here is from genome assembly GCA_046725615.1 of Pseudomonadota bacterium. Taxonomy (GTDB): domain Bacteria; phylum Pseudomonadota; class Alphaproteobacteria; order Caulobacterales; family Caulobacteraceae; genus Phenylobacterium. The sequence goes on from JBKOYY010000116.1 coordinate 2,620, forward strand.
GTGGGCCGGCGCCTGTTCCGCGAACGGCTGAACCTGCGCCAGTGGATCGGCGGAGTGCTGACCGCGGCCGGTGTCGTGCTGACGGCGCTCGGCTAGCCTCAGGCCTTCTTCACGAACTCGGCACGGAGGACGAGGCCCTTGATGCTCTCGTGACGGCAGTCGATCTCCTGAGGGTCGCCGGTGAGGCGGATCGAGCGGATCATCGTGCCACGCTTCAGCGTCTGGCCGGCGCCCTTCACCTTCAGGTCCTTGACCAGCACGACGGCGTCGCCATCGGCCAGCAGGTTGCCGACGGAGTCGCGCACCTCGACCTGTCCGGCGGCCGCGGCGCGCTCGGCGGCCTCGGCCGCACTGATCCACTCGCCGCTGGCTTCGTCAAAGACGAATTCGTCGCCGCTCATTATGCTCTCCGAGGCAGTGTGGCGGCTGCCATAAGCCCCCGAATCCCCGCGGCCAAGGCTATTCCACCGCGAGGATCACGTGTGGCGCCTTCACGAGTGCGGTGACGCGGTCGCCCGGCGCGATCTCCAGCGCCTGGGCGCTTTCGAGCGTGATCGAGGCGGCAAGGGTCTTGCCGGCGCCGATATCGAGGCGAACCTCGCTCATCACGGCGCCGTCCTCCCGGCTCTGGACGACGCCTTGGATCTGGTTGCGCGCCGAGGTGCGCAGGCCCTCGCCCTTGGCGAGGACAACGAAGCTGGACTTGATGAGCGCGATCGCGGCCGCGCCCTCGGCCAGGCCCAGGTCTTCCGCGCTCTGGCCGGTGACCACCGCCACGAGGTCGAGCCCGTCACCCAAGCGCAGCGTCACCTCCGTATTCACCGCGCCGGCGGTCAGCCGGACGATCCGACCGCGGAGGGCGTTGCGGGCGCTGGTCTTCATGCCGAGGCTCCAGAACATCTCGGATCCGAGACCCTGGTCCAGCTTGGCCAGGGCGGCGTCCATCTCGGCCTGAACACGCCGGAATGCGGCGACGGCCGCACGGCCACGCGCCGTCAATCCCGCGGCGCCGCCGGCGCGACCTCCGGGCGCTGCGGCCACGAGTGGGGCGTCAAAGAGGTTGTTTAGCGCCTGAACCGCGTCCCAGGCGCCCTTGTACGATAGGCCCGCCTGGCGCGCGGCGGCGCTGATCGAGCCCAGTTCGTCGATGGCCTCGAGAAGGGCGATACGGGTGAGCGCCACCCGGGGCAGGCCCGCCCGCTCCAGCATGACTGTGGCGCTCAGCACACTTTTCTCCGTTATGCAGTCACGGTACATAACGCTTTCGATGGGTCGCAGGATAGTCCGCATGCGCTGCGTTTTCGTTCTGCTGGCCCTGGCTTTGACGGCCCTCGCCGGTCCAGTCTTCGCCGCCGAGGTGAAGGTGGCGGTGGCGGCCAACTTCACCGAGCCGGCCAGGGAGATCGCCGCGCGGTTCAAGGCGCGGACCGGGCATGATGCGACGCTGAGCTTCGGCTCCTCGGGCCAGTTCTATGCGCAGATCGCCCATGGCGCACCGTTCGGCGTCTTCCTGTCGGCGGACCGCGAGCGGCCCGAGAAGGCCGAGGCCGAGGGACTGGCGGTGGGCGGCAGCCGCTTCACCTACGCCGTCGGCCGGCTGGTGCTCTATTCGAAAGCGCCGCGGCTGGTGGACGGCCGAGGGCTGGTGCTGAAAACCGGCCGCTTCGAGAAGATCGCCATCGCAGATTCGAAGACCGCGCCCTACGGCCAGGCCGCCGTCGAGACGATGCGCGCCCTGGGCGTCGACAAGGCGCTGGCGCCGAAGCTGGTGCAGGGGACTTCGATCACCCAGGCCTTTCAGTTCGTCGACACCGGTGCGGCGGAGCTCGGCTTCGTGGCGCTGTCTCAGGTCGCGGACGTGAAGGGCGGATCGCGGTGGATCGTGCCTGCCGGCCTCCATTCGCCGATCGATCAGCAGGCCGTGCTGCTGAAGGCAGGCGCGGCGAGCCCCGCCGCCAAAGCGTTCGTCGCCTTCCTCAAGGGAGGTGAGGCGAGGGCGATCATTCGCAAGTACGGCTACGAGGTCCCTTGAGCGGTCTCGCCGACACGCTGCTGCTGACCCTGAAGCTGGCGGGCGCCACGACGGCGATCCTGCTGGTGCTGGCGACGCCCCTGGCCTGGTGGCTGGCCCGCAGCCGTTCGCGGTGGACCGAGGCGGTCGGAGCGGTGGTGGCGCTTCCCATCGTGCTCCCGCCGACGGTGCTGGGCTTCTACCTGCTGATCGCCCTGGGGCCGGAAAGTCCACTGATGGCGCCGCTGCAAGCCCTGGGCGTCCGGACCCTGGCGTTCACCTTCACCGGCCTGGTGATCGGATCGGTTGTCTATTCGCTGCCGTTCGCGGTCCAGCCTTTGCGGAACGCCTTCCGGGCTGTGGGCGAGGACCACCTGGACGCCGCCGCGACCCTGGGCGCCTCGGGTCTCGACACCTTCGTCCGCGTCGCCTTGCCTCTCTCTCTGCCGGGCTATGTGGTGGCCGCGGTGCTCAGCTTCGCCCACACGATCGGCGAGTTCGGCGTGGTGCTGATGATCGGCGGAGCGATCCCCGGGATCACGAACGTGGTCTCGATCGAGATCTTCAAGTCGGTGGAGGCGCTGGAGTGGGGCCGGGCCCACGCCTTGTCGGCGCTGCTGACGGTCTTCGGTTTCGCCGTCGTCCTGACGCTGCTGCGGCTCGAGCGCCGGCTGTCGCCGCCGCCCGACAACGAACGGTAGAGCTCGAATTTCCCGCCCTGCGCGAAGATTCCGGCGATTCCGCGGCAAATGGCCTTCGGAGCGCTCGCGCGCGGCGCGAAAGCGCACACCGCTCTTTAAGCCTTGAAATGACACATTCGTCAGGGCAGAGGGACGGTCAAAGCCGCCCGGACAAAGCGTAGCGACTCGACGCATGCTCTCGCGTCAGCCGAGCCGTTTTGGACCTCTGCGGCACGCGTCTTCAGCCCCAATCCCTCAGGGCCCTGCATGATCTCTTCGCTCTTCGGCGCCATCTCGAACGATATCGCCATCGACCTCGGCACTGCCAACACCCTGATCTACATGAAGGGCAAGGGCATCGTCCTGAACGAGCCCTCGGTGGTGGCGCTGCGCAACGTCGGCGGCCGCAAGGTGGTGCATGCCGTGGGCATAGAGGCCAAGCAGATGCTGGGCCGCACCCCCGGCCACATGGAAGCCATTCGTCCGATGCGCGACGGGGTCATCGCCGACTTCGAAGTCGCCGAGGAGATGATCAAGTACTTCATCCGCAAGGTTCACAACCGGAAGGGCTTCGTGAACCCGAAGGTGATCGTGTGCGTGCCGTCCGGCGCCACCGCCGTGGAACGCCGCGCCATCAACGATTCCTGCCTCAACGCCGGCGGTCGCCGCGTGGGCCTGATCGACGAGCCGATGGCCGCCGCCATAGGGGCCGGCCTGCCGATCCACGAGCCCACCGGCTCGATGGTGGTCGACATCGGCGGCGGCACCACCGAGGTGGCCGTCCTCTCGCTCTCGGGCATCGTCTATTCGCGCTCGGTCCGCGTCGGCGGCGACAAGATGGACGAGGCGATCATCAGCTACATGCGCCGCAACCATAACCTCCTGATCGGCGAGACCACCGCCGAGCGGATCAAGAAGGAGATCGGCACCGCCCGTGCGCCGGCCGACGGCGAGGGGCTGTCCATCGAGGTGAAGGGCCGCGACCTGATGCAGGGCGTGCCCCGCGAGGTTCGCATCAGCGAGAAGCAGGCGTCGGACGCCCTGTCGGAGCCGGTCGGCCAGATCGTCGACGCGGTGAAGATGGCGCTGGAAGCCACGCCGCCGGAACTGGCCTCCGACATCGCCGACAAGGGCATCATGCTGACCGGCGGCGGCGCGCTGCTGCGTGGCCTGGACGCCGAGATCCGCGACCACACCGGCCTGCCGGTGACGGTGGCCGACGACCCGCTGTCCTGCGTGGCGCTGGGCTGCGGCAAGGTGCTCGAGCATCCCAAGTGGATGAAGGGCGTCCTGGAATCCACCCTGGCCTAAAGGCCGCCGACAGGCGGGAACGCTAAGATGTCCTTGAGGGACAACCCGCTCGGCGAATTGAAGGTCCCCCTGACCTGGACGGCGGGGATCGTGTTCGTGGTCGTGCTGATCGTCTCGGTGGCGATCCTGCTGTCGGACCGTCGCGAGGCGTTCGACACCGACGCCTACGGCAATCCCCGCACCCTGTCCGACCGGGTCATGGCGCCGGTGGGCGATGCGCTGTCGACGCCGGGCCGGCTGACCGGAGAGGGCGTCGAAGGCGTCCGCGGCTACTTCTTCGCCGTCTCCGAGAACCGTCGCCTGCGCGCCGAACTCGAGAACATGCGCCAGTGGCGCGAGGTCGCCGTCGCGCTGCGCGACACCAACGAGCGCTACCGTGCGATCCTGGGCCTGAAGACCGACCCGCCTATCCCGATGGCCACCGCGCGGATCGTCACCGACAGCCGCGGCCCGTTCGCCCATTCCCGACTGGCCAACGTGGGCCGGGAACGGGGGGTGAAGCCAGGCAATCCGGTGATGAGCGAGAACGGCCTCGTCGGACGGGTCGTGGGCGTCACCGAGGGCGTCAGCCGCGTGCTGCTGCTCACCGACGTGGCCTCGCGGACCCCGGTGATGATCGACCGGACGAACGCCCGCGCCATCCTGACCGGCGACGGCGGGCCGAACCCGAAGCTGGAATACCTGCGCGGCCAGAACGCAGTGAAGGCTGGCGACCGGGTCCTGACCTCCGGCGACGGCGGCGTGTTTCCGCGCGGCCTGCCTGTTGGCGTGGTGGTGAAGGGTCTGGACGGCCGCTGGCGGGTGGTCCTGGCGTCGGACAAGGCCGCCGTGGACTATGTCCGCATCCTGCTGTTCGAGGACTTCACCCAGCTCGCTAACACGGCCGCTCTGGACCACATGACCGTTCCGGCGCCGACCCCGGGGGCTTCCACCCTGCCGCCCCCCCAGCCTGAGCCGGTGATCCCACCGGCGGCGACGCCCGCCCCCAAGGCGGCGAGCGCCGTTCCGCCTGCGGCCACGCCGACGCCAAGAGCGGCCGCGACGCCGCCGGCGAAGGCCGCCGCCGTCCCGCCAGCGAAGGCGCCGCCCGCCAGGGCCCCGGCGGCAAAGGCCGCGGCCACGCCTGCGGAGAAGACGCCGTGAGCACCCGGGGCATGCGCGGGCTCTCGCCGTGGAGCTGGCTTGGCGTGCCGATGCTCCTGGTGATGGCGGCCAGCCAGCTCTTCGCCATCCCGCTGCGCTTCTGGGGGCTGGGCCTGCCCGAGCCTCTGTTCGCCATGCCCGTAGTGTTCGCCTGGGCGGTGATCCGCCCGTCGATGCTGGCGCCCATCTGTGTGATGATCCTCGGGATCTACCTGGACCTCCTCTGGGGGACGCCGGTCGGCTTCTGGGCCGTCTGCCTCCTTTTGCCCTATGGCGTGGTGCTGGGCGGCCGGGCCATGTTGGCGGGGCAGAGCCGGTTGATGACCTGGGTCTGGTACGGAGCCGCCACGGGACTTGCGATGGGCGCAGGCTACCTCTTCACCATGCTGGATACCCAGGGCGCGCCCGACCCGGTCTCGATGGGTTGGCAGTACCTGGCGACCGTGATCCTGTTCCCGGTGGCCGACCGCCTGATTGAGCGGTTCGAAGACGCCGACGTGAGATTCCGCTGACCCGGCCATGACGCAGCCCGCCATCTTCTTCGAGGAGGTCAACGAGCGGCAGGGGGTGTTCCACCGCCGCGCGATCCTGCTCGGCGCGTTTGCCGGCCTGGGGATCGGCGCTCTGGGCGCGCGCCTGGCTTTCCTCCAGCTGCTGGAAACCCAGCGTTACGAGAAGCTGGCGACGTCCAACCAGTTCAACTTCAAGCTAGCGCCCGCGCCGCGGGGGGTGATCGTCGACCGCAACGGCGCGATCCTGGCGGCCAACCGGCCGAACTTCCGACTGCTGGTGGCGCGGGACAAGGGTCTCGACACCGAGGCGACCCTGAAGACCCTGGCCAACTACGTGCCGCTGGACGAGGCGCGTCAGCGCCGCCTGCTACGCGACATCAACAGCGCGCCCAAGCGCGCCCCGGTCTCGGTCATGGAAGACATGAGCTGGGAACAGTTCTCGGCGATCAGCGTCCGCTCGCCCGAACTGCCGGGCGTGACAGCCGACATGGGCGAGGTGCGGGTCTACCCCCATGGCGGCGCCTTCGCGCACGTCATCGGCTACGTGGCCAAGGTCAACAAGGAAGACATCGAGAAGACGCCCAATCCGGAGCCCATCATGCTCCATCCGGGGTTCCGGATCGGCAAGCAGGGTGTGGAGAAGGCGCTGGACGCCGCCCTTCGTGGGCGACCGGGCGCCAAGAAGGTCGAGGTCGACGCCAACGGTCGCGAAGTGCGCCACGACGAGGAAGGCGACATCCCGCCGGTCCCCGGGCAGGAGGTGCAGCTGACCCTGGACGTCGACATCCAGAACCGGGCGCTGGAGGTGTTCGGCGAGGAGAGCGGCGGGGCGGTCATGATGGACTGCCGTACCGGCGACATCCTGTGCATGACTTCCGCGCCGTCGTTCGACGCCAACCGTTTCGTGCGTGGACTCACCGGCGCCGAATACCGGGCTCTGGCCGGCTACGAGCGCAAGCCGCTGCTCGACAAGTGCCTGTCGGGCCTCTACCCGCCCGGTTCGACGTTCAAGACCATGACCGCGCTGGCGATCCTGTCTGCCGGCATCAGTCCCGAGGACCGCGTCTCATGCGGCGGGGGGATGCAGTTCGGCGGCCGCTTCTTCCACTGCCACAAGCGCGGCGGGCACGGGTCGCAGAACCTGCACGAGGCGATCAAGAACTCGTGCGACACCTATTTCTATTCGATGTCCCTCCGGGTGGGGCCGGATCGGATCGCCCAGGCGGCGCGCGCCTTCGGCCTCGGCCAGACCTTCGACATCGGCATCCCCGGCCAGAAGAAGGGTATCGTCCCCGACCCGGCCTGGAAGAAGCGCTACTTCAAGAAGAACGAGGCCATGCAGCCGTGGTGGCCGGGCGAGAACCTCTCGTACGCCATCGGCCAGGGCTACCTGCAGGTGAACGCGCTGCAGCTCGCGGTCATGACCGCGCGACTGGCCAACGCCGACTACAAGGCGCTGAACCCGCGGCTGATCCGGTCAGTAGGCGGCAAGGAGTGGCCGCGCGGCTCCGACGTGCCGCCACTGCCGTTCCCCAAGGAGCATATCGACCGGGTACGCGCCGGCATGGCCGCGGTGACCGACCAGTCGCAGGGCGGCACCGCGTGGCGAACCAGCCAGCTCGGGTTGGGCGACATCCTGATGGCCGGCAAGACCGGCACGGCGCAGGTGCGCAACTACGACAAGGGCGGCTCCCGCGGTAAGGGCGGCGCCTGGGGCCTGCGGGACCACGGCCTGTTCGTGGCCTTCGCGCCCCTCGACGCGCCCCGGTACGCCCTGGCGGTCATCGTGCAGCACGGCATGGGGGGCTCGACCGCCGCCGCGCCCCGGGCGCGCGAGATCATGCGCACCGCCCTGCTCAAGGATCCCGAGCTGCTCTCCCGCATCCAGAAGCCGCTACCGCTGCCCGAGGTGGAGCCCGACCTGGAGCTCGACACCGTGCCGGACGCGCCGCTGATGGCGCCGCAGAACACGCCGACGCCCGCGTCCGGGCCCGCGATCACCCGACCCGACCGAGGCCCGGCATGACTGTCTCCGCCCTGACCCGGCCCGGCGAGCGCGACCGCCTGGTCGTCAAGCTGTCCGAGCTCGACTGGGTGTTTGTCCTGGCGCTGTGCCTGATCGCGGGCGCTGGCGCGCTGATGCTGTTCTCGATCGCCGGCTCGTCGTGGACGCCCTGGGCGGCGGCCCATGTGATCCGCTTCGGCATCTGCCTCCTGATGATGATCGCCCTGGCGATGATCGACGTGCGCGTCTGGTTCGCCCTGGCCTATCCCATCTACGGGATCGGCCTGCTGCTGCTTGTCGCTGTGGAAGCCGTGGGTGACACCCGGCTCGGCGCCCAGAGATGGCTGTCCATCGGCGGCTTCAGCTTCCAGCCGTCCGAAGTGATGAAGCTGGGCATCGTGCTGGGCCTGGCCCGCCTCTACCATGGCGTGTCCGCCGAGAAGGCGCGGCTCTCCTGGTGGCTGCTGATCCCGGCGGCGATGATCGGCCTGCCGGTGCTGCTGGTGGCGCACCAACCAGACCTCGGCACCGCCATGCTGATCCTGATGACCGGCGCGGCGATCGTCGTGCTGGCGGGCCTTTCCTGGAAGATCATCGCGGCGGGCGTCGCCGCCTTCCTCGCCATCGTGCCGCCGTTCGTCATGTTCGTGATGCACGACTACCAGCGCGAGCGGGTGCTGAACTTCCTGCATCCCGAGCGGGACCCGTCAGGGACGGGCTATCACAGCCTGCAGTCCATGATCGCCCTGGGCTCGGGCGGCCTGCTGGGCAAGGGCTATGGCCTGGGGTCGCAGAGCCAGCTCAACTTCCTGCCGGAGAAGCAGACCGACTTCATCTTCGCGACCCTCGCAGAGGAATTCGGCTTCGTGGGCTGCGTTTCGGTGCTGGTGCTGTACGCGGCGGTGATCTTCATGGCGCTGCGGACGGCCTATCTCAGCCACAGCCACTTCGGCCGTCTGGCGGCGGCCGGCGTCACCGCGACCTTCACCCTCTATGTCCTGATCAACGGGGCGATGGTGATGGGCCTGGCGCCGGTTGTCGGCGTGCCGATGCCGATGCTGAGCTACGGCGGCACCGTGATGTTGACCGTGATGATCGGCTTCGGCCTCGTCCAGTCGGTGCGGGTGCACCGCTACGCCGAGGTGACGAGCGGGAAGGGCAGCTTCGTCTAAAGCCGCAGCGCCTGGTCGGTCGCGCGCACCAGGGCGTCAACGATGCCGGGCTCGGTCGAGGCGTGGCCTGCGTCCCAGACCACCTCGAAGCGGGCCTGTGGCCAGGCGCCCTTGAGCCGCCAGGCGCTCTCCATCGGGGTCACCACATCGAAGCGACCCTGCACGATCCAACCCGGGATGTTCGCCAGCCGATCGGCGTTGCGGATGATCCAGTCCTTCTCCGGGAAGAAGCCCCCGTTGACGAAGAAGTGGCATTCGATGCGGGCGAAGGCGATGGCGAAGTCGATCTCGTTGAACTTCGACGGTCGCGCCTCGGGGCCGCGGATCGAGATGGTGTCGCCCTCCCACTGGCTCCAGGCGGCGGCGGCCTCGGCCTGGACCCGCCGATCGGGATGGACCAGCCGCTTGTGGTAGGCCGACATCATGTCGCCGCGCTCGGCCTCGGGAATGGGCGCGCAGAACCGTTGCCAGGCGTCGGGGAACAGCATCGAGGCGCCGTCCTGGTAGAACCATCGCAGCTCGCGGTCGGTGAGCAGGAAGATGCCGCGCAGGACGAGGCTCTCGACCCGCTCGGGGTGCTTGATGGCGTAGGCGAGGGCGAGGGTGGACCCCCACGAGCCGCCGAAGACGCACCACTTCTCGACGCCCAAGTGTTCGCGCAGGCGCTCGATGTCCTCGATCAGGGACCAGGTGGTGTTGTCGTCCAGGCTGGCGTTGGGTCGGCTGCGGCCGCAGCCGCGCTGGTCGAACAGCGCCATCCGCCACTTCGACGGATCGAAGAACCGCCGCATGGTCGGGTTGATCGCCCCGCCAGGCCCACCATGCAGGATCACGCACGGCTTGCCGTTCGGGTTGCCGCACTGCTCGTAAAAGATCTCGTGCGGGCCGCCCGTGGACAGGTAGCCGCTGGCGAACGGTTCATTGTCCGGGAACAGCCCGCGCCGGTTCGAGTAGCCGGAGACGCCGGGCGGCGGGGTATTTCTTTCCATGCGCCCTTCTACTTCGGGAAACGCCTGTCCAGCCAGTCCAGCATGAGGCGGTTCACGTCTTCCGGCTTCTCCTGCTGGGTCCAGTGGCCTGAACCCTTGACCATGTGGGTCTCGAGGTCGCCCACGAAGTGAACCATCGGCTCGGCCATTTCCGGCGACAGCACGGCGTCGAGCTCGGCGGTGATCATCAGGCAAGGTATGCCGTCGACCCGCGTGGGCAACGTCTCGGCACGATGCCAGTTGCGGGTGAAGTTGCGGTACCAGCTCACCGGGCCGAAGAAGCCGCCCTCGCGGAAGGCGTCGGCGAACACCGCCAACTCCTCAGGGGAGAGCAGTTGCTCCGCCCCGGACTTGCCGTCCCACATCCGCAGCATGTCGCGGAAGGCGAACGTGGAAGCGCCCGCGCCGTCCCCCGACAGCCCGCCGCCCGCCGTGGCGGCCAGGGCCGCGGGGCGGCGCATGAAGAAGCGCATCGTCTTGGTGGTGTCCTCGCCCAGCACCGCTTCCGGCTCGTCCGGGTTCTGGAACCAGACGATATACATGTCGGGACCGAACCGCTTGCGCATGATCGCGATCGGGTCGGCGGGGGCGCGCGGGATGAACGGCGTGTTGAGCCCGATGACCCCCGCGACCCGCGACGGGTGGATCAACGGCATCTGCCAGGCGACGATGCCGCCCCAGTCGTGACCGACGAAGATCGCCTTCTCGACGCCAAGGTGGTCCAACAGGCCGACGAGGTCGCCGGTCAGGTGGTCGATGTCATAGTCGGTGACGGAGGCGGGCTTTCCGGACAGGCCATAGCCACGCTGGTCGGGCGCAATCACCCAGCGCCCCGCGTCGCCGAGCGCCTTGATCTGGTGACGCCAGGAGAACGCGAGCTCGGGGAAGCCGTGGCAAAGCACGATCGGCACGCCTTTGCGAGGACCGGCCTCGTACCAGGCCAGCTCGATCCCGTTCACGGTCGCCCGCTTTACGGGCGGCATCATGGTCTCCAGCGTCGACATCCGTTTCTTCCCCAAGATCCTGGCGGCGCGAGCGGTCGTTTTAGGGTTTCCCCGCGCCGGCGCCACCAGTAGGGCATAGGCGCCGTGACGTCCGCCAACGACTCCCATCCCGCGCCGCCTTCCACGCCCTGGGGGCTGGTGATCCTGCTGGGTTCGCTGACGGCCATGGGTCCGCTGGCCATCGACATGTACCTGCCCAGCCTGCCGGCGATCGGGGCAGACCTGAAGGCCAGCGCCAGCGCGACCCAATCGACGGTGGCCGCCTTCCTTGCGGGCATGGCGATAGGGCAACTCTTCTACGGTCCGGCGTCGGACCGGACGGGGCGCCGCGCGCCGATCCTGCTGGGCGTGGTGATCTTCGCGGCCGCCTCCGTGGCCTGCGCCCTGGCGACCTCGGTCGAGATGCTTCTGGCCGCGCGCTTCGTGCAGGCTCTCGGCGCTTGCGCGGGCGGCGTCGTGTCCCGCGCCGTCGTGCGCGACCGCTTCGACCATACTGAGACGGCGCGGATGTTGAGCCTGATGATGCTGATCATGGGGCTGGCGCCGATCCTGGCCCCCATCCTCGGCGGCCTGCTGCTGACCTTCGGCGGCTGGCGGCTGAACTTCTGGTTCATGGCCGCATTCGGCGCGGCCGTAGGCCTGGCGGCGTTCCTGCGCCTGCGGGAGTCGCGCACGGAGGCGACCGCCCAGCAGGCGGCGCGCGAGAACCCCCTTCAGTCCTACCTGGCGCTGCTGCGCCAGCGACGATTGCTCGGATACGCCCTGGCCGGGGCGCTGAACGGCGCGACGCTGTTCGCCTACATCTCGTCCGCACCCGGACTGCTCATGGGCGTCTACGGATATTCGCCGCAGGTGTTCCCTTGGCTGTTCGGCCTCAATGCCCTGGCGGTGATCGGGTCGGGGCAGGTGAACCGCCTGGTCCTGCGGCGGCTGACGCCGGACCAGGTGTTGGGCCGCGCCAGCCTAGTTGCGCTGTTCCTCGCGTTGCTCCTGGCCCTGGCGGCCGGAACCGGGGTCGGTGAGCGGTGGACAGTGCTTCCGCTGCTGTTCCTGCTGCTGTCCAGCTATGGCTTCATGCAGGGCAACACCATGGCCGGGGCGCTCAGCGTCGATCCCGTGCGGGCGGGCTCCACGTCGGCGCTGCTCGGCGCGGCCTCGTTCGCGGCCGGCGCGCTGGCGGCGGCGGTGTCCGGCGCGTTCCACGATGCCAGCGCGCGGCCGATGGCGTTCACAATGCTGCTGGCCCTGGCCGGGTCGGCGCTGGCCCTGCGCACCCTGGCCTTGCCCCGACGCGGCTAGTCCTGCGGATCGACCCCGCGGGCCGCCCAGGCCAGGATACCCCAGCCGATCAGGAACAGCGTGCCGCCGAGGGGGGTGATCGCCCCCAGCCAGCGGGGACCGCCCAGGGCCATGGCGTAGAGCGTGCCCGAGAAGATCACGACGCCCGACAGGAAGAACGCCGGAGCCAGCCGGGCGCGCCGGGCGCCGATGTTCATGAAGGTCGCGCAGGCGAAGGTGGCCATGGTGTGCATGAACCCATAGGTCGAGCCCGTCCGCAGCCATTCCTTGGCCTGCGGATCGCTGACCCCGTGCGCGGCGAACGCACCGACCGCCACCGCCACGAAGCCGCCGATCGCGGCCAGGGTCATCCAGTTGCGTCGGGTCCAGCAGGTCATGTGCGGTCGTCCAGAAGCGTGGTCTCCGGGCTCGCCCCGTGTACCCATGGCTGAGCTGCGGTCATGGCGCAGTTATGGCGTCGCGTCGACTAGCCCCACACCTGCGGCCGACGATCCTTCCAGGGCGCTTCCTTCTCGAGCTGGCCCGCGAGCCGGAACAGCGTCGCCTCGTCGGCGTAGCGGGCCGTGAACATCATGCCGATGGGCAGGCCGGCGGCGTCCATCTCCAGCGGGAGGCTCAGCGACGGCTGGCCCGAGAAGTTGAAGGGCGGGGTGAACGGGAAGACGCGGCCCTGGCGGCGGTTCACTTCCTTGGGCTCCAGGTTCACCGGGTCGATGAAGCCGATCTCGGGGACCGGCGTTCCCAGCACAGGGGTCAGGTAGACGTCCACGTCCTCGAAGAAGGCGAGCGTCTGCCGGTTGAGCATCCGCGTCTCCTGCAGCGAGCGCAAGGCGTCGGCGCCGCTCTGGCGGCGGCCGGCCTTCAGGGTCGCCCAGGTGAGCGGTTCGAGTTCGTGCTCCTCGGGCTCGCGACCGACACGCTCGATGAGGCGGGCCATGCCGGCGGCGAAGTTCGAGGCGGCCGCGGCCCCGCGTGAGGCGTAGAGGGCGCGGTAGTCGATGCCGAGGCCCTTCTCCACGACCTCGTGCCCAAGGCCCTTCAGCATGTCGGCGACCCGCTCAAGGGCGGCCTGGATCTCAGGATCGATAGGGCGGCCCGAGGGCGTCTCCGACGACCAGGCGATGCGCAGCCTGCCGGGGCTGCGGCCGACCTCATCCAGGTAAGGGCCGGCCTTGGGCGGCGGCGGGTAGGGCGCGGCCGGATCGGGGTAGCCGGTGGCGTCCAGCATCGCCGCAGAGTCGCGGACGGTGCGGCTGACCACGTGGTCGACCACATTGCCCAGCGCGTAGTCGAAACCGTCGGGCAGGTTCGGATTGCGGTCGCGGGTCACCTTCAGGCCGACCAGCCCGCAGCAGGCAGCCGGGATGCGGATGGAGCCGAGGCCGTCCGAGGCGTGGGCCATCGGGACCATCCCGGACGCCACCGCGGCCGCCGACCCGCCCGAGGAGCCGCCGGCGATGTGGCTCGGGTTCCAGGGGTTTCGGCAGGGGCCGAGGTGCGCGCTCTCGGTCGTGCCGGTGATGCCGTACTCGGGCGTATTGGTCTTGCCGAGCGGGATCACGCCCGCGGCGCGGTATCGGGCGGTGAGGCCGCCGTCGGTCTCGTCCACCACGTCGCGGGCGAAGCGGCTGCCGTGGCTGTTGGGCCAGCCGGCGACCGGCATCCCCAGGTCCTTGATCAGGAAGGGCACGCCCTTGAACGGACCATCCGGCAGGTCGCCGGCGGCCCGGCGGCGCGCATCGTCAAAGGCGGTGTAGACGACGGCGTTCAGGGTCGGGTTGTGTCGCTCGATCCGTGCGATGGCGGCGTCGACGAGTTCCACCGCGCTGACCTCGCGGCGGGACACCAGGTCGGCGAGGCCGAGGCCGTCGTAGTCGGCGTAGTCGTCCATCAATGGGCTCCGGACAGAAAGGCGAGCTTCTCGACAGGGCCGAGCGCCGGCGCCTGGCGCTTCAGCGCGGCGAAGGCTGCCTCGGCCGCATCCAGCGCTCCGTCGATGTCGGCCTCGGTCATGGCCGCACAGAGGAACATGTTGTGCCAGGGGTGCACGTAGACGCCGCGGCTCAGCATCTCGGACGAGAAGCAGAAGCCCTTCCTGAGGTCGGGGTCGTCGTCGAACAGGAAGAGCGGCATCGTTCCGGGGCCGGTCTGCCGGAAGCCGAAGCCGGCTGCGCGGGCACGGGCGTCGAGGCCGGCCCGCAGCCGCTCGCCGAGCGCGGTGATCCGCTCCAGGTAATCGGTCTCGCGCACGAGCCGCAGGGTCTCTAGCGCCGCCGCCATCGTGGCCGCCTGGAACCAGAACGAGCCGGTCACATAGACCGAGGCGGCGGCGCGCCGCGCCTTTTCATTGCCCAGCATCACTGACAACGGGTGGCCGTTGGCCAGGCACTTGCCCCAGGTGGAGAGGTCGGGCTGCACGCCCAGCCGGCTCCACGAACAGTCGCGCGACAGACGGAAGCCTGCCCGGACCTCGTCGACCACCAGAAGGGCGCCGGTGCGGTCGCAGAGCTCGCGCGCCTTGCGGGCATAGGCGGCGTCGGGCTCGGCCTGGTCGATGAAGGCGTCGTGGCGGAAGGGAGCGGCGAAGATGGCGGCCAGGTCGTCGCCGGCCTCGGCCACGGCGGCTTCCAGGCTGGCGACGTCGTTGTAGTCGCAGAAGACCTGATGAGCCCGGTCGCTGTCGATCACGCCCGCCGGCCGCGGCGTGCACCAGGGGAGGGCCCCGTGATAGGCGCCCCTGGCGCGGACGACGGTCCGTCGCTTTGTGTGGGCGCGGGCCGTGGTCAGGGCCATGGTGGTGGCGTCGGTGCCGTTCTTGCAGAAGATCGCCCAGTCCGCGTGGCTGACCATCCGGACCAGCGTTTCGGCCAGCTCAACCATCAGGCCCGTCGGGCCGGTGAGGGTGTCGCCCTGCCCAAGCTGGCGAACGAAGGCCGCGTCGATCTCTGGATGGGCGTAGCCGAACAGGTTCGGGCCATAGGCGCACATGAAGTCGAGGTAGCGGTTGCCGTCGACGTCCCAGATGTGCGCGCCTTCGCCGCGTTCGAAGAACTGAGGGTAGTCGTCGGGCAGCAGGCCGACAGACTGGTGGCCATACATCCCCCCGGGAATCACGGCGGCGGCCCGCTCCCGCAGCTGGCGGTCACGGCTGTTCGATTGCGCCATCTGGAGCCTCCCTTATCGTTGTTCACGAGCTTAGATCGGAGACAGCGCGCCTGCACAGCCGGTTGTTTGACCAGCCGCAAGGCGCTTGCTCGATAGGTCCGGCAGAGGAAGCCATGGTCGAGCATTCCCACTTCCAGCAGCTGCTCAGCGCAGCTGCCGCGCAGCCGCAACCCCAGCGCCTGCTGTTCACCTTTGCCTCGGTCGAATTGCCCGACGAAGCCACCGCGGGGCAGCGCGAGCAATTTCTCGCCGGGCGCGGCGGCGCCGTCGCGCCGCTGATGTGCGTGGACAAGGCCCCTGAGGAGATCGCGGATTTCGCGGCGCTCGTGGCGGAGTCGCGCCAGGCCGGTCCGCCCTGGCAGATCGTGTTCGCCGCCGGCCTCTCGGGCCGGGATGGACAGCCTCCGTCGAAGATGGAGGTTGAAACGGCGCTGCAGTCCATGGTCGATGCGGTGCGGCTGGGCGCCGTCGGCCGGTTCGCCGCCTACGACGCCGACGGCGAACACCTGCGCTTCGGCTGATCCCTCGAAGGCCCCTCCGAGCGCGAGGGGCTCCGACTCCGTGTAGAGGGCGGGCATGTCGCTCCCCGTGCGCCTGGGCCTGTTCTATTCGGCGATCTTCGTCGGCACGGGCGTCAGCTCGCCCTATCTGCCGGTATGGTTCGCCCACCAGGGCCTCAACGGCGCGCAGATCGGGCTGATCCTGTCGCTGCCGATGCTGGCGCGCGCGTTCACGGCGCCGCTGATCGCCGTGTGGGCCGACAGCTTCCGGCTGCGGCGCACGGCCCTGATCGTGATGGCGCTCAGCGTCACCGGCGCCTATGCGGCCATGGCCCTGCCGTTGGGCTTCGCCGGATGGACGGTGGTGTGGTTCGCCGCCTCGTCCACCTTTTCGACGCTCTCGCCGCTAACCGACGTGATCGTGCTGAACCGGGCCCGGCGCGATGGGTTCAATTACGGCTGGCCGCGCGGCATCGGCTCGGTGGCCTTCATCATCGCCAACGTCACCATGGGCGCGATCCTCACCTGGGGCTCGCCCGACCTCGTGCTCGTCTGGATGGTTGCGGCGGTGGCGCTGACGGCGCTGGCGGCGCGGGTGCTGCTGCCGCCCGATCCGGTACATGAGGAGGGGCACGTCGCCACGGCGTCCGACCGGTTTGCGGGCCTCGGCGACCTGCTGCGCGATCCTGGCTTCATGCTCGCGGCCGTATCCGCCGGCCTGATCCAGTCGGGCCATGCCTTCTACTACAGCTTCTCGACCTTGGCCTGGAAACAGCAGGGCATCCCGGAGAGCCTGACCGGCGTCCTGTGGGGCATCGCCGTGGCCGTCGAGGTGATATTCCTGTGGTTCATGGAGCCATGGCGGAGGCGTGTGGGTCCGCGCAACCTGCTCGCCCTGGGGGCAGTTGCGGCCATTGTCCGCTGGACCGCCCTGGCGTTCTCCCCGCCGCTCTGGCTGATCCTGCTGCTGCAGCCGCTGCATGTGCTGAGCTTCGCGGCGACGTTCCTGGCCTCGCTGCAGCTCGTGGAGCGGCTGTCGACGCCGCGGAACGCCTCGGCGGCGCAGGCGATCAATTCCGCCCTCTCCGGCGGCGTGTTGATGGGCGTGGCGACGATGGCCTCCGGCCCGCTGTTCGACCGCTTCGGCGCGCAGGGCTACCTGCTGATGTCGGCGATGTGCGTCGCGGGGTTGATCGGGGCGCTCAGGCTGTATGGAGTGCGCCGCCTGGATCCTGCCTGAGAAGGGAGCGACGATGACTCGCCTGTTCGGCTGCGTGTGCGGCCAGTTCCATAGCTCGGGCGCCGGCATGGGCATGGCGGCGGACCGGGTCACGGTACCGGTGCCCTTCTACGTGATCGAGCATCCGGAGGGCGTGGCCCTGTTCGACGCGGGCCTTCACGACGACATGCAGCAGCACGACGACCCCTACCGAGAGCAGCTTCGCCGCCAGGGCATGGACGTCTCCCTGACGCCCGAGGAGACGATCACCAGCCACCTTGAGCGCCTGGAGATCGATGCGGACAGGGTGCGCTACGTCGTGCTCTCGCATCTGCATTTCGACCATGCGGGCGGGCTGAACCTCCTGCCGAACGCCACCGTCGTCGTCCAGTCGCGCGAGTGGGCGGCCGGCGCCGACGACGAGACCGCGCGGCGCTACTTCCTGCCGCGCCGCTTCTACGACCTTGGCCACGAAGTGCGACTGGTCGACGGCGAGCACGACCTGTTCGGCGACGGCGCGGTCACCTGCATCCCCAGCTACGGGCACACCCCGGGGCATCAGTCGCTGCGGGTGCGGAGCGGCCAGGGGGACCATATTCTGGTCGGCGACGCCTGCTATACGGCGGAGAACGCTGCGACACGCACCTTCCCGCCCTTCGCCGATCAGGCGGCGATGAACCGCGCGCTGGACCGGCTGATGGCGCTTCGCGGGCCGGACACGGTGATGGTGTTCGGTCACGACCCGGGCCAATGGGGCGAGAGCGCCGTGTTGCCCAGCGTCCGACCCTGACGTGACGACACACTTGCGGGCGGCCTGACCCCGGCTCCAAATCGGGGTCGGAGGACCAAAATGCGCGCACTGAACGTCGCCGCCCCGTGGGGCCTGGACGCCATCAAGATCGTGGAGCTGCCCGACCCGAAGCCCGGTCCGGGCGAGGTGCTCGTGCGGATGAAGGCTGCGTCGCTGAACTATCGCGACTGGCTGATGGTCAACGGCATGTACGGCCGCAGCTCGGCCACCACCACCGATGTGATCACGCCCTTCTCGGACGGTTGCGGCGTGGTGGAGGCGATCGGCGAGGGCGTGACCCGCTTCAAGCCGGGCGACCGCGTCGCGACCCTGTTCTTCCAAGGATGGATCTCGGGGCCGCCGACGGTCGAGAAGGCGGTGACCTCCCTGGGCTTCCCGATCCCGGGCGCCGGCGCGGAGCTGCAGACGTTCAATCAGGAAGGCCTGTCGAAGGTCCCGGACTTCCTGACCGACCACGAAATCGCCACGCTGCCCTGCGCCGCGCTCACCGCCTGGCGGGCCCTGTTCGAGGATGCGAACCTTCAGCCCGGCGACACCGTCGTGCTGCAGGGCACCGGCGGGGTGTCGATCTTTGGCCTGCAGTTCGCCCACGCCGCCGGCTATCGCACCCTGATCACCTCGTCCTCCGACGAGAAGTTGGAGCGGGCCAAGGCGCTCGGGGCCGACCACGTCGTGAACTACAAGGCGACCCCGGGCTGGTCGAAGCCGGTCAAGGCGGCGACGAACGGCAAGGGCGCCGACTTCATCATGGAGGTCGGCGGCGGCGGCACGATCCAGGAGAGCATGAAGGCTATCCGGATCGGCGGGCATATCTCCATCATTGGCGTGGTCGCCGGGGCGGGCGAGCCGTTCAATCCCGCGGGCCTGATCGGCAATGCGGCCAAGCTTCAGGGCGTGTTCGTCGGCTCGCGCGACATGTTCGAGGCGATGTGCCGGGCGATCGAGCTGCACAAGATCCGGCCCGTGGTCGACAAGGTCTTCGCCTGGACCGACGCCAAGGCCGCCTTCTCGGCCATGGCTGCGGGCGAGCACTTCGGCAAGATCGTCCTGGAGTTCTAGCGTCGAGCCAGGGCGGCTTCGACGGTGCTCAGCACGCTGTCCCAGTCACCGGCCGTTGGCTGGCGGAACAGGCGCGCGGATGGATACCACCGACAGTCGTCGCGGCCGCGCTCATAGCGCCAGTCGGTGCCGATCTGGGCCAGCAGGATCCAGGTTGGCTTGCCAAGGCTGGCGGCCAGGTGGGCGATCGCGGTGTCGACCGTGATAACCAGGTCAAGCCCGGCGATGATGTCCGCCGTCTCCTGGAAGTCGCGCGCGCCGGTGGCCTCGGGCGACAGGTCGCGGCCCAGGGCGCGTAGGCGGGTTGCGGCCGCGGGGCTCATGGAGCGATTGCGGTCGTTGGCCTGGCTCGGCCGCCCCTGGACCACCACGCCGATCCCGCCGGCGGGCCCGTTCGCGGTCGCGCTCAGCGGCGCCGGGGGAGGCAGGTTCTCGAGCGTGACGCCCAGCCGGCCGGGAAGCGAACAGAGGAAGGCCGAGCAGTCGCCGGCCGGAATCGGATCGCTGCCGTCCCCGGCCAGCACCTCGACGCCAAGGCTTTGGAACAGGCGCTTCAGCGGCGGCCCCACGACGAAGCTGACGCGTGCGCCCTCACCCTGCAGCAGCGGCAGGAAGCGGGCGAACATGATCTGGTCGCCGAAACCCTGCTCGCCCAGGATCACGATGTGGCGACCTGCCAGCGGCTCGCCCATCCACTCCGGTGACGGCAAGGCGAGGCGGGGCATGGGCGTCGCGGGATCGCGACGCCGGGCCTCCATCAGCGGCCAACCCTCGGCGTAGCGGCCCTGGGCCATGAGCTGGCGGCCAAGGCTGTTCTCTGCGCTCGGAACGCCCGGCGCCAGCTCCAGCGACCGGCGAAACGCGGCTTCGGCCTCGACGTGGCGACCCACGGCGGCAAGCAGGACCCCCAGATTCTGCAGAATCTTCGGGTGCTCGGGCAGCGCGCGATACATCGCTTCGGCGGCGGCGAGATCGCCCGCCTGGTGGGCGGCCACGGCCTGCTGGAAGCGTGCGTTGAGGTCGGTCACGTCCCGTGGCTAGCGGGTCGCGACCGTCCTGTCGATCAGGCTAGATTCCCGGGTCGAAACCGGTTTCCAGCCAGGTGAAAATCTGCTCGGCGGCCTGTTCGGCGGTGAGCGCCGTGGTGTCGATGCGCAACTCGGGCTTCTCCGGCGCCTCATAGGGGCTGTCGATGCCGGTGAAGTTCTTGAGCTGGCCCGCGCGCGCCTTGGCGTAGAGACCCTTCACGTCGCGCTTCTCGGCCTCCGCCAGCGGGGTGTCGACGAAGACTTCGACGAACTCGCCTTCGCCCATCAGTTCGCGCGCCATCTGCCGCTCGGCGCGGAACGGCGAAATGAACGAGACGAGCACGATCAGCCCGGCGTCCACCATCAGCTTGGCGACCTCGGCGACGCGGCGGATGTTCTCCACCCGGTCTTCGTCGGTGAAGCCCAGGTCCTTGTTGAGGCCGTGGCGGACGTTGTCGCCGTCCAGCAGATAGGTGTGGCGGCCCTCGGCGGCGAGGCGCTTCTCCAGCAGGTTGGCGATGGTCGACTTGCCGGAGCCCGACAGTCCAGTGAACCAGACTACGCGCGCCTTCTGGCCTTTGGCCGCGGCGCGGGCGGCCTTGGAGACGTCGGTGGCCTGCCAGTGGATGTTCTGGCTGCGCCGCAGGGCGAAGTGCAGCATGCCGGCCCCGACCGTACGGTTGGTCATCCGGTCGATCAGGATGAAGCCGCCCAGGTCCTTGTTTTCGGCGTAGGGGTCGAAGGCGATCGGCGCGGAGAGGGCCAGGTTGCAGACGCCGATCTCGTTCAGCTCCAGCCGCGTGGCGGCCAGCTTCTCGAGCGTGTTGACGTTGACCTTGTGCTTGGGCTCGGTGACCTGGGCCGTGACCATCCGAGCGCCCAGCTTCAGCAGGTAGGGCCGACCCGGCAGCAGCGGCTCCTCGTCGAACCAGACGATGGTGGACTCGAACTGGTCGGCCACCTCGGGCGGCTTGCCGGCCATGGCGATCACGTCGCCACGGCTGATGTCGATCTCGTCCTTCAGGGTGATCGTCACCGACTGGCCTGCGACGGCCTCGGAAAGGTCGCCCCGGAACGTCACGATACGCTCGACGGTGCTCTCGCGGCCCGAGGGGAGGACTTTGATGCGGTCGCCCGGCCGGATCACGCCCGACGCCACCTGGCCGGAGAAGCCACGGAAGTCGAGGTTCGGGCGGTTCACCCACTGGACGGGCATGCGGAAAGGCTTGCCCTGGAGGTCATCCTCGACCGGCGCTTCCTCCAGCCACCGCATCAGCGGCGGCCCGGCGTACCAGGGGGTATTGGCGCTATTCTCGGTGATGTTGTCGCCCTTGAGGGCGGACATCGGGATGGCCGTGAACTGCTTGATGCCGATCTGGGCCGCGAAGTCGTGATACTCGGCCAGGATCGTGTCGAAGACGTCCTTCGACCAGCCGACCAAGTCCATCTTGTTGATCGCCAGTACGACGTGGCGGATGCCCAGCAGGCTGACCAGGTAGCTGTGGCGGCGCGTCTGGGTCAGTACGCCTTTGCGCGCGTCGATCAGGATGATGGCCGCGTCCGCGGTGGACGCGCCGGTGACCATGTTGCGCGTATACTGCTCGTGGCCGGGGGTGTCGGCGACGATGAACTTGCGCTTGTCGGTGGAGAAGAAGCGGTAGGCGACATCGATCGTGATGCCCTGCTCGCGCTCCGCCGCCAGGCCATCCACCAGGAGCGCGAAGTCGATGTCGCCGCCCTGCGTGCCGACACGCTTGGAGTCCGCCTCAAGGGCCGCAAGCTGGTCCTCGAAGATCATCTTGGAGTCGTAGAGCAGGCGGCCGATCAGGGTCGACTTGCCGTCGTCCACCGACCCGCAGGTCAGGAAGCGCAGCAGCGACTTGTGCTCGTGCTGGTGCAGGTAGGCGCCGATGTCCTCGGCGATAAGGGCGCTCTGGTGGGCCATCAGAAGTAGCCCTCCTGCTTCTTCTTCTCCATCGAGGCGGCCTGGTCGTGGTCGATCATCCGGCCCTGGCGCTCCGAGGTTGTGGTGAGCAGCATCTCCTGGATGATCTCGGGCAGGGTGGCCGCCGTGCTCTCGACCGCGCCAGTCAGCGGGTAACAGCCGAGCGTTCGGAACCGCACCGACTTCATCTGCGGGGTTTCGCCCTCGCGCAGGGGGAAACGGTCGTCATCCACCATGATCAGCGTGCCGTCACGCTCGACCACCGGCCGCTCGGCGGAGAAGTAGAGCGGCACGATCGGGATGTTCTCCAGATAGATGTATTGCCAGATGTCGAGCTCGGTCCAATTCGAGATCGGGAAGACGCGGATGCTCTCGCCAGGATTCTTGCGGGTATTGTAGAGTCGCCAGAGCTCCGGACGCTGGTTCTTGGGATCCCAACGGTGGCCGGCCGAGCGGAACGAGAAGATCCGCTCCTTGGCGCGGGATTTTTCCTCGTCGCGCCGCGCGCCGCCGAAGGCCGCGTCGAATCCGTACTTGTCGAGCGCCTGCTTGAGGCCCTCGGTCTTCCAGATGTCGGTGTGCCGGGCGCTGCCGTGGTCGAACGGGTTGATGTTCTGCGCCAGCGCGTCGGGGTTCTGATGGACCAGTAGCTCGAAGCCCAACTCGCGCGCCATCCTTTCGCGCATCTCGTACATGGCCCGGAACTTCCAGGTCGTGTCGACGTGCAGCAGCGGGAAGGGCGGCTTCGACGGATAGAAGGCCTTGGCCGCCAGATGCAGCATCACGGCCGAGTCCTTGCCGATTGAATACAGCATCACAGGGTTGTCGCACTCGGCGACGACCTCGCGCATGATGTGGATGCTCTCGGCCTCCAGCCTTTGCAGGTGGGTGAGGGTCTTGGGCGACACGAGACCTTCTACGGCGGTCGGACGGGAAAGGACGCTGGCGTCCATGGCGGACCTTACCTCAAAGCTGTTCATTTCCCGCGCGCGACTGCGGGCGGGTTGGCCCCGCCCGGTGAGTTAGCTTTCGACCGGATGCCGGGCAACCCGCCGGGCTCGCAGGAATTCTGAGTGTCCCGCCAGCGGAGTTGGGGGCCCTCCACCAGCTTTCGTCGCTGAAACGCAATGCCCCTTGGCGGTTCGTGCGCGGGCGTGCCACAACCGGCGCAACGGAAACGCGTACCCGTTCTTCGAGCCGGAATACCGGCCGGACGGGGTGGCTGGGGGCAGAATTCCTATGAGTGTTCAGGCGGGTGCGGCGCCTCAGGCGTCGACGGGCTATCGCTACTTCGTCGTCTGGGTCCTGGCGATCGTCTACACCCTGAACTTCCTGGACCGCCAGATCGTCGCGATCCTGGCCGAGCCGATCCGCACCGACCTCGGCCTCACCGACACCCAGCTCGGGATGCTGGGGGGCATCGCCTTCGCCGCCTTCTACACGACGTTCGGCCTGCCCGTGGCGTGGCTCGCCGACCGGGCCAACCGGGTCTGGATCATCTCCGGCGCCTGCGCGCTGTGGAGCCTTTTCACGACGCTCTGCGGCACGGCGCAGAACTTCCTCCAGCTCGCGCTCTACCGGATGGGCGTAGGCGTCGGCGAGGCCGGCGGTTCGCCTCCGTCCTATTCGCTGATTTCGGACTATTTCCCGCCCGAGCAGCGCGGCACCGGCCTGGCCATCTACTCCCTTGGTGTCCCTGTGGGCTCGATGATCGGCGCCTTCGCCGCCGGCCGCATCGCGGAGGCTTACGACTGGCGCACCGCCTTCTACGCCATGGGGCTGCCCGGCCTGGTGATGGCGGTGATCGTGATGTTCGTGATCCGCGAGCCGAAGCGCGGCGCGCTGGACGCGCTGGCTGATGGGGCGAGCGACCATGAGCCCGCGCCGCCGCTCTTCGCCGCCATCGGCGGCTTCTTCCAGCAGCGCACGCTGGTGCTGGTGTCGATCTCCAGCGCGCTCTCGGCCTTCGTCGGCTATGCCGCCCTGAACTGGAACGCGCCGTTCCTGATCCGCGTGAAAGGCATGACCCTCGGCGAAGTGGCGACCTACTACAGCCTGGTGCTCGGCATCACTGGCATGATCGGCACCTTCGGGGCCGGCTGGCTGGTTGACCGGCTGACCCGCCGCGACCGGCGCTGGTTCTCCTGGGTTCCCGCCATCGCCTTCGCGATCACCATCCCGTTCTGGGTCGGGATCATCGTGGCGCCGACGTGGCAGCTCACGCTGGCCTGCATCGCCATTCCGGCGCTCCTCAACAACATGTACCTCGCCCCCGCCCTGACGGTGGTCCAGAACGCGGTCCCGCCGGCCCGGCGCACGATCTCGGGCGCGGTGCTGCTGTTCGTCCTCAACCTGGTCGGCCTTGGCGTGGGGCCGGTCTATGTCGGGCGCATCTCGGACTGGGCCAAGGCGGAGTACGGCGACGCCTCGCTCACTGTCGGTTTCGCCGCACTGATCCCGGTGATCGTGCTGACGATCCTGGCGCACCTGGCGGCCGCGGCGTCGATCCGCCGCGACGTGACGCGCGCGGCGCGCTAGGTCTTGCGGGTCGCCCTCCCGCCGACACCGTAGGCGGGCTGGCCCTCCCACTTGAGGGCGTCGCGGATGATCTGGTCGAGGTCAGAATATTCCGGCGTCCAGCCGAGCAGCTCCATGGCCCGGCTTGGATCGGCGACCAGGCTAGGCGGGTCGCCTTCGCGCCGGCCGCCAATGCTGTGCGGCACGGGGCGGCCGAGCGCGCGCGCGACCGAGTCGACCACGTCCCGGACCGAGGCGCCCTTGCCGGTGCCGACGTTGACCGCCTCGAAGCGCCCGTCCGCCAGCTCGACCTCCAGCGCCGCCACGTGGGCGGCCGCCAGGTCGTTCACGTGGATATAGTCGCGCAGGCAGGTGCCGTCGGGGGTATCGAAATCGTCGCCGAAGACGGTGAGCGGCTTGCCGTCGCCGAGGCCCGCGGCCATCGCGAGTGGGATCAGGTGGGTCTCTGGATCGTGCGCTTCGCCGATAAGACCGGACGGGTCGGCGCCGGCCGCATTGAAGTAGCGCAGGGCGACTGCCGAGAGACCATACGCGCGGCACTGAGCCTCGATCATCCACTCGCAGGCGAGCTTGGTGGCGCCGTAAGGGCTGGACGGCGCTTTCGGAGCGGCCTCCGGGATGCTTTCCAGCGGGCCGCGCCCGCCCTGGCCGTAAACGGCGGCGCTGGACGAGAAGACCATGCGCTTAACGCCGTGGTCCTTCATCGCGGTGAGCAGCGACGTGGTTCCGGCCACGTTGATGTCCCAGAACAGGTCGGGGTGCGACACCGACCGGCCGACCTCGATCAGGCCGGCGAAGTGGATGACGGCCTTGGCGCCCGAGGTTTCGAAGGCTCGGTCGAGCGCCGCGCGGTCCCGGATGTCGCCTTCGACCAGCTCGCCCCAGCGCACCGCTTCTCGGAAGCCGGAGCTGAGATTGTCGAAGATGAACGGACGGTAGCCACGCTCGCTGAGCGCCTTGGCCGTATGCGCGCCGATGTAGCCGGCGCCGCCGGTGACGAGGACGGCGGGCGAGGGGCCGCGAACAGTGTCTTGCATGGCTCTCTCCATGGAACAGGACCCCCGCGCGTGCAATGCCAGGGCCATCCGGACGCCACGGTTCGGTGCTGCGGAAGGCGGCAAAGTAACGAGCGCAGTTGCGACGTTTTGTGCCGCTATTCGGTAATTGTTAACCCCGCGACTTAAGCGGTCCGAAAGCCGGTTTGGATAACCTTCGAGACTGTTGGTGGGGTGTCTGATATCGACGAAGCAATCGTCGGACTGACACCCGGGAAAATTCTCGGAGAAGTCCGTTGTCGACAATCGTCGTTAGCAGTTCGACTGCATTAATGTCTGCGCTGAAGTCAGCTGCAGCGGGAGATACGATCCAGCTTACGGCTGGCAACTATGGTGAAATTCGCCTGACGGGGCTCAAGTTCGCGGGGGAGGTGACGATCACCTCCGCCGATCCGGCGAACGAGGCCAGCGTCACTTACCTCGGTCTGACGAATGTCCAGAACCTGACGTTCAAGGACATCGACGTGGCCGTTCGCCCGGGCAGCGCCGGCGTCTACGTGTCCGGTTCGGCGAACGTAAAGTTCGACGGCATGGACCTGCATGGCAACCTGAACGACACGCCCTGGGATGACGGCTCGGGCTTCGCGCTCCGCGACAGCACCAACGTCACCATCTCGAACTCCGAGCTCCACGACCTCCTCGGCGGCATCTCGCACACCAACATCAAGGGCCTGACGATCTCGAAGAACGACTTCCACGACATCCGCGTGGACGGCGTGACCGGATCTGCCTCGTCGGACGTGCTGATCACCAAGAACGTGTTCCAGGACTTCTTCCCGAAGCCGGGCGACCATCGTGATGCGATTCAGTTCTACACCACTGGCACGACGGCGGCGCAGAAGAACATCACCATCACCGACAACGTCATCGTCCGCGGCGAAGGCCAAGTCGCCCAGGGCATCTTCCTCGGCAACGAGGTCGGCATCGCCTACCAGAACGTGACGATCACCGGCAACGCCATCATGGGCGCCGCCTACAACGGCATCTATGTGAGCATGGCCAACGGGGCGACGGTCTCGAACAACCTGGTGGTCGGCTACAAGGACATGACTTCCTGGATCGAGATCAAGGACTCGACCTCGTCGGTGATGACCAACAACACCGCCACGTCCTACATCAACCTGAATAACACCGGCCTGACCACCTCGGGGAACGTCACGGTCCCGACCGTCAACATCGGCGATAACAGCCTGCTGACGACGTGGAGCACGACGAGCACGTCGGATCTGTTGAAGCTGGTCGCCGGCAGCTCGCTCGTGGCCTCGAGCACCAC
>JBKOYY010000008.1:0-31177 GCA_046725615.1 Pseudomonadota bacterium
ACTCTGGAGCAGGCGGCGCCGACACTGAGCGGCAGACCGTTCGACCTCGTGCTCTTAAGCGGCCTGCTGCACGAGGTGGCGGACTGCGACCGGTTGCTAGATTGCGTGCGGGGCTTTTGCGGGCCGGAAACGCTGGTCCACGTGAACGTACCCAACGCGCGCTCGATCCACCGCCTTCTGGGCCTGGAGATGGGTGCTATCGAGGACGTCACCCAGCTCTCGGCAATGCAACTGAAGCTTCAGCAATGCCGGACCTTCACGCTTGAGGCCCTGACCGATCTGGTCACCGCGCGCGGCTTCCGTGTGATCGACTCTGGCAGCTATTTCGTGAAACCGTTCACTCACGGCCAGATGGAATGGCTGCAGCAGGCGGGCTTCATGACCGCCGAGATAATTGAGGGGCTCTGGGGCCTTGCACGGCATCTGCCGGCGCATGGGTCGGAGATCTACGTCAACATGCGACCGGGCGCATGATCCTCTCGCGACTGCGGCTCGAAGCCTATCGCCCAGACCACGCCGAACGCTGGAGTGCGTTCGTTCGCACCAGCAAGAACGGCGCGGTCCTGTTCGAACGCGGTTTCATGGACTATCACGCCGACCGGTTTGCGGACGCCTCGCTGCTCGCCTTCGAAGGCGAGGGCGACGACAACTTGGTCGGCGTGCTTCCGGCTTGCCGCTTCGACGAGCCAGAGGGTCCGAGGCTGGTGAGCCACGGGGGACTCAGCTTCGGGGGCTGGATCACCGACCAGCGCATGACCGCGCCCGGCATGCTGCGGATCTTCGACCTGCTGGTCGAACACCTGTCCGGGCTTGGCTATGTACGCCTGACCTACAAGGCCGCACCCGTCTGTTACCACCGGCTCCCGTCGCAGGAGGACCTGTTCGCCCTCTTCCGGCATGGCGCCCGGCTCTCCCGCTGCGACCTCACCTCGGTCATCGACCTCCAGCACGCTCCCGCCTGGAGCAAGGGTAAGCGGCACGGGCTTGCCAAGGCCCGCACCGCGGGGCTGGACGTCAGCGAGACGCGGGACCTTGCGGGCTTTTCCACCTTGCTCGCCGACGTGCTCGCACGCCACGGCGCCTCCCCCACGCACAGCCTCCCGGAGCTGGAGTTGCTGGTGGGCCGGTTCCCCGAGACGATCCGCCTGTTCGTCGCCACGCGCGCGGGGGTCGGACTGGCCTACGCCCTGGTCTTCGACAGCGGTCAGACCGTTCACACCCAGTACCTGGCTAGCGGCGACGAGGGCCGCGCCACGGGTGCGCTGGACGCGATCGTCGACCATCTGCAGCACAATGCCTATCCGGATCGGCGCTACCTCAGCTTCGGCATCTCTACCGAGGACGGTGGGCGGCGCCTCAACGAGGGGCTGGTGTCGCAGAAGGAGATGTTCGGGGCCCGATCGATGATCTGCCCCTGGTACGACCTGCCGATCAGTCCGGCAGCGTCTCCTCGACCGCTATAGGGCCCAGCGGCCGTCCGTCCACATAGTCCTCGAACCGCCGAAGCTGTGCGCGAAGGGTCTCCATCGCAGCAGGATCGCTCGCCCGCGCGGTAAGCTCATCGACCCGCGCCAGCAGTTCCGGGAGTTCCTCCGGCGACGATATGGTCGTGAACTGCGGCAGCGGCCAGCGGTCCGGGATCAGCGGCGGGGCATCGATATCGTGGGCGACGATCGTCGGGATCGCGGTGGCCATGGCCTCCAGGTTGGCCCGCCCCCCCGAGGTCGGGTAGCTCCCGAGGAAGACGTCCACCTCGCGCGCCACCAGTTCGGCGGGCAGGTTCGGGACGGTTCCGGCATAGACATAGCGCGAAGGCTCGACGCCGGCGGCCGAGAGCGCCGCCGCGACCTCCTGGCGGAACGCATCATCCACGGGGCCGATGTGAACCAGTTCGGTGTCGGGGACCCGAAGCGCGGCCAGCGCATAGTCGACCCAGCGATAGCGGCCGGGTTGGCGGTACTTCACAAGGCTCCCGCAGGTCGCGATCCGCAGGACGCCGTCCGCGCGCCGTGGCGGCCGCTCCAGGGTCGCGGCCGTCATGGCCGCGTAGGTCGGGTTCAGCCCAGCCTCCGTGCAGGCGAGGTGAACCGGGTAGTTCAGGTCCACGTGGCTGAAGAATGGAAGCGTCGCCCCCAGCGCGGGCAGGTGATCCGCGTGGTGGATGAACTCGGTAACGGACCGGAACGCCCAGGCGCCGGTGACGGCTACCATGTCCATGTGGTTGCACATCAGGAGGATTCGGCCCGGACGCATTGCCGACAGCAAGGCGTGCAGCTCGAGGATCTTCTCCACCATGGTCGGAGCGGTCAGCAGGACTAGTGCGCGGCGATGGAAGGGCGAGGCGTCCCGGTCTTCGTTGATCGTCTGGCGATACTGCAGCTGCCTGTAGAGATCGGTGAAGATGATCGTGACGCGTTCGGCGCCCAGACGGGCGCTGATGTCCGCAGCGACCTTGCTGTGCCCGCCGGTATCGTAGAATCGGGTCGCGAGGATGCAGACGTGTTCGTTCGACCTCTCGAGCGTCACAGTCGGCAACCGAAGCTTTCCGAGGAGCCTGGGAACAAGGGCGTCCAGGCCTTTGCAGAAGACCTGCCGGCCGTAGATCTCCTTGTCGAGGAACGAGGGGATGAGGCGGCTCACGCCCTGCAGCGCCGCCTCCAGCGCGTCGAGCGTACGGGCTTCCGCAATCTGCCCTTCGAGGTCTGGGTTGCTGTAGACGAACCTCATCCGAGCGGCCGGCTCCGGCGAACGGCCATGCACCGGGAAATCTTCATATCCTGCACACCAGCTCTCCACCTCCGTCGCAAGGCCGTCTTGCGTCGTCGGCCCACGGGCTTCGACCGGATGAAGACCACGTCGGTCGACACGTCCGCCAGCGGAAAGCGCCGGCCGCGACCGCGTCCGCGCCCTCGTATCCGGCGCCCCGACGCGCGCCGCAAGGCCGTGAGCCTTCCCGTGGCTAGCCCGCCGCCTGCGCAGCGCCCAGCCACAGGCGGCGGAACGCGCCGCGGTAGTCGTCCTCCACGTGCGAGGCGGGATCGTCGAAGACCATGGTGGTTCGACGTCCGCTCTCATACGGCGCCCACTTCGGCAGGCGCCCGCCGTTGGGATCGCCGGTGGCGGCGAAGGCGGCCAGGGCCGACGACAGCTCGGTAGCCAGCCGCTGGCTGTTCGGGTTCGCCCCCTGCAGCCCGCCCCGGACCTCGTACGAACTCGGCCCTACGTCCACCGCGTGGGTGGCTCCATAGCGGCCGCCCCAGGCCGGGCTCGGCGACTTCCAGAGGTAGACGTAGGCCGGCGCCTGCCCGAGGGCCGCCTTGCGCTCGGCCATGGCGAAGCTGGCTCCGCGGCCCTGGTCGCTGATGATCCGGGACTGGATCAGATAGGGCGACGCCGCCGGGTCCTCCTGGCGATAGAGGTCCAGGATCTCGTCGGCGCGGGCTCCCGCGCGGGGCTTCAGCACCGCCTTCACCCCGTCCCAGGTCTGGTCGAAGTTGACCTGGCGATAGGTGCGCTCGTCCAGCGTGGTGCTGATGATCATCGGCACGTCGGCGCTGATCGCAGGCGCATCGGGATCGAACGGATGCCGCGGCATGGCCACGCCGTCCAGCACCGGGGTGAACGAACCCGGCGCCTCGCCCTTGGCCCGCGCGGCCGCCTCGATGTCGGCCTGGACCGACAGCAGGTCGTGGAACGGCAGGGCCTGAAGCTTGCGGATGTCGCCGCCGCCGAGGTTCAAGGCCTTCAACAGCACGTCAGACGAGGCTTTCGCCCGGTCGCGTGGCGCGACGCGCAGCATGGCGCCGCTCATCTGCACGGCGCGGTGGAACAGGCCCTTGGCCGACGGCATCGCCATCAGGCCGCTCACCTTCGCGCCGCCGCCGGACTGGCCGATGATCATCACTCGGCCCGGATCGCCGCCGAAGGCCTCGATGTTGGTCCTGACCCAGGCGAGCGCGGCGGAGAGGTCCAGCATCCCGGCCATGCCGGACTGGGCGAACGCCGACGGGCCTCCCGAGTCCACCAGATGCAGGAACCCGAAGGCGCTCAGCCGGTGGTTCACCGACACGACCACGCAGTCGCCGAACCGCGAGAGCATCTCGCCGTCCATGCCCGGCGAATTGCTGGAGCCGCCGTAGAAGCCACCGCCATGGAAGCGCACGATCACCGGCTTCTTCGCGGTGCGGGACAGATCGGGCGTCCAGAGGTTGAGGTTCAGGCAGTCCTCGCCCATGCCGCCGGGCTGGTAGTCGAGGAAGATCAGATTGGCGTAGTCGCGCCGCCGATCGCCCGGGACCTGCGGGCAGACGTTTCCGTAGTCCAGCGCCTCGCGCACGCCGGCCCACTTCTTCACCGGTTGTGGCGGCCGGAAGCGGTTCGCGCCGGAGGTATCGGCGCCGTAGGGCACGCCCTTGAACACCTTGATCCCGCCCGACACGAGCCCGCGGAGCTTGCCGTCGGCCGTCTCGACGACCGGGAACAGGTCGGCGGTCGCCGCCCGGCCCGCCCCCGCCGCCAGGAGCGCGGCCCCGGCGCCCGCGATGACGCCGCGTCGGCTGGCGTTGAAGGTCGTCATGTCGTTGCTCCTAGCTTGCGATGAGGCGGGCCAGCGCGCCCGCATCCGGCATTGAATCCAGCGTCCGCACCGCCTCGATCACGGCGCCGGCGCGGCGGTCGCCCAGCCGTGGCGCGATCAGCGAGCGGGCCTTGTCCTCCACCTCGTCCCGCGACATCGGGTGGGACGGGAAGCCCGTGACGTAGGGCGTGTAGATCTCGTGACGGCGCCCGCCGGCCTCGGACACGGTCACGCGTGCGCTCTCGGTGCGCTCCTGGCCGGGTCCGGCTT
Source organism: Pseudomonadota bacterium (assembly GCA_046725615.1). Classification (GTDB taxonomy): domain Bacteria; phylum Pseudomonadota; class Alphaproteobacteria; order Caulobacterales; family Caulobacteraceae; genus Phenylobacterium. The sequence goes on from JBKOYY010000008.1 coordinate 4,847, forward strand.
CCTGGGCCGGATCGTGGACCACCTCGACCATGGACATCAGCGCACGGACCGCGCGGTCCCCCCGCATCCGTTCCAGGGACTGGGCCGATACGAAGTCGAGGCGCCCGTCGATCAGGATGATGGCCGTCAGGTAACGCAGGTTCAGCGCCGGCATGGCCGCGTCGCGGAACGCCTGCCAACGGCCCGGCATGGCGATCACCACCTTCTCGACGGCGCTACGCTCGATCGCGGGCAGCAACCTGAGCAGGCCCTCGACCGCCGGCTGGGTCGGGCCGCCGGTGGGATATTTCTTGTAGGCCGCCTGCGGCATCTCCCATCTCAGGCCCAGTCCGTCGATCAGGCGGGTCCGGTCGAGGTCGCTGTTCGGCCCGGTGAACATGCCCTGGTTCAGGAAGCCCGTGGGCTGGTCCAGGTTCTCGCGCACGCCGCGGAAGCCCTGTTCAACCAGGAGAGCCGAGAGCAGGCCCGCCCGCGCGCCCATGCCGGCGAAGACGAACGACTTCTCCACGTGTTCGACGTCCAGCATCCACTGCCAGGAGCCGGAGGCCTGCTGGGAGCAGTAGGTGAGGACATCGCCGATCCGGTCTTCCGGCAGGCGCATCAGCGCCGCGGCCGCCGCCGCCGCGCCGAACGTCGGGCCGACGCCGTGATTGGCGAGACCGCTGGCGTTCAGGTTGCGCAGGCCCAAGGCCTTCGGGAAGCGGCCCGCCATCTCGTAGCCGACGACCACCGATTTCAGCACCGCCAGCCCTGACAGCCGCCGCTGTTCGGCGAGCGCCAACGCCGCGCTGACGACGGCGGGACCCGGCTGGACCAGAGCCGACGGGATGAAGTCGTTGATCTCGGCGCCGTGCGCCGTCATCGCCGAGGCGAAGACCGCGTCCAGCATCGCGGCGCGGTCGCGCGTTCCCAGGATGGTGGCGGCGCTGGCCCGCGCGTCGCCGGACTGGGCGATTGCGAAGCGGCGCGCCAGGACCGAGGGCTCCAGGTCGCGGCAGGCGACCACCGCGGCCAGTGTGTCGAGGATGTGGAGGCGGCCGAGGTCCAGGATCTCCGGTGGGATCTGGAGGGCCGGTCCGCCGGCGATGAAGCGGCTCAACGCGCCCGTCACGGCGGGAAGGGGCGCCTTCGGGCGGGCGGTCTGGGCCCTCGCCGCGGACAGGTCCGCCGCGGTCAGCGTCGCGGCCGCCAAGGCGCCCAGCACGCCGCGGCGGGTCGCGCCCATGCCGGGGGAGCGGGGCATTCGGCTCAGCCCTCGTCGCGCGCGGTGGTGCGGACGTTCGAGTAGCGCTCCATGAACAGGCGCTCGTCGCGGAACGGGTCTTTGGCCAGGCGCGACGGCGTGTCGAACAGCATCACCGGACGGCTGGCGACGTCGTAGGTCGGCCAGTTCGGCAGCCCGGCGTGGTTCGGATCGCCCTTGTGGGCGAAGGCGAGCCAGGCGCCGGCCATCGCCTCGGTCAGTGCGCGCGTCTCCGCGGTCGCGGGGCCAGTCAGATGCGGCGCCCGCGCCACGTTGTCGAACATGAAGGGCAGGTCCAGCGTGTGCTGGCTGTAGCGTCGTCCGCCCTCGGCCGGAGACCGCCAGGTCAGCTGGTAGACCCAGGTCGGATTTCGCGCGCCGTTCAGCGCCGCGCGGGCCTCGGCCATGGTCGTGGCGTTCTTGATGTAGGACCGCCACGACGTGATCCTGAAGAAGATCTCGGTCAGGGATCCGCCTGGCGTGCTGGCCTTGAAGACCCGCAGCGCCTCGTCCATGTCGGCCGCCGGGATGTAGGGGGCGAGCCGGGCGCGCAGTTGCGCTTCGTCCAGGGCATAGACCCCTGGGTCGCGGCCGAGCTGGTTCGAAAGTTCGGTCTGGGTTGTCCCCAGCATGAGCGGCACGCGGGCGGTCTGCGCCGGCGCGCCCGGAATGAACGGGTGGGCCTTGAACGCCACGCCGTCGAGCACGGGCTCGAAGCGGTATCCCGCCGCCGCGATCACCTCGCGCTGGGCCGTGGTGAGTTGCGCCTCCGGAACCTGCTGCAGCGCCCGGGCGCCGGCCGGGGCGATGCCGAGCTTCTTCAGCAGGGCCTCAGTCAGGGCCGCAGACTGGTCCTTCGTCTGCACCCGCAGGTGCGAGCCGGACTGGACGACACCCTTGTGGAACAGACCGTTGGCCTCGGTCCCGGCGAAGCAGACGCTGACCTTCCGCCCGCCGCCGGACTGGCCGTAGATCATCACATTGCCGGGGTCGCCTCCGAAGGCGGCGATGTTGGCGCGCACCCAGCGCATCGCCGCCACGAGGTCGAGGTAGCCGACATTGCCCGACTGCGCGAATTCCGACCCCAGGACGCCCGACAGGTCGCAGAACCCGAAGACATTCAGGCGGTGGTTGATGGTGCAGACGACCACGTCGCCGCGGCGCGCCATGTTCGTCCCGTCGTAGAGCGCGCTCGACCCGGTCCCGGCCTCGAAGCCGCCGCCGTGGAACCACAGCATCACCGGCCGCTTCCGGGCCCGGCTGGCCTCCGGCGTCCAGATGTTGATCCGCAGGCAGTCCTCGCTGATCGGGCCGGCCACGGTCAGCGGGCTGCGGACCTGAGGCGCCTGATCGCCGTACTCGAAGGCGTCGCGGACGCCGGCGAAACGCTCGGCCGGGCGCGGCGGCATGAACCGCCCCACGCCGCCGGTGGCCGCGCCGTAGCGCATCCCCCTGAAGACCTGGATCCCATCCGTGGTGAGGCCGCGGTAGCGGCCTTCGGTGGTCTCCACGATCGGGCCTTCACGGTCCGCCGCGCGGGACGCGCCCGTCGCCAGCAGGACTGCGCCGGCGCCCATGACCATCCGCCGCGAAACGCGTGCACAATCCATGTCTTCCTCCCCCACGGCGCATCGAACGGCCGCTTTCCGCGCGCCGCGCGGCGTTCCGCCGCGCTCGCCATACCCGCGTTGTCGTACCGTTCTTTCGAATTTTTGCAAGGGGGCGGAGATGGATGGGCAGACGGCGGGCCGGCTGTAGCGGAGTCCCGGGCGACCCAGTTCTGCCGGCCACTTGATCTGCGACAATCGCCGCGGCGCCGGGCTGGCGTAGAGCCGCGGCATGTCACTGACAGAACTGTCCCCCGATCTGCGCCCGGCAGCCGGCGCGCCCGACGTGCAGGTCCTCTTCTTCGGAAAGATCTCCGACCGCCTCGGGCGCTCGCTCGCCCTCGACGTCCCCGAAGCCGGCTGCGCCCTCGCGGACCTGAAGGCGCGTCTCTGCGCCAGACTGCCCGGGGCCGCCGAGGCCCTGGCCGAGCCCGGGGTCCGCGCCGCCGTCGCGCGCCAGATGGTCGTCGGCGACTCCGCCTGGGTGCGCCCGGGCGACGAGGTCGCGTTCTTCTCCGCATTCTCTGGAGGCTGATCATGCAGATCGCCACGACCGCCAGGCCCGCAACCAAGGCCCGGATCGACCCCAGCCTGCCGTTCTATCCGCTGCGGATCGCGGTTCTGACGGTCTCCGACACACGGACCTACGCAACCGACACCTCGGGCGGACTGCTGGCCGACCGCGTGGCGGCCGCGGGCCACGAGCTCGCCGGCCGGGCCATCGTGACCGACGACGTCGAGGCCATCCAGAGCCAGGTGCGGGCGTGGGCGGACGATCCTGCCGTCGACGTGATCGTGGCGACCGGCGGGACAGGCTTCGCACCGCGCGATGTGACGCCGGAGGCCGTGCGTCCCTTGCTCCGCCGCGAGATGGACGGGTTCGCCGTGGTGTTCCACCAGGCCAGCTACGGCACTGTGGGCGTCTCCACCCTGCAGTCCCGGGCCCTGGCCGGCCAGATCGGCGAGACCTTCATCTTCTGCGTGCCGGGGTCGACCGGCGCCTGCCGTGACGCCTGGGATCTGGTGCTGGCCGAGGAATTCGACAGCCGCTTCAAGCCGTGCTCGCTTGTGGGGCAGGTGCCCCGCTACCGCGGCGTCTGCTCCTGACCTCGCGCCCTCTCGGCGGCTGACATACGGAACGGCGGCGGACCTGGGGTCCGCCGCCGCCGGAAGGCTTCTGGTGTCTCTCTTGTCGGGCGCCGGCTGCCCCCCGGCGCCTGGCCCAGGGCCTTCAGTCCAGGAAGTGCTGGAACAGCACCTCGTTCTCGAGCCGCATGTGCTCGCGCAGGTCGGAGTCCAGCTTGCGACACGCCTTCGCCAGGGCCTGCCAGCTATGGCAAGCGCCCGGCGGGGCGACATGGTCGTGCGTGAGGGCGCGCAGCCGCGCGAGCTGGTCCTCCACGTCCCGGTGCTCGGCCGTCATCCTGCCGATCGGCATGCGGATCATCGGCGAGCCGCCGTTGAGCATCATCGGGAAGAGGACCATCTCCTCCCGCTGCTGGTGGCTCTCCAGGTCGTCGGCCATCAGGGCCAGATGGTCGGCGAGGCCGCGCGGGCACTCCGGCTCGGCCGAGTGCACGGCCTCGACCTTGCGCGCGAGGCGGATCGCCTCCGGGAATTCGCGCCTATGGGTCTCGTGATACCGGGTCAGGATCAGCTCGATCAGTCCCGGCACATCCAGCGGCTGGTCGTTCGCCGGCATGAGCGTCAGGGCGGGCGGCGGGCACTCCTGGGCGCCTGCCGAGGCGAGGCGGGGGTCTTCGAACACGAGCGATCTCCTTTGTCGCCCACCCTAGGCCAGGGGCTCCACGGGCGCATTGAACCGGCCCCGGCGCAGCCTTGATCTTAGGCAAGCCCTGCGCGGCGCGGGCCGCGACACCCGACGCTCCGTGAATCGGCCAGCCTTTCGCCCCCACATCCTGAAGGAGCGACGGCGATGGCGTTCGACAACCCCCTGGCGGGCGAGATCTGGTCCAGCAAGTACCGGTTCCGGACCGACGACGACACGGGCGACGCCACCATCGAGGCGACATGGGAGCGTGTGGCCAGCGCCCTGGCTGAGGCGGAGGCGCCCGAGCGGCGCATCGAGATGCGCGGGCGGTTCCTGGACGCGCTGCGTGACTTCCGCTTCCTGCCGGCCGGCCGGATCCTGGCCGGCGCCGGGACGGCCCGCCGCGTGACCCTGTTCAACTGCTTCGTCATGGGCCGCATCCCGGACGACCTGGGCGCGATCTTCACCCACGTCCGCGAGGCGGCGGTGACCCTGCAGCAGGGCGGCGGCGTGGGCATGGACTTCTCTTCCATCCGGCCGTCCGGCGCGGCGGTCCGCGGCGTGGGCGCCGACGCCTCGGGGCCGCTGAGCTTCATGGATGTCTGGGACTCCATGTGCCGCACCATCCTGTCGGCCGGACAGCGGCGCGGCGCGATGATGGGCTGCCTGCGGATCGACCACCCCGACATCGAGGCGTTCATCGAGGCCAAGCGCGAGCCCGGGCGGCTGCGGAACTTCAACCTGTCGGTCCTGGTCACCGACGCCTTCATGGAGGCGCTGGAGGCCGGCGCCGACTGGCCCCTGGTTTTCGAGGGCCAGACCTGGCGCACCGTGCCCGCGGCCGATCTCTGGCGGCGCCTGATGCAGGCCACCTACGATGCGGCCGAGCCGGGCGTGATCTTCATCGACCGGGTGAACGCCCGGAACAACCTCGGCTACTGCGAGACCATCCTGGCCAGCAACCCCTGCGGCGAACAGATGCTGCCCCCCTACGGCGCCTGCCTCCTGGGGTCGATCAACCTGGCTCGCCTCGCCCCAGAACCCTTCCAGCGCGGGGCCGGGCTGGACGAAGCCGAGCTCGCAAGGCTCACCCGTACGGCGGTGCGGATGCTGGACAATGTGATCGACCTCTCGCGCTATCCGCTGGAGGCCCAGGAACTGGAAGCGCGGGACAAGCGCCGGATCGGCCTCGGCGTCACCGGCCTCGCCGACGCCCTGGTGTTCTGCGGCGTGCCGTACGGCGGCGACCGGGCGGTCGAGCTGACCGGGCGCTGGCTCTCGATCATTCAGCGTGAGGCCTATCGCGCCTCGGCCGAGCTGGCCGCGGAAAAGGGCCCCTTCCCGCTCTACGACCCCAGGATCCTCGACCGCCCCAACCTGCTGGCCCTGGACGACGAGACGCGGGCGCTAATCGCGCGCCACGGCCTGCGGAACGGCTGCCTGACCTCGATCGCGCCCACGGGCACGACTTCCCTGCTGGCCGGCAACGTCTCCTCGGGGATCGAGCCGGTGTTCGCCTACGCCTACACGCGCAAGGTCCGGCAGGCCGACGGCTCCACGCATGAGGAGGCGGTCGAGGACTATGCCCTCGCCGTCTGGAAGCGCCTGCATGGCGAGGCCCCGCCGCCGGCCGAGGTGTTCGTCAGCGCCCAGACCCTGACGCCGGCCGAGCACGTGCGGATGCAGGCCGCCGCCCAGGCCCACGTCGACAGCTCGATCTCCAAGACGATCAACTGCCCGGACGACATCTCCTTCGAGGCGTTCCAGGACGTCTATCGCGACGCCTACGCCCAGGGCTGCAAGGGCCTGACCACCTACCGGCCCAACCCGATCACCGGCTCTGTGCTGTCGGTCGGTCCCGCCGCCGAGCCCGAGCCGAAGCTGGCGCCCCGCCCGGAGGCGCTGGAAGGGGCCACCTACAAGATCGCCTGGCCGGAAAGCGCCCACGCCGTCTACGTGACCCTGAACGACCTGACCGAAGGCGGGGTCCGGCGCCCGTTCGAGATCTTCATCAACTCCAAGAACATGGAGCACTACGCCTGGACCGTCGGCCTGACGCGGATGATCTCGGCGGTGTTCCGGCGCGGCGGCGACGTGAGCTTTGTGGCCGACGAGCTCAAGGCCGTGTTCGATCCACGCGGCGGCGCCTGGCTGGGCGGCCGCTACGTGCCCTCGCTGCTGGCGGCCATCGGCGGGGTGATCGAGCGGCACATGGGCGCGGCGGCGGCGCCGGAGCCCGAGCCGGCGGCCCTGCCCACGCGACCGTTCGCCGGGGTCGCCTGCCCCCGCTGCGGCGGGTTCGACCTGCAGCGCAAGGAAGGTTGCGACACCTGCCTCTCGTGCGGCTACTCGAAATGCGGCTAGCCCCCGGTTGACGGCCATCAAGCGCGATTGCGGCCGGGGGGCGTAAGAGGCGTTCATGCCTACCGCCGCCGCGCGTCGCGCCTATCAGGGGCCGGCCCTGTTCAGCTTCGGCTTCCGGCCGTTCTTCCTCTTCGGCGCGGTCTGGAGCGCCGCCGTGGTCCCGCTCTGGGTCTGGAGCTACCTGGGGGGCGGCTGCCTGGACCGCAACTGGCACGTCCACGAGATGCTGTTCGGTTTCCTGGCGGCGGTCGTGGCCGGTTTCCTGACCACCGCCATCCCCAACTGGACCGGGCGGATGCCGGTGATCGGCGCCCCGCTTGGGGGCCTCGTCGCGCTCTGGGTCGCCGGCCGCCTGGCCATGCTGTTCCAGGCCACGCTGGGTCCGATCGCGCCGGCCGTGGATTCCCTGTTCCTGGTCGCCTTCGCGCTTGTGGTCTGGCGCGAGGTCCTGGCCGGGCGCAACTGGCGTAACCTGCCGGTCTGCGGCTTGGTCACCGCCCTCGCAGCCGGCAACATCGCCTTCCACCTCGACCCGGCGCTCGCCTATTCCGGCGTCGGCGAGCGGCTGGCGCTGGGCGCCATGATCCTGCTGATCGCGCTGATCGGCGGCCGCATTACGCCCAGCTTCACCCGCAACTGGATGCGCCAGCGCCGGCTGACGCCCGAGCCGGCCGTGGCCTCGCGCCTGGACAATACCGTGCTCGGCATAACCGCCCTCGCCGCCCTGGCCTGGGTGGCCGGACCGCAGGCGCCGCTCACCGGCATCGTGCTCGGCACGGCCGGCTGCGCCAACCTCATCCGCCTCGCCCGGTGGCGGGGTTGGGCGGCGGCGTCCGAGCCGCTCGTCTGGATCCTGCATGTCGGCTACGCCTGGCTGGCCGCCGGCCTGCTGCTGTTGGGCGCCACTCGGCTGTTCCCGACCATCTCCGCCTCTTCCGGCGTGCACGCCCTCACCGCCGGCGCGGTGGGCGTGATGACCCTGGCGGTGATGACCCGCGCCAGCCGCGGCCACACGGGCCGCCCCCTTTCCGCCGACAGCGCGACCCTGGCCATCTATCTGGCCGTCAACCTCGCCGCCGTGATCCGCACCGCCGCGCCGCTGTGGGCCGAGGCGCAACCCGCGCTGCTCGCCCTGTCCGCCGGCCTGTGGGTGGTGGCGTTCGGCGGCTACGCCGTGGCCTACGGCCGCATGCTGCTGCTGCCCCGACCCGCCGCCGCTTGACGGCCATCAAGGCGACCTCCGCGCGGTGTCATAGGGTGCGTGGGTGGCCGGACCTATCCTTCCGGGCATCCGCTCCGAGCGGCCCCGCCTAAAGCGTCCTCCTGCGCCAGGGCGCGGCCGCCGCGCCGGCGCCGCCGGCAAGGGCTGCGGGGGAAACCCCGCCGCCTCCCGCGCTTGGAAAGGAGCCCGCGTTTGGGACGTCTCGTCGACGGCTTCGGCCGCCGCTTCCGCTATCTGCGGCTGTCGGTCACCGAGGTCTGCAACTTCCGCTGCACCTACTGCCTGCCGGACGGCTTCCGGAAGACCGGGCCGCTGGACTTCATCTCCCCGCTGGAGGCCGAGCGCGTCGTCCGCGCCTTCGCCGAACTGGGCGTTGGCAAGGTGCGCCTCACCGGCGGTGAGCCCAGCGTCCGCCGGGACCTCGCGCAGATCATCGCCCGCACGGCCGCCGTGCCCGGGGTGGACAAGGTCTGCATCACGACGAACGGCTGGAACCTGGACCGTCAGGTGGGGGTGTGGCGCGAGGCCGGTCTCACCAACCTCAACGTCAGCATCGATTCCCTAGACCGCGAGGGCTTCCGGCGCATCACCGGCCACGACCGTCTCGCCGCGGTCGTCGCCGGCGTGGACCGGGCGCTGGAGCTCGGCATGCCGGCGGTGAAGGTCAACGGCGTGCTGCTGCGCGACACCACCCAGGCCGGATTCGACGCCTTCGCCGACTTCGTCCGTGCGCGGCCGGTGGCGGTGCGGTTCATCGAGCTGATGCGGACGGGCGACAACGCCGCCTTCTTCGCCGACCAGCACGTGTCCGGTTCGACCCTGACGGGCTGGCTGGCCGCCCGCGGCTGGACGAAGCGCGAGCGCGCGCTGGACGACGGCCCGGCCGTGGAGTTCGTCCATCCGGACTACGCCGGCCGCATCGGCCTCATCGCCCCCTACGCGCCGGGATTCTGCGACAGCTGCAACCGCCTGCGGGTGACGGCCCGCGGCCAGCTCCGCCTGTGTCTGTTCGGCGAGCTGGGCGTCAATCTGAAGGACCTGCTGGAGCGGGACGAGCCCGGGGCCCTGCGCGCCCGCATCGTCGCCGCCCTCGCCGGCAAGCCGGCGGGGCACCGGTTGCACGAGGCCAACAGCGGCGACACCCGCCAACTCGCCCAGTTCGGCGGCTAAGGGATCAGGCGACCTTGGCGCGGTCGGGACGGGGCCAGCGCTCGCGCTGAGCCTTGCCCGTCGGGCCGCCGGAGACGGGCTGGTGGTTGTCGATCAGCGGGTCGGGTTTGGCCAGGCGCTCCAGCACCACGGGACGGGCGATCGTGACCTGCGGCCCGTTCACCTCGACCCCGTAATCGGCCAGGGTCGCGAAGGCGCGCGAGAGGTTCTCGGGCGTCATCCCCAGAAGCGAGGCCAGCACCCGCTTCTCATGCGGCAGGGTGAAGGTGGGATCGCCGCCGAGGCGCAGCCGCTGGGTGATGAGGTAGTTGGCCAGCCGCTCCAGGCCGCCGCGCAGCTTCTGGTTCTTCAGGGTGCGGACGAGGCCGCGATAGCAGCCCGCAAGTTCCTGCGCGACGGCGATGCCAAAAGAGGCGTCTTCGGACATGGCGCGCCGGATCGCCTCGCCCGACAGCATCAGGATGTCCGACCGCTCGATGGTGCGCGCGCTCATCAGGCCGTCCGCGTCCAGCACCACTGCGGCGAGGATGAAGGTCGAGACCGGCCGCAGGACCGAGAGCGTGGTCTCCTTGTCGTTCCAGGTCCCCTCGAGCTCCACGAGGCCATCCAGCAGGACATAGAGGAAGTCCACCTGGTCGCCTTCCAGCAACAGGGTCGTGCCGGCCGGGAAGCGCTGGAGGAACGCCCCCGCGGTGACGTTTCGGAACGTCGTGTCCGAACAGCCGGCGAAGAGGGGCAGGGCCCGAACCCGTTCCAGTTCTGCGTCGCGCATGGGCATGTGGCGCAATCCTCCCGTTCCCTCACCTCTGCGAGAGAGGGGCGACGCCCGCCTTGACATTCGTCAATCCGGCCCGATCCGCCTCGCTTTCGGACTTGCTTTTCATCAAGCGTCGAAATGTCTTTGATCTATTGGCAAGTTTATAATCGGCAAATACAGCGTTCATTACAGGTGTCTTTCGAGCTTTTCTCTAACTGAACCGCATCTCGATTGATGTCGGTCAAACACCGTGTCGCGTCTCTGCTGCAAACGGACCGTCGACAGCGGGGGTAACGGGCCCTCGCGGGACTTCGAGGGTCATCGTGACCGCCAAAGCCGCCACCTCCTCGCCCGGCGCCGGAACCGCGCTCGGCATGAGCACCTTCGCCTTCACCGCGTGCTTCGCGGTGTGGACGATCTTTTCGATCATCGGCGTGCAGATCAAAAAAGAGCTCGGGCTCAGCGAGTTCGAGTTCGGCCTGCTGGCCGGCACGCCGATCCTCACCGGCTCGCTGGTGCGGGTGCCCCTCGGCATCTGGACCGACCAGGTGGGCGGCCGCGTCGTCAGCCTGCTGGTGATGCTGTCGGCGGCCGTCGCGACCTTCCTGCTCTCCTACGCCGAGACTTACCCGCAATTCCTGCTGGCGGCCCTGGGCGTCGGCCTGGCGGGCGGATGCTTCTCGGTCGGCGTGGCCTACGTCTCGAAATTCTTCTCCAAGGCCGCGCAGGGCACTGCCCTGGGCGTTTTCGGCGCCGGCAACGTCGGCGCGGCCGTGACGAAGTTCGCGGCGCCCTTCGTCATGCTGGCCCTGGGGTGGGAATCGGTCGCGCAAATCTGGGCCGGGACCCTGGCCGCGATCGCCGTCGTCTTCTTCCTGCTGACCAAGGATGATCCCGAGCTGGTGGAACGCCGGCGCACGGGCGCCAAGGCCACCCCCGCCCTGATGCAGCTCAGCCCGCTGAAGAAGCTGCAGGTGTGGCGCTTCGCCCTCTACTACTTCTTCGTCTTCGGCGCGTTCGTGGCGCTGGCCCTGTGGCTGCCGCACTACCTGGTGGCGGTCTACCACCTCGACATCGCCGCCGCGGGCATGCTCGCCGCCGCCTACTCGATCCCCGGCTCACTGTTCCGGATCTTCGGGGGCTGGCTCTCGGACCGGATCGGCGCGCGCAAAGTCATGTATCTGACCTTCGGCGTCAGCGTGATCTGCACCTTCCTGCTGTCGTACCCGGCCACGACCTACATCGTCGACGGCATCGACGGACCGATCACCTTCCGCCTGGCCACCGGCCTCGTCCCGTTCGTGGCGATGCTGTTCGTCCTGGGCTTCGCCATGAGCCTCGGCAAGGCGGCGGTCTACAAGCACATTCCCGTCTACTACCCCGACCACATCGGCTCGGTCGGCGGCCTCGTGGGCATGATCGGCGGCCTGGGCGGCTTCGTCCTGCCGATCGCCTTCGGCGCCCTGAACGACCTGACCCACGTGTGGACCAGCTGCTTCATGCTGCTGTTCGTCCTGGTCGCCACGGCCCTGACCTGGATGCACCTGGCGATCCGCCGGATGGAGCGCCGCGCCGCGCCGCAGCTCGGAGCCCTGCCCGAGCTGCCGGAGATGGCCGGCATGACCCACCAACCCATTCCCCAACCCGAACCTGCGCGCCCCGCCGTCGGCGGCGGCCTGCAGCCGGCCGAATAAGCGAGAGGCACGACTCAAATGTCCGCAGAACGGTCCGGCCGCCACGTCCTTACCGACTGGCGCCCCGAGGATACCGGGTTCTGGCAAGCCACCGGCAAGGCCGTGGCCACCCGCAACCTCTGGATCAGCGTCCCCAACCTGACCCTGGCCTTCGCCATCTGGATGGTTTGGTCGATGGTCGTGGCGAAGCTGAAGCTGATCGGCTTCAAGTTCACCACCGAGCAGCTCTTCTGGCTCACCGCCCTGCCGGCCCTGTCGGGCGCGACGCTGCGGATCTTCTACAGCTTCCTGGTGCCGATCCTCGGGGGCCGGCTCTGGACCCTGGTCTCGACGCTGTCGCTGCTGATCCCCGCGATCGGCATCGGCATCGCGGTCCAGAACCCTCAGACGCCCTACTGGATGTTCGTCGCCCTGGCCCTGGCCTGCGGCCTCGGCGGCGGCAACTTCGCTTCGTCGATGTCGAACATCTCGTTCTTCTATCCGAAGGCCGAGAAGGGCAACGCCCTGGCGGTCAACGCCGGCTTCGGGAACCTGGGCGTCAGCCTGATGCAGTTCCTGGTGCCGGTGGTCATCACCCTGGGCGCGTTCGCCCCGGTGGTCGGCGCGCCCCAGGTCGCCATCGAAAAGGGGGTCGAGAGCCAGATCTGGCTGCAGAACGCCGGCTTCGTCTGGGTTCCCTTCATCGTCGCCGCCGCCGTGGCGGCCTGGGTGGGGATGAACGACATCGCCTCGGCCAAGGCCTCCTTCGCCGCCCAGGCCGTGGTCTTCAAGCGCACCCACAACTGGGTCATGTGCTACCTGTATCTCGGCACCTTCGGCTCGTTCATCGGCTTCTCGGCGGCGTTCCCGCTGCTGACCAAGACGCTGTTCCCGGACGTGAACGCTCTGCAGTTCGCCTTCCTGGGCCCCCTCGTCGGGGCGGCCTCGCGCGCGCTGACCGGCTGGGTCTCCGACAAGTTCGGCGGCGAGTACGTCACCACCTGGGTCTTCCTGGCCATGTCGGTGGGTGTGGGCGCGGTGCTCTACGGCGTCGGCGCGACGGGCGCGGAGCCCTCGTTCCTCGTCTTCTTCGCCGCCTTCCTCTGGTTGTTCTTCTGGACGGGGGTCGGCAACGCGTCGACCTTCCAGATGATCCCCGCGATCATGCGCTCGGACATGCCGCGGCTGATGCCGTCGGCCGACCCGGCCACCCGCCTCAAGGCCGCCGAGATGGAATCGGCCGCCATCGTCGGCTTCTCGTCGGCCATCGGCGCCTTCGGCGGCTTCTTCATCCCCAAGGCGTTCGGCGACTCGCTGAAGGCCACCGGCGGCCCTGAGACCGCCCTCCTCGTCTTCCTCGGCTTCTACCTGAGCTGCGTCGTCGTGAACTGGGCCTTCTACGCCCGGCGGAGCTCGATGCTCCACGCGCCCCAGCAGCCCGCGATCAAGGTCCCCGCATAATGAGCCACACCCTCGACCGCCTCGCGTTCTTCACGCGCAAGACCGAGCTGTTCTCCAACGGCCACGGCGTCACCAACGACGAGGACCGCGCCTGGGAGGAGGCCTACCGGTCCCGCTGGCGGCACGACAAGATCGTCCGCTCCACCCACGGGGTGAACTGCACCGGCTCGTGCTCCTGGAAGATCTACGTCAAGGGCGGGATCGTCACCTGGGAGACCCAGCAGACCGACTATCCGCGCACCCGGCCCGAGCTTCCGAACCATGAGCCGCGCGGCTGCGCCCGGGGGGCGAGCTACAGCTGGTACCTTTACTCGGCCAACCGGGTGAAGTACCCGCTGGTCCGCTCGCGCCTCCTGAAGCTGTGGCGCGAGGCGCGGGCCAGCCGTTCGCCGGTTGCCGCCTGGGCCTCGATCCAGAACGACCCGGCCAAGCGGGCGTCCTATACGTCCATGCGCGGCTCGGGCGGCTTCGTCCGCGCGACCTGGGACGAGGTCACCGAGATCGTCGCGGCGGCCAACGCCTACACGGTGAAGCAGTGGGGTCCGGACCGGGTGTTCGGCTTCTCGCCGATCCCTGCCATGTCGATGGTCTCTTACGCCGCCGGCGCCCGCTACCTGCAGCTTCTCGGCGGGGTGTGCGGCTCATTCTACGACTGGTACTGCGACCTGCCGCCGGCCTCCCCCCAGACCTGGGGCGAGCAGACCGACGTGGCCGAGAGCGCCGACTGGTACAATTCGGGCTTCCTGATGCTGTGGGGCTCGAACGTCCCGCAGACCCGCACGCCCGACGCCCACTTCTACACCGAGGCCCGCTACCGCGGCGCCAAGTCGGTGGTGATCTGCCCCGACTACTCCGAGGCCTCGAAGTTCTCGGACCTGTGGCTGCCCGTGAAGCAGGGCACCGACGCGGCGCTCGCCATGGCGTTCGGCCACGTGATCCTCAAGGAATTCCACGTCGATCGGCAGGTCCCCTACTTCCGCGACTACGTGCGGAAGTATTCCGACCTGCCGATGCTGGTCCGGCTGGTCCCGCAGGACGGTGGCTACGTCTCCGAGCGCCTGCTGCGCGCCTCGGACTTCGTCGGTGACCTCGACCAGGTCAACAATCCCGAGTGGAAGACCGTCTCGGTCGACGAGGCCACCGGCCAGGTGGTGGTCCCCAACGGCTCGATCGGCTTCCGCTGGGGCGAGGACGGCAAGTGGAACCTGGAGGAGAAGGACGCGGCCGGTCAGGACACGGCCCTGCGCCTGGGCCTGAAGGGCGTCCATGACGACGTCGTCGGGGTCCGCTTCCCCTACTTCGCCAACACCGCCTCGAACGGCTTCGCCTCGACCGAACACCCGGACGTCCTGACCCGCAACGTGCCGGTCAAGCGCCTGCAGCTGAAGGACGGCGAGACGCTGGTCGCCTCCGTCTACGACCTGTTCCTCGCCAACTACGGCGTCGACCAGGGCTTCGGCGGCGAGCACATGCCCGACAGCTACGAGAGCCTGGAGCCCTATTCGCCAGGCTGGGCAGAGGCCATCACCACGGTGCCTGCCGAGCAGATCATCGCCGTGGCCCGCGGCTTCGCCACCAACGCCGAAAAGACCAATGGCAGGTCGATGGTGATCATCGGCGCGGCGATGAACCACTGGTTCCACATGGACATGAACTACCGCGGCGTCATCAACATGCTGGTGATGTGCGGGTGCGTGGGCCAGTCGGGCGGCGGCTGGAGCCACTACGTCGGCCAGGAGAAGCTGCGGCCGCAGACCGGCTGGGCCCCGCTGGCCTTCGCCCTCGACTGGGCGCGCCCCCCGCGGCAGCAGAACTCCACCTCGTTCTTCTACGCCCACACCGACCAGTTCCGGTACGAGACGGTCAGCGCCTCCGAGATCCTGTCGCCGACGGCGCCGCAGGGGCCCTGGGACGCCTCGCTGATCGACTTCAACGCCCGCGCCGAGCGGATGGGCTGGCTACCGTCGGCCCCGGCCCTGAAGACCAACCCGCTGGACGTCGCCCGCGCCGCCGCCAGGGAAGGCGTCGATCCCAAGGCCTATGCGTTGCGCGAGCTGAAGGCCAAGAGCCTCGAGCTCTCGTGCATGGACCCGGACGACCCGGCCAACTGGCCGCGCAACATGTTCGTCTGGCGCTCGAACCTGCTGGGCTCGTCCGGCAAGGGCCACGAGTATTTCTTGAAGCACCTGCTGGGCGCCGCCCACGGCGTGCAGGGCAAGGACTTGGGCGAGGACGGCCGGCAGAAGCCGCGCGACGTCGCCTGGCACGATCAGGCGCCGGAAGGAAAGCTGGACCTGCTGGTCACCCTCGACTTCCGGATGTCCACGACGGCCGTCTACTCCGACATCGTTCTGCCGACGGCCACCTGGTACGAGAAGAACGACCTCAACACCTCCGACATGCACCCCTTCATCCATCCGCTCAGCGCGGCCGTGGACCCGGCGTGGGAGTCGAAGTCGGACTGGGAGATCTTCAAGGCCATCGCCCGGAAATTCTCGGACGTGGCCCCCGAGGTGCTGGGCGTCGAGAAGGATGTCGTCCTCACCCCGATCCAGCACGACAGCGCCGCCGAGCTGGCCCAGCCCTTCGACGTCAAGGACTGGTACCTCGGCGAATGCGAGGCGATCCCGGGCAAGACCATGCCCCAGATCACCGTGGTCGAGCGTGACTATCCCAACCTCTACAAGCGCTTCACCGCCCTCGGCCCGCTGATGACCAAGGTCGGCAACGGCGGCAAGGGCCTGGGCTGGAACACCGAGCACGAGGTCGCCCTGCTGGGCGCCCTGAACGGCGAGGTCACCGAGCCCGGCGCCACCGAGGGCCTGCCGAAGATCGAGACCGACATCGACGCCTGCGAGACCATCCTGATGCTCGCGCCGGAGACCAACGGCGAGGTGGCGGTCAAGGCCTGGGAGGCGCTGGAGAAGCAGACCGGGCGCGAGCATACGCACCTCGCGGTCCCCAAGGAGGACGAGAAGATCCGCTTCCGCGATCTGCTCGCCCAGCCGCGGAAGATCATCTCCTCGCCGATCTGGTCGGGGCTGGAGAGCGAGAAGGTCTGCTACAACGCCGGCTACACGAACGTCCACGAGCTGATCCCGTGGCGGACCCTCACCGGCCGGCAGCAGCTCTACCAGGACCACCTGTGGATGCGGGCGTTCGGCGAGGCGCTGTGCGTCTACAAGCCCCCGATCGACCTGAAGACCACCCACGTCCAGGGCAAGAAGCCCAACGGCGAGACCGAGATCGTCCTCAACTTCATCACCCCGCACCAGAAGTGGGGGATCCACTCCACCTATTCCGACAACCTGCTGATGCTGACGCTGAACCGCGGCGGCCCGGTGGTGTGGATTTCCGAGGACGACGCCCGCGCCGCCGGGATCGAGGACAACGACTGGATCGAGGTCTTCAACGCCAACGGCGCGCTCACCGCCCGCGCGGTGGTGTCCCAGCGCATCCGGCCGGGTACGACCTTCATGTACCACGCGCAGGAAAAGATCGTGAACACGCCGGGGTCCGAGATCACCGGACAGCGGGGCGGGATCCACAATTCGGTCACCCGCGCGGTGCTCAAGCCCACTCACATGATCGGCGGCTACGCCCAGCTCGCCTACGGCTTCAACTACTACGGAACCGTGGGCTCGAACCGGGACGAGTTCGTCGTCCTCCGCAAGATGAAGACGGTCGACTGGCTGGAGCAGCCGCGTTCGACCGTGGAGCCCGCATAATGAAAGTCCGCGCCCAGATCGGCATGGTGCTGAACCTCGACAAGTGCATCGGGTGTCACACCTGCTCCGTGACCTGCAAGAACGTGTGGACCAACCGGCAAGGCGTCGAATACGCCTGGTTCAACAACGTCGAGACCAAGCCCGGCGTCGGCTACCCGAAGGACTGGGAGAACCAGAAGCGCTGGAACGGCGGCTGGGTCCGCAAGGCCAACGGCAAGATCGAGCCCAAGATGGGCGCCAAGTGGCGCATCCTGGCCAAGATCTTCGCCAACCCCGACCTGCCCGAGATCGACGACTACTACGAGCCCTTCGACTTCGACTACGGCCACCTTCAGACTGCGCCGGAGATGAAGGCGTTCCCCACCGCCCGGCCACGCTCGAAAATCAGCGGCGAGCGGATGGAGAAGATCGAATGGGGGCCGAACTGGGAAGAAATCCTGGGCGGCGAGTTCGCCAAGCGGCGCGCCGACTACAACTTCGAAGGCGTCGAGGCCGACATCTACGGCCAGTTCGAGAACACCTTCATGATGTACCTGCCGAGGCTGTGCGAGCACTGCCTCAACCCCGCGTGCGTGGCCGCCTGCCCGTCGGGCGCGATCTACAAGCGCGAGGAGGACGGCATCGTCCTGATCGACCAGGACAAGTGCCGCGGCTGGCGGATGTGCGTCTCGGCCTGCCCCTACAAGAAGATCTACTACAACTGGGAAAGCGGTAAGTCCGAGAAGTGCACCTTCTGCTTCCCGCGCATCGAAGTGGGGCAGCCGACGGTCTGCTCGGAAACCTGCGTGGGCCGGATCCGCTACCTCGGCGTCCTGCTCTATGACGCCGACCGGATCGAGGCCGCGGCCGCCGAGCCGGACGAGAAGAACCTCTACCAGGCCCAGCTCGACGTCTTCCTGGATCCCTTCGACCCGAAGGTGATCGCCCAGGCCCGCGCCGACGGCGTGCCTGAAGCCTGGCTCGAGGCGGCGCGCCACAGCCCCGTCTACAAGATGGCCATCGACTGGAAGGTCGCCTTCCCGCTGCACCCCGAATACCGGACCCTGCCGATGGTCTGGTACGTGCCGCCGCTGTCGCCGATCCAGTCGGCCGCATCGGCCGGCGCGCTGGAGATGGACGGCGAGATGCCCGACGTGAAGTCGCTGCGCATCCCGGTGCGGTACCTCGCCAACCTGCTCACCGCGGGCAACGAACCGCCGGTGGTCCAGGCGCTGGAGCGGATGCTGGCCATGCGCAGCTACATGCGGGCCAAGACCGTGGACGGCCGCATCGACCATCGCATCTGCGAGCGCGTCGGCCTCTCCGCGGCCCAGGTGGACGACATGTACCGGTACATGGCCATCGCCAACTACGAGGACCGCTTCGTCATCCCGACGACGCACCGCGAGGTGGTCGAGGACGCCTACGACATGCGCGGCTCCTGCGGCTTCACCTTCGGCAACGGCTGCTCCGGCGGCCGCACGGAACTGGGCCTGTTCGGCCCCAAGAAGCGCTCGCGCGCCGACACCCCGATGGAGGCGTAAGGCCATGTCGCTCAGCTACCGGGCGCTCGCCCTCTTGCTCACCTACCCGACCGAGGCCACCCGCGCGCTGCTCCCCGCCGCCGCGGCCGTGCTGGAGGACGACGCGCGCATCCCGGCGCCGGTCCGCCGCGCGCTGGTGAAGCTGGCCGAGGACGTCGGCGCGGCCGACCTCTACGAGGCCCAGGAACGCTATGTCTGGCTCTTCGACCGGACGCGGTCCCTGTCTCTGAACCTCTACGAGCACGTCCACGGCGAAAGCCGCGACCGCGGCCAGGCCATGGTCGCCCTGCTGGAGCTCTATCGCTCCAAGGGCCTGGAGCTCTCGGCCAATGAGCTGCCGGATCATCTGCCGGTGTTCCTGGAGTTCCTCTCCACCCTGCCCGACGACGAGGCCGCCTCCCTGCTCGGCGAAGGGGCCCACGTGCTGCAGGCGATCGGCGAGCGCCTGCACAAGCGCCAGAGCCCCTATCGGGCCGTGTTCGGCGCCCTGACGGCCCTGGCCGCCGATCCCGGCGACTCCGAGGCCCTGGCCTCGCTGATGTCCGAGCCCGACGACAACCCCGACGACCTCGAGGCCATGGACAAGCTGTGGGCCGAGACCGCCGTCACCTTCGGCCCCTCCGATGTCGGCTGCCCCAAGGCGGACGCCCTCGTGAAGGCCATGAACGCCAATCCGCGGCCCGCGCGTCCCCGCGCCGGCGCGAGCGCCTGAGGCACACCCCATGGACCTCAACCAGATCGTCTTCGGCGTCTATCCATATATCGCCCTCGCCACCCTGGCCCTTGGCTCGGTGATCCGCTTCGACCGCGAGCCCTACACCTGGCGAACCGGCTCCTCCCAGCTCCTGCGACGCAAGCAGCTCATGGCCGGCTCGGTGCTCTTCCATCTGGGGGTGCTGATGATCTTCGCCGGCCACTTCGTCGGCCTGCTGACCCCGATCGCCGTTTGGGACGCCCTGGGCGTCAGCCACGGGGCCAAGCAGATGCTGGCCATCGTCGCCGGGGGTATCGCCGGCGTGTTTGCCCTGGCCGGCGGGGCCCTGCTGCTGCACCGGCGCCTGTTCGACCCGCGCATCCGGGCCAACTCGAGCTTCGGCGACACGGCGATCCTGATCATCCTGGTGACCCAGCTCGTCTTCGGCCTCTCCACCATCCCGATCTCGCTGCAGCACCGCGACGGGCACGAGATGGTCAAGTTCATGAACTGGGCGCAGGGGATCTTCACGTTCCGCGCCGGCGCTGCGGACTACGTCGCCGACGCCCACTGGGTGTTCAAGGCGCACCTGGCGCTGGGTCTGACCATCCTGCTGGTGTTCCCCTTCACCCGCCTGGTCCACATGCTTTCGGCGCCGGTCTGGTACCTGAACCGCCGGGGCTGGCAGCTCGTCCGCACCCGCCGCGCCCTGCCGCGGCGCGCTGAGCCGGCCGCGCCGATCTATCCGAACACGCCGGCCGTCCGCCCCTCAGCGGCGCCGGAACAGCTGAAGGCGGCGGAATAGCCATGCGCACGGTCGTTTTCGACGGGGTCGAGATCCCGGAAACCCTGCTGGCCCGTGAGGTCCAGAACCATCCGGGCGCCTCGGCCGCCGAGGCCCGGTCGGCCGCGGGCCATGCCCTGGCCATTCGAGCCCTGCTGCTGAATCGCGCGCTGGAACTTGGCCTCGAACCTCAGCCCGAGATCGACGACGAGGGTCGCGAGGAGACGCCCGAGGAGGCCCTGGTCCGCGCGGTGCTGGACGAGGAGGTCGAGGTCGCCACCCCGACGGCCGCCGAATGCCGCCGCGTGTACGACTCCGAGCGCGCCCGCTTCCGAACGCCGCCGCTGTTCGAGGCCTCGCACATCCTCATCGAGCCGCGAGGCCAGACGGAGACCGACGTCGCCACGGCGCGGGCGGCGGCCGTGTGCCTGGCCGAGACCCTGGCGGCCGGGACCTGCACCTTCGGCGACCTCGCCAAGGACCATTCCGACTGCTCGTCGGGCGCCGTCGGCGGCTCGCTGGGCCAGCTTCGCCCGGGCGATCTCGTCCCCGAGGTGGAGGCGGTCCTGGCCGCCCTGCAGCCGGGCGAGATCTCGGAACCTGTGCAGTCCCGCTTCGGGTGGCACCTCCTGCGCCTCGACCGCCGCGTCGAGGGCCGCGAGCTGCCGTTCGACATGGTCGAGGCCCGCATCGCCCTGCATCTGGAGAGCCGCGCTTGGACGGCGGCGGCGGCCCGCTACGTGGCCGACCTCGCCGCCGACGCCCGCAGCCGCGGCGTCGCCCTGACCCTTACCGAAGACGGCGGCGTGCGCGACGGCTCGGCCACGCTGGGCGACTTCCTCACCGACGCCGGGGCCGCGCGCCGCCTCCAGCCCTGGCTTGAAGCGGTCGATCCGGCCCTGCACCAGCGCCTGGTCGCGGCCGCGGAAACCGCGGGCGAGCCGGTGGCCGATTTCGTCCAGGCCGCCATGGCCGACTTCGTCGCCGACGCCAACGACGAGCGCTGGGCCAACCTGATCTCCGCCGCCCGCGACGCCGAGGATCCCGCCCTCGCCTGCCTGGCGGCCGTCCTGCGCTCCAAGCTGGCGCCGGCCAAGCAGACCTTCACCCTTATCCGCAGAGTCTCCGCGTGACCCCTTTCCGCCAGCGCCTGGCCTGTGGCGCCCTCTTCTCCCTCCTGGCCGCGCCTTCGGCGGCGCTGGCCGACGCACCCCCGGGAGACATCATCCTGGACATGCGCCTGCGCTACGAGACGGTCGACCAGGACGGCTTCGGCAAGGACGCCCAGGCCCTGACGCTCCGAACCCGCTTCGGCTACGAGACGCCGGCCTGGCACGGCTTCAAGGCGCTGGTCGAAGGCGAGAACATCGCCGCCCTGGTCGACGACTACAACAGCTCGACCAACGGCAAGACCCGCTACCCGCTGGTCACCGATCCCGAGGACACGGAACTCAACCGCGCCCAGATCTCGTGGACGGGAAAGCAGGGCGAGGCGGTGGTCGGCCGCCAGCGCCTGGTCCTCGGCAACGCCCGCTTCGTGGGCAACGTCGGATTCCGCCAGAACGAGCAGACCATGGACGCGGTGAAGGCGGTCTACCGCCCGACCAAGGACGTCGCGGTCACCTACGCCTACGTCGACCGCGTCCATCGCATCTTCGGCGACGACCATCCTCAGGGCGAGTGGGACAGCGACACCCACCTCCTGCAGGCGGACGTGAAGACGCCGATCGGCCAGCTCACCGGCTACGGCTACCTGATGGCGTTCGAGAACGCGCCGACACAGTCCAACGCCACCTGGGGCATGCGCCTCGCCGGCGCCAAGCCCCTGCGCCCGGGGCTCTCAGTCACCTACGAGGCCGAGGTCGCCCAGCAGGTCGACTACCGCAACAGCCCGCGCGGCTTCGATCTCGGCTACCTGGCCCTCAGCGCCGGCCTCAAGGGCCCCGCCCACTGGGCCTCGATCAACGTGGAACGCCTGGATGGCGACGGACGCCGCGGCTTTGCGACGCCGCTCGCGACGCTGCACGCCTTCCAGGGCTGGGCCGACGTGTTCCTGAACACGCCGGCCGGCGGCGTCCGGGACGTCAACCTCAAGGCCGGCACGACGCTGAAGCCGGGCCTCGGCGGCAAGCCGCTCCGGCTGATGGCGGTGGCGCACGAGTTCACCGACGACGACGGCTCGCGCCGCTACGGCCGGGAGTTCGACCTGCTGGCCGCGGCGCCGATCACCGACCTGCTGACCGCCGAGGCCAAGGCCGCCTTCTTCGACGGCGCCCGGCCGGGCTTCGCCGACCGCACCAAGGTCTGGCTGACCCTGGAGCTGAAGTACTAGCGCTCAGGCCCGAGGAGGCCGCCATGGACCATTCGCGCACTCCCGAAATCGAGGACATGCCGACCGAGCTGATGGCGGAGCCGCTCGACTGGTTCTTCGCCGAGCACTACCGCCACCGCCAGTTCTGCAAGCTGGTGAACGACGTCGCCCTGGCGCACGTCTTCGACGGCGAGCGGATCAGCCTGCTGGTGAACTTCCTCCGCTTCGACCTGCCGCTGCACATCATCGACGAGGAGCAGGACCTCTTCCCCCTGCTGCGCCGTCGGGCCCTGCCGGAAGACGACGTCGAGAACGTGCTGGGCCTGCTCTCGGCCGAGCACAAGGCCGACGCGGTGCAGGCGGCCGAGGTCCGCCGGTTGCTGGAGGACTCGCTCGATCGCCAGGCGGCGCCGGGCATGGACCCCGCCGCCCGCAAGGCCCTGCAGGCCTTCGCCAGCCAGGAACTGCGGCATCTGGCGCTGGAGAACGCGGTGGTGTTGCCAATCGCCCGGCTCCGCCTGACCCCGAAGGATCTCGGCGGGATGAGCCGCCGGCTCGCCGCCCGCCGGGGGCTGGTGCTGGAGCCGGCGCCCGCATGATCGACGACCTGCTCGACAACAACATCCGCTGGGCCGCGTCGCGGGCGCGGGTCGACCCCGAGTATTTCCGCCGCCTCGCCGCGCAGCAGTCGCCCGAGTACCTGTGGATCGGCTGCTCCGACAGCCGCGTGCCGGCCAACGAGATCGTCGGCCTGGATCCTGGCGAGCTGTTCGTCCACCGCAACGTCGCCAACCTGACGCCGCCCCAGGATGCGAACTTCCTCTCGGTGCTGCAATTCGCCGTCGAGGTGCTGAAGGTGCGGCACGTCATCGTCTGCGGGCACTACGGCTGCGGCGGCGTCCGCGCCGCCATGTCCGGCGCGCGCCTGGGCCTGATCGACCACTGGCTCCAGCCCGTGCGGACGCTGTGCTGCCAGCACGCCGCGTCGCTCGAGGCCATCGCCGACTTCGACGCCCGGGTGAACGAGGTCTGCGAGCGCAACGTCCGCGCCCAGGTGACCAGCGTCGCGCAGAACCCGTTCGTCCGCGACGCCTGGCGCCGCGGCCAGCCGCTGGCGATCCACGGCTGGATCTATTCCATCGAAGACGGCCTGCTGCGCGATCTCGAAACCAGCGTGAGTACGCCGTCGGCCGCCGACGCCCTGCTGCTGGGCGAGCCTGTGAGCCACCCCGCCCCGCCGCCGCGCTACCGGGGTCGCCCGGGCGCCCCCCGCCGCCGACACGCCCAGTCCCCAAAAAGGAACGGCCCCGCGGGTTGAAGGCGGGGCCGAGTGGGAGGGGGCATATGTCAACAGACCGTGGGTCACCTCCTTGGTGCGTCCGGCCCCGCAGATGCTGCGGAGCCATCCGTCGATAGGGCGGTCCGGGGGATAGTTCCGGCCCCGCTTCGAGGACGTTCACATCCTGCATCCGTCCCAACCGCCGGAGAATGATCGCCGCCGCAACGCGGCTTGACCGTGGTCAACCCTGCGGCACGAGGGCTCGCGGCGGCTGCCCGCGGGGGGAAAGCGCGCAGGTCCCGGCCTCGTTAGAGGGCTGCCGATCTGGCCGCCTCGCACGCTGAAGCGTGGGCTTCAGATCTCGACGACCACTGGCTGCGGCGTCGGCCGGCGGACGGCGGCCTGCGCTGCGAGCATGGCCGACAGGCCGGTGCCGGCGAGCACCGCGCCGTCGAAGTCCACCGGCCTGACCCCGCCGTTGACCAGGGGAAGATCGCCGAAGCTGCAGCCGGCGAACACGGCATGGGCCAGGTTGGCGCCCTTGAACGAGACGCCGCGAAGGTCGGCCTCCGAGAAGTCCGCACAGCGCAGGTCGGCGCCGTCGAAGCTCGCCCCGGCAAGCTGGGCCCCGCGGAAGCTCATGCCGATCCCCATGGCGTTGCGCGCCGACAGACCCGGCAGCCATAGGCCTGCGAGATGGGGCGCCAGTGGCCTGAGGTCCCTTCCGTCCAGCCGCGTGGGCGAGCCTTCGCGGCCACTGGTGCGCGCCCATCGGTCCATGGCGCGCACGCCCTCGAGCAGCGTCACGGCCTCGGCGACCGCAGCCGCGCTCGGATCCATCACGCAGCCTTCGAGCTTCGACGACGGCAGTCCGAGGCCTCGGACGTCGACGCCTGTCAGGATGGCGCCCTGGATCACCGCGCCGTCGAGCCGCGCGCCCTGCAGGTCAACGTTCGCGAGGTTCGCGTTCGAGAAGTTCGCATTCTTGAGGTTGGCCCCGCGCAGCCGCGCCCCCTTCAGCGTCGCGTTGCTGAAGTCGACGGAGTGGGCCGTCGCCTCGCTGAGTTCCGCGCCGTTGAGGCGCGCGCCGGCCAGGCTGCCCGCGCCGCCGATGACGCGCATGCCGACGATCTCGTCCGCGGCGACCAGGACGGCGGCCCGCAGGTCCGCCTCGTCCAGGATCGCGCTCGCCAGGGTCGCGCCGGCGAGGTTGGCGCCGCGCAGGTCGGCCCGCGTCAGGTCAGCGCCGGTGAAGTTCGTGTTGGCCAGGTTCGCGCAATGCAGGCTCGCCCGATGCAGCCGGGTGGCGATGAAGGTCGTCCCGGAGAAGTCCGCGCCCGTGAAGTCCGCGTCCGTGAGGTCCTTGCGATCGCAACGCAGGCGTCGGGCGGTGACCAGGCGACGGACGGCGCGAACGCCGCCCCGACGCCCGATGAGGAAGGCCTCGTGCTGGCGCACGATCTGCCCCAGTTCTTCGGCGGTTATTTCCCGCAGTATTCCGAGCGATTCTCGCCCACGCCAGTTCATGGCCCTTGTTGGACCAGTCGGACATTCGCGTTGGTTACCGCAGCCTCCGGCGCGCCAGCGGCGGATTGTCGCCCCTGCGCGCCGCAGGATGCAGCGCCGCCACGAGAGCCGGGCCGGGCCCGGTCCTCGTGGCGCGCCGTCGCCGTTCCCTAGAACGCCTTGCGGACGCTGGCGTACCAGTAGCGGCTGTAGGGCTGGTACAGCTCGCCGAGGTAGCCGCTGGTCGCGAGCGGCGGCTTCTCGTCGGTCAGGTTGCGGACGCCGAACCGCACGCGCGTGTCGCCAACCCAGCCGTCGCCGGCGAACTGGTACTGCACGTAGGCGTTCGCGGTGATCTGGTCGTCGATGACCCAGGGGTCGCCGGCGGCGTCACGGATTCCGGTGTCGTCCACGTCGCCGACGTACTGGGTGAACAGGCCCACGGTGACCTGCTCGTAGCGCCACGTCGCCGACGCCGACCACTTCCACTCCGGCCGCCCGTTCTGACGGATCAGGTCGCCACCGCCGGTGATGGTGGTTCCGGCGTTGATCGTGCCCGCGCTGCGCGCCGCGATCAGGGCGGCGATGTCCGGAGACGGCGAGCGGTAGAACTTGATCAGGTGGGCGGCGTTGAAGTTGACCGAGACGTCGCCGTAGCGGTCGGTGTTCAGGTTCCAGATCACCCCGATATCGAGGCCGCGGGCCTCCTGGGGCAGCAGGTTCTGGTACTGGTCGTTGACGTAGAGCACCTGGCCCACGGGCGCGAGGCCCGTGCCCTGGAAGGCCGCGACGTCGTCGGCGGTCGGCGCGGCGCGCACCACGTTGGGGTTGCTGCGACCCTGCACCCGCTCGAGGTAGTCCAGGATCAGGGCGTTGCCTTCGCCAAACAGGCCGACGATGCCCTTCTGCTTCACGTTCCAGTAGTCGACGGTGACCGTGAAGGCGCCGAGCTCGGGCGGCAGGAACTTCGGCTGGGCCACGATCCCGAAGCCCCAGGTTTCGCTCTCCTCCGGCTTCAGGTCGGGGTTGCCCGCCCGCCGCGCGGTGGTCGCATTCGACCGCGAGCAGCCGGCGAAGCTGGTGATGCGGCGCGCCCGCAGGTCGGCCTCGCAGCGCACCCAGTCGGTCCGGGTGTTCGACCGCGTCACCAGGGTCGCGTTGATCTGCTCCAGGTTCGGCGCCTTGAACCCCTGGGCCCAGGAGCCGCGGATACGCAGGCCGTCGACGATGTCCCAGGC
>JBKOYY010000161.1:0-10118 GCA_046725615.1 Pseudomonadota bacterium
TCGTGACGGTCCCCGCCGCGAAGCCCGGCCAGAACGTGCGCCCGGCGGGGGGCGATTTCGCCGCCGGCCAGACGCTGCTGGACGCCGGCCTGCGCATCGACCCCTGGCGACTGTCGCTGGCCGCCGCGGCCGGCGCCGCCGATCTGCCCGTGGCGCGCCGTCCGCGCGTGGCGCTCTTCTCCACCGGCGAGGAAATCGTCGAGGCGCCCGCCGAGCCGGGACCCTTCCAGATCTACGACTCCGGCTCGCGCACCCTGGCGGCCCTGGCGGCCGGCTGGGGCGCGGAGGTCAGCCGCGCCCGGCCGGTGCGCGACGACCTGGAGGCCACGGTCCAGGCCCTGCGCGACGCCCAGGGAGATTTGATCGTCACCATCGGCGGCGCCTCGGTGGGCGACCACGACCTCGTCCGTGTCGCCGGCGAGGCGCTGGGCCTGCAATTGCGGGTGTCCAGCGTGGCCATCCGGCCGGGCAAGCCAACCTTCTTCGGCGTGCTCGCCGACGGACGGCGGATGCTGGGCCTGCCGGGCAACCCCGCCTCCGCCCTGGTCTGCGCCGAGTTGTTCCTGCGGCCGATCCTGGCCGCCTTCCAGGGCGCGGACGCGTCGCTGCCGATCCTGTCCGCGCGCGCCGAGGCGCCGCTGGCGGCCAACGGCCCACGTGAGCACTGGATGCGCGCCCAGGTCAGCTTTGGCGAGCAAGGCCTGACGGCCCGCGCCTACAAGGATCAGGACTCGTCGCTGGTCAGCGTCTTCGCCATGGCCAACGCGCTGCTGCGCCGGGCGCCCGACGCCTCCGCCGTCGAGGCCGGCGACTCGGTCGAGGTGTTGCTGCTGCCCCGGGCGTAGCGGAGGGCCGTGATCTCTCCGATCACCGACACCGCCACTTCGAACGGGGCTTTGCCGCCGATATCCAGGCCGATGGGCGCCCGCAGCCGCGCCAGCGCGTTCGCGGCCATGCCGCCCGCCTCCAGTTCCGCGAGCCGACCGGCCAGCCGCCGCCGCGCGCCGAGCAGGCCGACGTAGCCGGCCTGAGACGGCAGGGCCACGGCCAGCGCCGCGCGGTCTGTGTCGAGGTCATGGGTGGCGACCGCCACCGCCGTCCAGGGATCGAGCCCGATGGCGGTCAGGGCCGGGCCCGGCTCGTCGCGCCGATAGGCGAGGCCGGGGATGGGCGGCGGCGTCTCGGGGCCCTTGGGGCGCACCAGCGTGGTCTCGAACCCCGACTTCACGCCCAGTTCGGCGATGGCCAGCGCGGTCGGGTCGCCGCCGACGACCACCAGCCGGTGCGGTGGCTCGTAACGCTTCACCACGGTGGCTTCCGGCCACGGCGAGACCTCCGGGCCGCAGACGCGGATGCGGCCGTCGCTGACCCAGGTCACGGGACGCCGTTCCGTCTCGGCGGCGAGCAGTTCGACCAGGGCCGGATCTTGCGCGGCGACCCGCTCCAGCACGATTTCGATCCGCGCGCCGCACAGCAGGCGGATGTCGGGCCACGGGCTGCCTTCGCCATAGACCAGGGTGCGCGGCTCGCCATCGGCCAGACAGGCGCGGGCGTGGCCCGCCACGTCGCCCTCCACGCAGCCCCCGGAGAAGTAACCGGCCACCAGACCGGGGGCGAACACCATCTGGGTGCCTTCGGGACGCGGCCCGCCGCCCTCGACTGAAACCAGGGTCGCCAGCACCAGGCCATGGCCTTCCGCGGCAGCCTTCCGGAGGGCGGGGCGCACGTCCTCGCTCAGCCCGAACAGCGGCCATTCCGGGAGCGATGCGGGGGGATCGGCGTCAATCAAGGTCGGATACGCCTCATTAGCTTTCGTGCGACAAAATGGCGACTCACTCGGATTCCACCAAGCCAAAGGCCGAATGACGTCTCCCCTCAACAAGCTCGGCCTCGGCACCGCGCAGTTTGGTCTGGACCAGCCGCCGGGTCCACGCGGTCGTCCGCGTGAGGCGGAGGCGCGCGACATTCTGTCCATCGCCGGGCGGTCGGGCATGGGGGTCCTGGATGTCACCCGGCACGGGGCGTCGGCCGATACTCTCCTGCGCGGGGCGCTGCCGCAGCCGAACCCGTTCCGGATCACCCTCACCAGCATCCGCCCTGACCGCGGCCCCGACGCGGTCGAGGCCGAACTGCGCGCCCAGATGCTTCGCCTGGGCGTCGAGCGCGTGCACGCCATCGTCGCGCCGTCGGCGACCGACCTCTTCGCGCCCCATGGGCCGGCGATGTGGGACCGGCTGAAGGCGCTGAAGGACCAAGGGGTCTGCCGCCAGATCGGCGTGCCGGTCTACGCGTCCGACGATCCCGTGGGCGTCGCGCGCCGGTTCAAGCCCGACGTCGTTCAGGCCCCGGCTTCGCTCCTGGACCAGCGACTGCTCATCGACGGCTCGCTCGCCACACTGGCCGAAATGGGGATCGAGGTGCACCTGCGCTCGATCTTCCTGAACGGCGTCCTGTTCCTGCCGCCGGATCGCGCGCCCAGCCACCTGAAGGCCGCCGCGGGACGCATCTCGCGCGCCCGCCGCCTGATCGCCGAGGGTCGCTCCGATCCCCTGCAGGCGGCGCTCGGCTTTGCGCTCACGCGCCCGGAGGCTTCGGCCGTCCTGGTGGGCGTGACGTCCGCCGCCGAGATGAGCGCCGTGGTCGCCGCCGCCATGAGCCCGCCCCCGGACCTCGACTGGGACGAGATGGCCTTGGACGACCCCGAAGCTCTCAACTGGGCCGCGGCCTAGCCGAACGGCTTCTCCAGACTGACCTGCGGCTCGGTGAACCAGGCCGCTCCGCTCTCCGTGACGTGGAAGTGGTCTTCGAGCCGCACGCCGAAGGTCTGGGGGATCACGATCATCGGCTCGTTGGAGAAACACATGCCGGGCTGCAGCGGCGTGCGGTCGCCGCGCACGAGATAGGGCGCCTCGTGGATGGAAAGGCCGATGCCGTGGCCCGTCCTGTGCGGCAGGCCCGGCAGGTCGTAGTCCGGACTGAAACCCTCCGCCGCCAGGACCCGCCGCGCCACCGCGTCGATCTCCTCGCACGGCACGCCCGGCTTCACCGCCGCGAACGCCGCCGCCTGGGCCTTCTTCTCCACCGTCCAGACGCGGACCATCTCCGGCGTCGGCGTCCCGAAGACGTAGGTGCGGGTGATGTCCGAGTTGTAGCCCTGCACCTGGCAGCCGGTGTCGATCAGCACCAGGTCGCCGGCCTTCAGGGACTGCTCACCGGGCAGGCCGTGCGGATAGGCCGAGGCCTCGCCGAACTGCACGGCGCAGAACGAGCTGCCGTTGTCCGCGCCGAGCGCCCGGTGCGCCTGGTCGATGAAACGCCGCACTTCGCCGGTGGTGATCCCCTCGCGCAGGATCCGCGCCGCCCGGCGGTGGACCTCCAGCGTCATGGCCTTGGCCTGGGACATCAGAGCCAGTTCCCCTGGCGACTTGATCATCCGGCAGCCGTCGACCACCGGCGCGCCGCTCACCATCTCCATACCGGGCGCAGCGGCCCGCAGTCCGTCGAACATGAAGAACGCCAGCGCCGGGTCGATCGCCAGCGAGCGGGCGTCCCATTCCGCGAGCACCGCGGCCGCCAGCGCATAGGGGCTCTCGTGCTCTTCCCACAGGCGCAGGGGTGTCTCAAACGCCATGCCGGCCTTGAGCGAGCCTTCCTCGAACCGCGGACAGACCATCACCGGTCCGCCTTCCCGCGGCAGCAGCATCGCCACCAGCCGCTCGGTCGCGCCCCAGGCGACGCCGGTGAAGTATCGAAGTGACGCGCCTGCGCCGATGACCAGCGAATCGACCCCAAGCTCGCGCATCAGCCGCTGGGCCTTGGCGAGACGGGCGCGGCGTTCTTCCACGGTGATCGCGGGCGCCGGGTTCGCCCACGGCTTCAGCTCGGAAAGTTCACGTTCCGCCGTCGACCCGCCGATGCCGCTCATGGTGGCTCCTCCTGCTGCGCGGTCCGTGTATAGGCTGCGCCATGGCCGGAAGTCAGGATTTCGCCGCCGATCCGCGCAACGCGGACTTGCGGATCTATGTGAATGGCGACCTCGTCCCCCGCGAACACGCGAAAGTCTCGGTGTTCGATGCGGGCTTCGTGCTGGGCGACGGGGTCTGGGAAGGGCTACGGCTGCACAAGGGCCGACTGCTGTTTCTGGAGGCGCACCTCGAACGGCTTTACGCCGGGCTCGCCGCCATCGCCCTCGACATCGGCCTGACCCGCCAGCAGCTCACCCACGAGATCCAGCGGACGCTCGACGCCAACGGCATGAGGGATGGCGCTCACCTGCGGCTGATGGTGACCCGAGGCGAGAAGGCGGCGGTGAACCAGGACCCCCGCAACTGGCTGGGCAAGCCGACCATCGTCATCACCGCCGAATACAAGCAGCCCTCGCCGCAGATCGTGACCAGGGGCCTGGCGCTGGCCACCTCGTCGGTCCGCTGCACCCCGGCCGAGATGTTCGACATGCGGCTGAACTCGCACAGCCGCCTCAATCTGATCCGCGCCCTGATCGAGGTGGTCGACCTCGGCGCGGATGAGGCGCTGATGCTGGACCCGAACGGCTATGTCTCGAGCTGCAACGCCACCAACTTCTTCTGGGTGAAGGACGGTCGGGTGATGACCTCCACCGGCGACTACTGCTTCAACGGCGTCACCCGCGCCAACGTCATCGACCTCTGCCGGCGGCACGCAATCCCGATCACCCTGGGCGATTTCGAACTCGCCGACGTCCACGCCGCCGACGAGGCCTTCGTCACCGGGACCTTCGGCGGTTTGACGCCGGTCCGCAGCATCGACGGCCGCGACCTGCCGGAGACCCTGCCCGGTCCGATCACCACCGCCCTGCGCGCCCACTACGAGGCGCTGAAGGACGAGGACGCGGGCCTATGACGGTTCGCATCGCCATGTGGTCGGGGCCGCGGAACATCTCCACGGCGATGATGCGCAGCTTCGGGAACCGGCCCGACTGCCAGGTCGTGGACGAGCCGTTCTACGCCGCCTACCTGGCCGCCACCGGTCTTGACCATCCCATGCGCGAGGAGGTCCTGGCCTCACAGCCGCACGACTGGACCGCCGTCGTCTCCGGGCTGGACGCCCTGGACGGGCCGGTCGTCTACGAGAAGCACATGACGCACCACATGCTGGCGGGCGTCGACCTCGGCTGGACCGCCGGCCGGCGCAACGCCTTCCTGATCCGTGATCCCGCCGAGGTGCTGGCCTCGTACACGGCCAAGCGGGCCGAGGTGGCGCTGGAGGACATCGGGGTGGTCCGTCAGCGCGAGCTGTTCGACCGCGAGGCCGATCGCCTGGGCCATGCCCCGCCGGTGCTGCGCGGCGCGGACGTGCTGGCCGATCCGCCCAAGCTGCTGTCCGCCCTCTGCGCGGCGCTGGAGATCCCGTTCGATCCGGCCATGCTGAGCTGGCCGGCGGGTCGCCGCGACAGCGACGGGGTTTGGGCCCCGGCCTGGTACGACGCGGTGGAGCGGTCCACCGGCTTCGAGCGCCCGGAGAAACGGGACTACCCGCCCCTGCCGGACGCCCTACGCCGGATCGCTGACGCGGCGCGGCCTCACTACGAGGCGCTGGCCGCGCACGCGCTGCGGGTCAGTTCCTGAAGCGCACGCCGACGTAGGCCGAAAGGCCAGTCTCGCGATAACCCAGCACCTCCTGGTAGCGGCGGTCGGTCAGGTTCTCGATCCGCGCGGTCAGGCTGACCTGCTCGTTCACCGCATAGGCGCCCGAGACGTCGGCCGTCACGAACCCTCCGCGCCGCGCGCGGCTGAAACCGTCGCGGGCCGTGTCCGACTGGCTCGACTCGCCACGCACCGTGACCGCCCCGCTCCAGGCGCCATCGGCCCAGAACAGCGCCGCCGAGCCCGAATGGTCGGGCACGCGCAGCAGACTCCGATTAGTCGACCGGTCGATGGCGTCGGTCCAGGCGTAGGCCAGCTTCAGGCGCAGGGTCTCCGATAGCTGGGCGTCGAACTCGGCCTCGACGCCGCTGGAGCTGGTCTTGGCGATGTTGATGTAGCGGCTGGCCGCATAGGCGATCTGGTCGCGCACCAGCAGGCGGTAGGCCGTCACCGCCGTCGAGATCCGGTCATTGGCCCAGCCCAGCCGCAGGTCGTAGCCCTCCGCCCGCTCGGGCTTCAGCGGCACGCGCGGAGCGAAGCAGAAGTCGCAGACCGCCTGGCTGATGGTCGGGGTCTTGAAGCCGGTTCCTGCCGACGCCACCGCCGTGAAGCCGCCGCCCAGCTTTGCCGCCGCGGCCAGCCGGCCCGTGGTCTTGGACGCATAGGCCTCGGGATCGTCGTGCCGGATGCTGCCGGTCAGAGTCAGCGGCCCGGTGTCCACCCGCCCCACGGCGAACACCGCCGTGTTGGACAGGTCCAGGCTCGCGCCGGACGACAGGTCGGCCCCGCTTTCCTGTCGCTCGATCCCGACCACGAGCCGGTCGCCCCGGGCCGCGGTCCAGCGCAGGACCTGGCGATCGGCGTCGAAGCTGGCGGGGAACGAAGAGAGGCTGCGCCGGTGCAGGTCGTAGGCGCTGAGGCTGACCTCGTGCGTCAGGCCCAGGGCGTCGACGGTGGCGCGGGCGAACCCCTGCCAGGTCCGGCTCTTGGCCCGGCTGTCGGTGTCGCCGAGCGCGAAGGTGGGCGGGGCGAATCCGTCCGTCTCGGCGTCGAACCAGGAATACCGGATACGTCCGTCCAGCCGCACCGTTTCCGACACCCGGACCCGGCCCGAAAGGTTGGCGTTCAGGCTTTCCAGCCCGTCCTTCTCGGTCCCGGTATCGGCCTTGGAGATGCCGTCCGCCCGGAAGGCGGCGACGCTGGCGCTGACGGCGTAGGCCTCCGACGAGCGTCCGACGCCCGCGAAGCCGCGGACCGTGCCATAGGACCCGGCCTCCAGGTCGGCGCGCGCGCCGTCCAGGGCGCGGGTGGTGAAGCTGACGACGCCGCCGATCGCCTCCGACCCCCACAGCGAGCCCTGCGGGCCCGAGAGCACCTCGACGCGCTCAAGGTCCGCGGACTGCAGGGCGCCGACGTCATAGGTTCCGCTGGGATCGGACGCGTCGCCCACAGGGACGCCGTCCACCAGCACCAGGGTCTTGTCGGCCGAGGCGCCGCGGATGCGGATCGCGCCGGTCCCGCCGAACGCCCCTGTCCGCGCGACGCCGACGCCGGGGATCGTGGACAGCAGGTCCGCGGCGAAGGGAAGGTTCCGGGCCTCGATCTCGGCCCGGTCGATCACGTGGGCCCCGGTGATGACCTTGGGGTCGGTAGGCAGGCGGGCGGCGGTGACGATCACCTCGTCAACGGCCGTGGCGGCGTGAGCGCCGGTGGCGACGGCCGCCAGGGCCGCCGTGGTCATAAAGACAGTACGCATGTGTTTGTTGACTCCGTTCAGGAGTCGCTACGGCGCCAGAGCGGTCTTACGGCTCTGCCGGTCCTTGGCCTGGTCCCGGGCCACGGACGAGCGACGGTCGAAGACGGCAGGTCTCCTGGCTTGCGGGTCATCGGGTTCGCGCCCCTCGCCTTCCCGGTCGCCCAGCACGTGGGGTTCCAGTGACGTCCTCCATCGACGCGGAGGATCGGGCGCGGCCCTCGCCGCTCACAGTTGCGGGCACAGCCGGGGATTCTCACCCCGGTTCCCTCTTGGCCCCCGAAAGGGGGACCGCCTTCATGAGCGCGTATTGCGACGAACCGCGGCCGGGGGCAAGGTCCGGCGCCATGCGTATCGCCCTCCTCGCCTCCGTCGCTCTCCTTGCGTCAACCGCCGCCCACGCCCAACCGATCGGGGGCGAACACGCCCTGCTGAAGGACCTCGCCGGCCAGGTCTCCGAGACCCGGCAGAAGACGACCATCGAAAAGCTGGTATCCTTCGGCACGCGCCACACCGGCTCGGACACCAAGTCCGACAAGCGGGGGATCGGCGCCGCCCGCCGCTCGATCGCCGCGGAGATGCAGGCCGCGTCCAAGGACTGCGGCGGCCGGCTTCAGGTCGAGACGCCCTCGCGGGTGATGACCGCCGAACGGCTGGCCGGCCCGACCGAGGTGGTGAACATCGTCGGCGTCCTGCCCGGGACCAGCGACCCCGGCCGGGTGATCGTCATCTCCGGCCACTACGACAGCCGGGTCACCGACCCGAAGAACTTCACTTCCGACGCCCCCGGCGCCAACGACGACGGCTCGGGCACCGCCGCGGTGATCGAGGCGGCGCGCGTGCTGTGCAAGCAGCAGTTCCCGGCCACCCTGGTGTTCGCCGCCCTGGCCGGTGAGGAGCAGGGCCTGCTGGGCGGAAAGATCCTGGCCGACTGGCTGAGCGAGAAGGGCTGGCGCGTCGAGGCCGACCTGAACAACGACATCATCGGCAACACCGAGGGCATGTCCGGCGTCCGCGACAACACCCACGTCCGGGTCTTCTCGGAAGGCACCCGGTCGACCGAGACCCCCGAGGAGGCCAACCGGCGGCGCTACAACGGCGGCGAGGTGGACAGCCCCTCGCGCAACCTCGCCCGCTACCTCGACAGCCTCGCCGACCGGTACGTCACCAACCTCAACGTGGTGATGGTCTACCGGACCGACCGCTTCGGTCGCGGCGGTGATCAGGTGGAGCTGCTGCGCGCGGGCTACCCCGCCGTCCGCATCACGGAATCGACCGAGAACTACACGCGCCAGCACCAGGACCTGCGCACCGAGAACGGCGTGAAGTACGGCGACGTCATCGAGGGCGTCGACTTCCCCTACCTGGCCCAGGTCACGCGGCTGAACGTGGTGGCCATGGCCGCGCTGGCCCTGGCGCCGGCGCCGCCGACCGGCGTGGAGATCGCGGGCGCGGTCACGCCCGACACCACGGTGAAGTGGAAGCCCGCGCCGGACGCGGTCGCCTACCGGGTCTGGTGGCGGCGCACGACCGACCCGCAGTGGACCTTCTCCCGCGTCGTCCCGCCCACGGGCCAGGCGGTGCTGAAGGCGGTGAACATCGACGACTGGTTCTTCGGCCTCAGCGCCATCGGCGCCGACGGGCACGAGAGCCCGGTGGTGTTCCCCGGCGCGGCGGGAACCTTCGAGCGCGGCGGCGTGAAGCCCGCCTCGTAAGGCCTGAAACGAAGGCGGCCCCGGCGGCCATCTAAGGCGCCAGGGCCGCACACCCGTCGCTCGGTCCTGGGAGGGGGCTGGGGAGCCGAGCGCGATCGGATCTCATGTAGGGCGCCGTAACGTCACTTCAAGACCCGTCGCCCCGCGCTCCGACCAACCGCCCGATACTGTCCACGCCACGGCCGAGACGGAACGCCGTTCCGCGCCAGGCGTTAGCTGAGCTGTAACAGCTCGGCGGAGGATGCCATGCGCTTCGTTTCCCTGACCCTCGCCGCCGCCTGCGCCGCCAGCGCGCTGGGCGGCTGCGCGACCACCTCCTACGGCGACGACTGGGCTTCCGCCTGCCGCCGCGACTACGAGCGCAACCGGGCTGCGGCGATCGCCACCGGAGCGGTCCTGGGCGCCGCCGCCGGCGCGGCGATCGCCAAGGACGACAAGGCCGGCGCGGCGATCGGCGGCGTGGCCGGCGCGCTCATCGGCAGCCAGGTCGGCAAGAAGGACGATCCCTGCGGCTATGGCTTCGGCGGCTATCCCTACGATCCGCGCTACGGGACCTGGGACGACCAGCGCGGCTACTGGCGGCGCTGACCGTCCAAGCCCTCAGCGGCCCAGGGCGACGGTGGCGGCCGCCTCGTCGAGGCCGGGCCGGGCCTGGCGCCACACCGCCTCGGCGTCGGCGTAGCGGGCCGTGACCGTGTCGAGCGTCGCGGTCAGCGTGGCCTGCTCGGCGGTCAGCGCCGTGCAGCCGGCGTAGGCCGCCATCTCGGGCGTGGCGGCGCAGGCTTCCACCGCCGTGGCGATCTGGGCGGTCAGCGCGGCGGAGGCGGCCTGGAACGCCGCCATACGCTCCTCCATGGATTTGTGCGCGGCGTTGGCCTCGTCCAGCGGACGCTTGGCGGCGGCCCCATCGCCCTTGCGCGCAGCGGCGAGGGCGCGCTTCGCGGCCGGCGCATACTTCGCCTCGATCTCGGCGATGGCGGCCAGTTCCGCCGGCGCCGCGGCGGTGAAGTCCTGGGCGGCCTTCAGCGC
>JBKOYY010000009.1:0-18768 GCA_046725615.1 Pseudomonadota bacterium
GCGGTGACCGCGGCGGCTACGGCGGTGGCGGCGGCTACGGCGGCGGCGGCGGCGGCTTCGGCGGCGGCCGGGATCGTGGCTTCGGCGGCGGTGGCGGCGGCGACCGTCCGCGCGGCATGGTCGCGGGCTCCGGTTCGGGCCAGGTGAAGTGGTTCAACCCCACCAAGGGCTTCGGCTTCATCAAGCCGGACGGCGGCGGCCAGGACATCTTCGTCCACATCTCGGCGGTCGAGCAGGCCGGCCTGTCGGGCCTGAACGAAGGCCAGACGGTCAACTTCGACCTCGAACAGGATCGTCGCAGCGGCAAGACCTCGGCGACCAACCTGAAGGTCACCGGCTAAGGTTACCCGAGGGCCCGCTCCGGCGGGCCCTCTCCCTTCGGGGAAACTCCGACGCCGCTACGGCGTTGAGAACGCTCGATCGAGGACGTGCCTCGAGGAGCGTTGATGATGCGTACCCTTCTCCCCTTCCTGCTTTGCGGCGCGATCGCCGCGCCCGGCGCCGCCCTGGCGCAGGATGCGCCCGTTCTCGCCCCTCTGCCCACGGTCGAGCCCGCGCGCCCCGTGGCCGAGCCGCTGACGGCAAATCCGCCGCCTGCGCCCGTCCGTGACGCGGCCCAGCCGGTGGCCACCACGCCGCCGACCACGGTCGCGCCGGTGCTCGTCGAGAAGCCCGATAAGGACAGCGTTGGCGACAAGATCGGTACGGTCGTCGGGGGAGTGGCCGGCGGCGTCGCCGGGGCCGCCGTGGCCGGGCCGGTTGGCAAGTTCGCCGGCGGGTTCCTCGGCAAGAAACTGGCGAAGGGGCTCCTGGGCGGCAAGAAGGACGACATCCCCGAGGTGACCGTCGCCAACGCCGCCCCCTCGGCGGACGCGGCCGGCCGCCCCGCCGTCGCCGCCCCCGCGACCGCACCGCCCCTGCAGCAGTCGATCGCGCTCAACCGGGACGCCGGCAACTAGCGTAACGGCGGTTTTCGACCAACACCCCCGCCCGGCAGCCTCACCGCATAGTCCCCGAACCGAGGATCCGGGCTCATATAGTCGGTCGATATGTACTGTGCGTTCGACGCGAACGCCGCTTCGCGCCGGCTGGTGTCGCCAGCGCGCGCCTCCAGCGTGTCGGCGTCCGCCCGCGTCCGGACAATCAGCCCCGCCCTCACCGCCGCGGCGATCCGGGCCGCCTGTTCCTTGGGCTCGTTGAGGGTGATGTAGCCGGCCGCCGGCGAGCCCTCGTCGACGTTCACGAACGCCGCCCGGCCCTCGAGGGATTTGCGGTCGCCGCGGTAGCGGGCCACCTGGTCGGGCGTGCAGTCGCAGGCGAACATCACCCGGCCTCGCGCCGCCTGCAGCGTCGGCCACCCACCCGCCGCCACCGCCTCGCGCAACGTCGCCCGGCGACCCTGCACCTGGTCCGGGGTGATCAGCGCCGTCTCGGGGAACACCGACCGGATCTCGGCGTCGATCCCGTCCATGGCCGCGGCGTCGAACATCGGCGGCGTCACCGCGCCCGGCAGCTTCACCCCGTCCTCCTTGAGGTTCAGGAGGATCAGGATCGGCAGATGGTCGGGATGGGCCCGCGACCAGGACCGCACCGCCTGCAGGCACGCCACGAAGGTCGGGCAGGTCGACCGATAGTCCACGTCAGGCACGTGCAGCACCTTCAACCCCCGCCGCTTCAGGGGTTCGGCGTCGTAGGGCGCGGCCTTGGCGCCCGCCATGCGCAAGCCCAGGGGCGAGGCGTAGAGCCCGCCTGCAGGATCGTTCACGAGGTCCAGCTCGATCTGCCGCGCACCAGCGTCGAGCTGGCGGTCCAGCGGCGGATGGGCGTAGTCGAGGGTGTCGGCGACCTTGGGGTTGGCCGCCCGGACCAGCGCCATCTCGTTCGGCGCGATGGCCATCTTATAGCTGTTGTGGGTGCCGACGACCTGGATGGCGTTCATCGGCAGGGCGTCGACAGCGGCCCGGACGCACCCAGCCTGACCCGAGGGCTCTTCCAGGTCGCAGGCAGCAGAGACAGCGGCGGCGGCGAGAAGCGCTACGATCATCAGAAGATCCTGATCAGTCGCGCGGGGTCGCCCACGCGGAATGCGTGTGCAGGTGGTAGCGCGGGCCCCGCCCCTCGACCAGTCCGTCAGCCAGACACCCGAAATGAGTATCGGGCCGGCGCAAGTGTTTCGGCGGACACGCGATTTTAAGGGGCGGCGGCGCACGGTCGACGCCAGGGAGAAACGTCTTTTGTCGCCGCACAGGTTCCTGGGTTTCGGCTTCGCGGCCGCCGACCTCCTCTTGGAGATCGGCGACGACGGCCGGGTCACGTTCGCACTGGGCGCCGGGGAATCCGTACTGGGCGCGCCCGACCGGATCCTGGCCGGACGGACGTGGCAGTCGCTGTTCGACGCCGAGGACCACCCGATGGTCGAGGCGATGTTCCGCGGCCTGGACGACGGAACTCGGGCTGGGCCGGTGGTGCTGCGGGTCGCGGTGGCCGCGGGGACGACAGAGCGGTTCGCCAACCTCACCGCCATCCGCCTTCCGCAGAACAAGGGCGCAGTCTCATGCGCCCTGTCGAAGGCGGGCCCGCGCGGCGCCGCGGGACTGCAGAGCCGCGAGGATTTCGAAGCCCGCGCCGCCGAGCTGCTGGCCGGCGCGACGCAGGAGCTGGAGCTGGCCTTCGTCGACGTGGCCGGCCTGTCGCAGCAGAAGGTCGCGTCGGGCGACCCGGCGCGGGTGGACGCGTTGCTGGCGGGCGCCCTGAGGGCGCAGGCCTACCGCGGCGAGGCCGCCACCGAGGTCGGCCCGGACCGCTACGCCCTGGTGCGCTCGACCGAGGAGCCTCGCGACGCCCTGATCGCCCGGATCGGCCGCGTGCTCGCGGACGCGGGTCTGGAGCAGTTGTCGCCCACCGCCGCGGCTATGCCCCTGACCGGATCGGTGCGTCCAAAACAGGTGGCGCAGGCGCTGCGCTTCGCCCTCAACCAGGTGCTGCGCGAAGGCCTGAAGAAGCCGCTGCCGAGCAGCCTCTCGAACGCCCTGGAGCAGGCGCTCCAGTCCACACTCAGCAACGCCGGCGCGCTGGGCGCGGCGATCCGGCAGCGGCGCTTCAGCCTGGCCTATCAGCCGGTCGTCTGTCTGCGCACCGGCGACCTCCACCACCACGAGGTCCTGGTCCGCTTCGGAGCCCAGGGCAGCCCCTTCCCGACCATCCGGCTGGCCGAGGAGCTCGACCTGATCGAGCCGCTGGACGTCGCCGTGCTGGAGGAGTCGCTGAAGGTGCTGGCGGCCGATCCGGCCTTGACCCTGGCGGTCAACGTCTCAGGTCGCAGCGTGATGAGCGAGGCCTACGTGAGCCGCGCGGTCGACCTGCTGCGCGCCACCCCGGCCATCCAGGGCCGACTGATGTTCGAATTGACCGAAAGCGCCGCGGTGGAGGACCTGGCGCTGGCCGACCGCCACATCCAGGCCCTGCGCGCCGCCGGCTGCGAGGTCTGCCTGGACGATTTCGGCGCCGGGGCGGCCTCACTGGCCTACCTGCAGCAGCTCACCCTCGACCTCCTGAAGATCGACGGCCGCTATATCCGCGACCTGCAGCACGGCGGCCGCGAGGCGACGTTCGTCAAGCACCTGGTCAACATGTGCGGCGAGTTGAAGGTGCGGACCCTGGCCGAGATGGTCGAGACCCCCGAGGCTGAAGACGCAGTGCGCCGGGCCGGCGTCGACTACGCCCAGGGCTGGCTCTATGGCCGCGCCACCGAGAGCCCCAGTCCGGAGCTGGAATCCGCCGCCCGGCAGCGCTTCCGCGAGGGCGCGCTCTCGATCCGCACGGCGCACGAGCGCCAGGCGCCCTGGGGCTGACGCGCCTCTCGCATGCTCACGACTTCTTGAGCATCCCGCGGGCAAGCCGCGGGCGTAGGGTTTTCCCAGAAGGGCGGCGTCGACCGGCCCTGTGCCCGGTCCCCGGCCGCCCATAACCGCGCTTCAGGCGCTCGTCTCCCCCGGTCTCGGGCGCCTTGAGCGCCAGCGGTGATGGGAGAAGAACCATGGCAATCCGAGATGCGGGGTCGGTTCGGGCGCTTGCGCTCGTCGGCCCCACGAGCGCCGGCAAGACCGCCCTCATGGAAGCCCTGCTGGAAGCGGCCACCGGTCAGGCCGTGCGCCCCGGCGAGGTGGGCGATTCCAGCCCGGAGGCCCGGGCGCGCGGTCACTCCGTCGAACTGAATCTCGCCGGCTTCGACTTCATGGGCGACCGCTACGTGGTCGTCGACTGCCCTGGATCCCTCGAATTCTGCGCCGAGATCGACCCGGCCCTGCCAGCGGTGGACCTCGCCATCGTGGTGGCCGACCCGGACCCGGCCAAGGCCGTACTGCTGCAGCCGACGCTTCGGGAACTGGAGCGCCTGGGCGTGCCGCATGCCCTGTTCGTCAACAAGATGGACCAGGCCCGGGGCAGCCTGCAGGAGCTGCTGGACGCGCTCGCGCCCGTCTCGTCCGCCCCACTGGTCGCGCGCCAG
Source organism: Pseudomonadota bacterium (assembly GCA_046725615.1). Classification (GTDB taxonomy): domain Bacteria; phylum Pseudomonadota; class Alphaproteobacteria; order Caulobacterales; family Caulobacteraceae; genus Phenylobacterium. The sequence continues at coordinate 4,508 of JBKOYY010000009.1, forward strand.
ATCCCGACCTGGAAGGGCGACCGTGTCACCGGCTACATCGACCTCGCCCTTGAGCGCTGCTTCGTCTACCGGCCCGGCCAGCCCTCGGAGCAGGTCGAGATTCCCGGCGACCTGCGGCAGGAGGAGACCGACGCCCGGTTCCACATGCTGGAGCAGATGGCCGACTTCGACGACGCGCTGATGGAGCAGCTGCTGTCCGATGTGACGCCCAGCCGCGATACGGTGTTCGCCGACCTGGTGACCGAGCTGAATGCGGGCCTCATCGTGCCGGTCTTCTTCGGCTCGGCGCAGAACGGCTTCGGAATCCGCCGCCTTCTGAAGGCGCTGCGCCATGAGACGCCGCCGGCCTCAGTTGCCGCCGACCGCCTGGGGATCACCGCCGGCGCCTACGTCCTGAAGACCGCCTATGCCGGCCAGTCCGGCAAGCTGGCCTATGCGCGGGTGTTCGGCGGCAAGCTGTCGGACGGCGCCGAACTGACCTTGCCCGACGGGAGCAAGAGCCGCGCGGGCGGGCTGTCGCAGGTTCAGGGGGCGGCCCTGAAGAAGATCGGCGAAGCGCCGGTGGGCGACATCTGCGCCATCGGCAAGGTCGACGCCGCCGCCGCCGGCCAGATCCTCTCCACCACCGGCCAGCCACAGGCGGTCAAGGCCGCCGCGCGGCCCCGCCGGCCGCTGTTCGCCGTCGCCCTGATGGCTCGCAACCGCAACGACGACGTCCGCCTCTCGGGCGCCCTCGGCAAGCTGGTGGAGGAGGATCCGGGCCTGTCCCTGACCCACGACGCCGAGCAGAGGCAGGTGCTGCTGGCCGGCCAGGGCGACGGGCACGTGCGGCTGGCGCTGGAGCGGCTGAAGCGGCGGTTCGGCGTCGAGATCGACACCGTGCAGCCGAAGACGCCCTATCGCGAGACCATCGGGCGGGGCGCCACCCAACGGGCGCGGCATAAGAAGCAGTCGGGGGGCCACGGTCAGTTCGCCGACATCACCATCGAGGTGCGCCCCCTGCCCCGCGGCTCGGGCTTTGTGTTCCAATCCAAGATCGTCGGGGGCGCAGTGCCCAAGCAGTGGGTGCCCGCGGTGGAGATGGGCATCCGCGACGGCCTGCAGAAAGGACCGTTGGGCTTCCCCGTCACCGACCTGGAGGTCACCCTGGTCGACGGCCAGACGCACAGCGTCGACTCGTCGGAAATGGCCTTCCGCACCGTCGGGCGCCTTGCGATCGACGATGCGCTGAAGACGGTCGGCACCATCCTGCTGGAGCCCATCGAGAAGCTGACGGTGTTCTCGCCCTCGCCGAGCGCCAGTCACGTCACCTCGGCCCTGACCGCCCGACGCGGCCAGATCCTGGGCCTGGAGCCGCGTGAAGACTGGCGCGGCTGGGAACGCATCGAGGCCTACCTCCCGCAGAGCGAGCGGCAGGACCTGATCGCCGAGCTGCGCGGGCTGACCCAGGGCCTGGGCGCGTTCGAGGCCGACTTCGACCACATGAGTGAACTGCACGGTCGCCTCGCCGAGGAGGCGGCGCAGGGCGCTCGGGCCTGAGGACCATGCAAAAGGGGTCCCGGAATGATCCGGGACCCCTTCAATCTTGCAGCCTGGTCCGCGATGCGGATCGGCTCAGGCGGCCAGGGCGCTCCGGCGCTGGCGACGCAGGACCGCCCCCGCGGCGCCGAAGCCCGCGATCATCAGCGCCCAGGTGCCCGGCTCCGGCACCGGGGTGTTCTCGATCGGCCAGCCGATGGCGAAGGTCTGGTGCTGCGGGTTCCGCCCCTGATCCGTGATCGTGTAGACGCGGTCGTTGGCGTCGGCCAGGCTGACGTAGTTCCCCGTCTTGTAGGCGTTGAAGTACGACTTGTAGGTGTTGAACTGCGAGCCGTTCAGGTTGTTGCCCAGCACCGAGATGGTGCGCGTGGGGTTCGCAACCTGCCAGATGGCGGCCTGGATCGCCGCGGTCCGCATCGCCGTATCGTAGTCGTTCGGCGCGGCCTGGTGCAGCAGCCAGCCGGTGTCCACGAGGTTGGTGATCGCGTCGATCTGAGTGCTGTTCAGCTGGTTCGCCGGAGCCGCCGGGCCGTAGTTGGTGTAGAGCGGCTGGCCCGGATCCCCATACGTCGAGGTGTAGGTGTAGTTCAGCGTCTGGTTGATCGAGATATGGTGGAAGATGTCGATGCAGAAGCCGTAGATGTTGTAATCCGACCCGTTGAACTGGGACGCGGTGCCGAAATCGTTCACCCGGAACGTGACGCCATTCGAGTACACGTTGCCGACGCCGGAGATGTTGGCGAGGAACGTCGTGTTCATCGACGCATACTCGACGTAGATGTTCTGGGTCGCCGACGCAGGCGAGGCCGCCGCAAGGGTGGTGGCCGCCGCGACCGCGGCGATGCCCGCCAGGGCCTTAGGGCCAATCTTCAAAGCTTTGATCCCAATCACGACAGCCCCCTGAATCCCCGTCCGACGCGTGTGCAACGCGTGCTTCCCGCCACCTCTCAGCCGATTGGCCAAGCTTCGCAACAAGACACGCTCCAGAGGGGAATGCAGCAACCGTGCCAGGAGAGTCCGCTATCGACCGGTCCGCAGCCGACACACGCGATTTTCTGATTACCCCGCGCCTTGTCATGCGGCGCGCGCGTTGGGACGACCTGGAGGCGATCCACGCCATCATGTCCGATCCGGAGGTGATGCGGTTCTGGTCGACACCGCCGCATGCCTCGCTCGAACAGACCCGAGCCTGGCTGGAGCCGATGGTGTCGGCGGACGCGGACGAAGGCGACGAGTTCGTTCTGGAGCACGAGGGCGAAGTGATCGGCCGCCTCGGCGCCTGGCGTCTGCCGGAGATCGGCTTCTTCCTGCGGCGCGACCGCTGGGGCCAGGGTTTCGCGAGCGAGGCTCTGGAGGCCTTTGTCCGCCATGCCGCCCGGAGAGGGCTGGAGGCGCTGACCGCCGACGTCGACCCGCGCAACCAGGCCTGCCTGAACCTGCTGACCCGGACCGGATTTCGCGAGACCGGGCGGGCGACCGCCACCTTCGTCGTGGATGGAGAGGTCTGCGACAGCGTCTACCTGCGGCTGGACCTGGCTGACGCGGGCTGAACCTGCCCGCTGGAATCTGTACCTACGGCGAATGACCCAGCGACTCTTCCTCACCGCCCTGCTCGTCCGCGACTACGCCGAGGCGATCGACTTCTATGTCCGCAAGGTTGGCTTCGACCTCGTCGAGGACACCGACATGGGCAGCGGAAAGCGCTGGGTGGTGGTGCGGCCGCCGGGCTCGGACGCAGGCCTGCTCCTGGCGCGGGCCACGGGCGAGCAGGTCGAAGCGGTGGGCCGGCAGGCGGGCGGGCGGGTGTTCCTGTTCCTGGAGACCGACGACTTCGGCCGCGACCAGGGGAGGATGGTCGCGGCCGGCGTCCGGTTCCTGGAGGCCCCGCGCCACGAGCCCTACGGCACCGTGGCGGTCTTCGAGGACCTTTACGGGAACCGCTGGGACCTCATTCAGCGGGTGCAGGCTGGTCAGCCGGGATGAGGGCGTCGTCGATCTGAGCCGCCCGCACGGCGGCGGGACGGGCCTCCATGCGCTTCACGTAATCCTCGAACACCGGGCGCCTGGCGATTGTGCCGAACTGCATGCCCCAGCCCAGGTGCGCGCCGACGTAGAGGTCGGCGGCGGTGAATCTGTCGCCCGCCAGGTACTCGCGGCCGGTGAGCGCCTGTTCCAGCGTGTCGAACACCGCGTCGATGTTGCCGAAGCCCAGCATGGGTTCACGCTCGGGCGGCGCCTCCCAGCCCATGGACTTCACCGCCACCGCCTGTTCGATAGGTCCGGCGCCGAAGAAGAGCCAGCGATAGTAGGGTCCGCGCAGGCGGCTGCCCGATGGCGGGGCGAGGTTCGCCTGCGGAAAGGCGTCGGCGAGATAGGCGCAGATGGCGGCGCACTCGGTGACCACGGTGTCGCCGTGGACGATGGTCGGCACCTTCCCCATGGGATTGATCGCCAGGTACTCGGGCGACTTGTTGGCGCCCCACGGCAGGATTTCGGTGCGGTAGGGCTGGCCCACCTCTTCGAGCATCCAGCGGACGATCCGTCCGCGCGACATGGGGTTGGTGTAGAAGACGAGGTCGTTGGAGGTCGGGGAGGACATCGGAGCGGCTCCTTGCAGGTCCGGCCATTCAACGCGCGAGCTGTTGCCAGCGGTCTGTCAGCAACGGCGCCGCGCCCCACGCCGCTCACGCGGGCTGCAGCCGGGCCCGCTCGCGCAGCAGATAGAGCTCGGCGACCAGCAGGTTCGGGACCCAGGAAATCCAGGCGGTGGCGACGTAGATCTGCGGGAACGTCAGGCCGGCGATGACCCCGAGCGGCAGGTAGAGTCTCAGGGTGACCGCCGCGAAGGTCAGGGCGAACGAGCGGATCATCCAGCGCCGATGCTCGTCGAAGCGCCGGGCGCGGGCGGTCAGCCAGCCCTGGGCGGTGGTGTAGATCCACGCCGGGGCCAGGAGGCCGAAGCCGGCGGCGGCCACGGGCCCGGCCGTGGTTCCGAACGCCAGGATGAAGCCGGCCGCCCCGCCGACCAGGCAGCTCGCGCCATAAGTGCGCCCGATCCAGCGATGGAGGACGCGACGGCGACGCAGGGCGGGCAGGAACTGGAACGGGCCGGTCAGCAGCGCCGTGCCGGCCCCGGCCGCGTGCAACGCCAGCCAGGGGTTGGCGTAGAGGTTGCCGAGGATCTCCGGCGACATCGGTCCGACCCGCGGGATGAAGCGGTAGGAGAAGAGCGCCACGCCCACGCTGAGCACGGCGGCGAGGCTCCAGAGCGGCAGGGAAAGGCGGCGGGTCATGCGAGGGGGCTCCGTGGCGTTCGGGGCCAGATCGCAGACGGCTCGGCGCGGCCGCCAGGGGCGTTTGCGCGAACGGCGCCATGGCTTCGCGAACGGATGCGCCAGCTCCGCCAGTCGTGGCAGACTTGCGCGAACGACTCTGCCGACCGGACCACCGATGCCGAGACTGACGGAACCCTGGATGCGGCGGCTGACCGCCGACGTGGCCCTGTGGGTGGCGATCGGGGTGGTGATGGCCCTCCTGGGGCCGTTCGGATCGTCGGAACGCAGTCTGCTCGATCGGCTTGTCTACTGGCAGATCTGCATGGTCGGCGGTGGCATGATCGGGGTCGCGATCGACGAGCCGCTGCGGCGACGGGTCGGCCACTTCTGGCTGCGCGTCGCCCTGGCCAGCATCCTGATGACGCCCTTCGTGACGGTGCTGGTCGGGCTGACCAACCACTGGCTGGGCGGGATGCGGCTGCACTGGGGCAATGTGGCCCAGCCCTGGTTCCAGGTGTTCGTCGTCTGCTTCGCCACCATGCTCTTCCGCCAGCTCGCGTGGGCGCAGACATCCACGCCTCCCGCTGTCGCGCCAACGCCGGAGGCCGATCCGCTCGCGATCTTCCGCGAGCGGCTGTCGGCCAAGCGAAGGGCCGCGGCCCTGATCGCCGTGGAGGCGGAAGACCACTACCTTCGGGTCCACACCGACGCCGGCGAGGAACTGATCGCTGCCCGCTTCGGTGACGCCCTCGCCGAGCTGGCGGGTGCGCCGGGTTTTCGGACGCACCGCTCGTGGTGGGTGGCGGCAGAAGCCATCGACGAGGTGAAGTGGCTGCGCGGCCGCGGCGTGGCGCGACTGAAGAGCGGGCTGGAGGTCCCGGTCAGCCGCGGCCAGGCCGCCGACCTGAAGGCGGCGGGCTGGTTCTAACCGGGTTGCTCGCCCGATGGGGAGGAACGCCTCAAGCCTGCGAGGCGGCCCAGTCGGCGACGTGACGCTCCAGGACGGTCAGGGGCATGGCGCCCGAGAGCAGTACGGCGTCGTGATAGGCCTTGAGGTCGAATTTCGCCCCGAGCTTTCTCTTCGCGTCCTCCCGCACCTTCACCCAGACGGTGTGGCCGACCTTGTAGCTGTTGGCCTGGCCGGGCGAGGAGAAGTAGCGCTCCACCTCGCGCTGGGCGCGGGCCGGCGTGTTGCCGATGGTCTCGACCATATATTGCGTCGCCTTCGCGCGGCCCCAGCGCTTGTAGTGGATGCCCGTGTCGGTCACGAGGCGCGCAGCGCGGAACAGCAGCGACTGGAGGTAGCCCGCCTGGCCAAGGGGGTCGCCCTGGTAGGCGCCGATCTCGTCGGCGAGCTGTTCGGCATAGAGCGCCCAGCCCTCGGAGAAGGCCGAAAAGCCGAAGCCGGCGCGGCGCAGCATCGGGATGCTGGTGCTCTCCTGCGCCAGCGCGATCTGCAGGTGGTGGCCGGGGATCGTCTCGTGAACCGCCAGGGTCTTGAGGTTGTAGCGCGGCCAGTCGGCCGTCTCCTTGAGATTGATGTAGAAGGCGGCGGGGCGTGACCCGTCCAGCGCAGCGCCCTGGTAGTAGCCGTTGGCCGCGCCGTCCTGGATGAACACCGGCACCCGGCGCACCTCGACCTTGGCCTTGGGCAAGGTGCGGAACGCCTGGGGCAGCACGCCGTAGAGGTCGGCCACGTCCTTGTTGAGGTCGGCGATGATCCGCGCCCGCGCCTCGTCGGTGTCGGGGTAGGCCTGGGCCGGATCTTCGTTCAGCTTCGCGAGGCGCTGGGCCACCGTGCCCTGGGTCAGCCCCTGGGCCTTCAGGATGACGTCGAGCCGGGCGGTGATATCGGCCACCTGGTCAAGGCCCATCTGATGGACCTGCTGCGGCGTGTAGTTGGTGGTCGTCGAGGCCTTCACCGCGTCGGCGTAATAGGCATCGCCGTCCGGCAGGGCCCAGACGCCGGTGTCGGGCTTCGCCTTGGCCCGAACCGCCTGCATGGCGGCGATCTGGCGGTCGAGGGCCGGATAGACCTCGGCCTCGACGATCTTCTGCGCACGGGCAGCCCAGTCCCCGGCGAGGTTCGCGGCGGCGGCCTTGCGGGCGATTGAGGTGGTCAGGATCACCTTGTCGGCCGGCTGGTCGCGCAGGGCCTTCATCTGGCCGAGCGAGAGGTCGCAGACAAAGTCGGGCGGGATCACGCCGGCGGCCACGTCGGCCTTCTGGCGCGCAACGTCGTTGTCCATCGCCGCGGCGAAGGCCGAAAGGCGCGAGAGGTAGGCCTCGGCGTCCGCAGCGTTGGCGATGCGGTGCTGGCTGTCGAGGAAGTCGGGGATGTTGGCGTAGGCCCCGCCCCGCTGGCTGATGACGTAGGGGCTGAAGTTGCCGCCGACGTCGCCGAACTGGTAGCGGTCGCCGTTCCGCACCGCCTGCTCGTTGGAATAGAGCACGACGTCGAGGTCGACCTTCGACGGACCCGACAGCTTGGCGCGATCGATGGCCTTGAGGTCGGCCAGATAACCGCGGGCCTGCTCCAGCCGCTTCGCCTTGCCGGCCGCGGAGTTGTCGTCGAGCTTGGACTTCAGGTGCGCGCGAGCGTCCTTGTCGAGCCCCAGCGAGGTGGCGAAACGCGGGCTGTCATCCACGCGCTGTTCGAACATGCGGTCGAGGAGGACGCGGAGCTTCGCATCCTCGCTCTCGGCCTGGGCGAAAACCGGCGTGGCGGTCGCGAGGGCCGCGCCCGCCGAGGTGAGCAGGAAGTGGCGGCGGTCGATCTGGCTCATGGAACTCCTCAGGCCTTGTTGGCCGCGATCCAGCGGTCGATCACGCCCTCCAGCACGGTGAGCGGCATGGCGCCCCCGAGCAGGCCGGCGTCGTGGAACTGGCGGATGTCGAAGCGAGGGCCGAGCGCGGCCTGCGCCTTGGCCCGCAGGCGCAGCCAGGTGAGCTTGCCCACCATGTAGGCGCAGGCCTGGCCGGGACGGACGCAGTAGCGCTCGATCTCGGTGGTGGCGGAGCTGACCGGGCTGCCGTCGATGGAGACCATGGTCTGGATCGCCTTCTCGCGGCTCCACTTCATGGCGTGCAGGCCGGTGTCGACGACGAGACGGGCGGCGCGGAACAGCGAGGCCTGGATCTGGCCCAGCTCGCCCAGCGGATCGCCCTCGTACATGCCCATCTCAAGGGCCACCTGCTCTGAATAGAGCGCCCAGCCCTCGGCGAAGGCGGGGAACCCGGCCGTGCGGCGCAGCATCGGCAGGTCGGCCTCCTGCTGCAGCGAGCGCTGCAGGTGATGGCCCGGGATCGCCTCGTGGTAGGTCAGGGTCTTGAGGGTCCAGCGCGGGTTTTCGGCGGAATCGCGCAGATTGATCCAGTAGATGCCCGGCCGCGAGCCATCGAGGGCGGGCCGATTGTAGTAGCCGCCCGGGGCGCCTGCCTCGATGAACTTGGGCACCCGGCGGATCTCGACCTCCGCCTTGGGCAGGGCGTGGAACATCTCGGGCAGCCGCGGCCGGATCCCGGCCACCAGCTTGTTGAGGTCGGCGATCAGCTCTTCCTTGGCCTCGTCGGTGTTGGCGTAGTGGTGCTTCGGATCGGCGAAGAGGGCCGCGATCCGCTCGCCCACCGTGCCCTTGGTCAGCCCCTGCCCCTTGAGGATCGCATCGGCCCGGGCGCCGAGCGCCTTGGCCTGCTCGAGACCCATCTGGTGGATCTCCTTGGGCGACAGCGTGGTCGTGGTGAAGTTGCGCAGCGAGTCTCGGTAGTACGCCTCGCCATCGGGGAGCCGCCAGACGCCGGCGTCGTGCCTGGCCTCGGGCTGGAGCTCACGGACCAGGGCGATCTGACGATCGAGGGCCGGATAGACGTAGGCGGCGACGGCGCGCTCGGCGGCGGCCGCATAGTTCCCCTCGATCCCCTTGGCCTGGACGCGAGTGGTGAGCTGGGTGGTCAGCGGCGACACCGCCGGCGCCGAGGCGCGCAGGGCCGTCATTTGCGCCAGCGCCCGCTCCAGCACGAAATCGGGCGGCACGACGCCGAGGGTGCGGTCGCGGCGGACCCGGGCCGTCTCCTCGTCCATGACCGCGCCGAAGGCGACGAGGCGGTCGAGATAGGCGTCGGCGTCGGCCTTGGTCTCGATCCCGTGCTGGGAGCCGAGGAAGTCGGGAATGTCCTGGTAGGCGCCGGTGAGTTGGGAGAGCACATACGGCTGGCCGGCGCCCTGGTAGCCGTAGGCGTAGCGCTGGCCGGCGGCGGCCTCGCCCTCAAGGGTGAAGCGCACGGCGTCGTAGTTGGGCTGCTCGGCCGGGCTGAGCGCGGCGCGATCCACCGTCTTCAGGTCGGCCAGGTGCTTTAGCGTGAGCGCCTTGTCCTCGTCGAGGGCCTGGATCGAGGCGCTGTCCAGCTTCGACTTGGCGGCGGCGCGCTCGCCCTTGTCGAGGCCGAGCCGGGTCAGGGCCTCGGGCGACCTCGCCAGATTGTCCTCGAAGATCCGATCGAAGACGGCGCGAAGCTTGGCGTCCTCGGGCGTCGCCGCCCGGGCGGCGGGCGCGAACGCCAGGGCGCCGACGGTGGCGAGGAACGTGCGGCGGTCCATCAGCCCTTGGCCTTCTCGATGTAGAGATCGACGACGTTTTCGAGTGCGGTCAGCGGCATGGAGCCGGACAGCAGGATGGCGTCATGGAACTTCCGGGGGTCGTACTTGGGCCCCAGCGCCGCCTTGGCCTTCTCGCGCAGGCGCAGGATGGTGACCTTGCCGACCATGTAGCTACAGGCCTGGCCCGGCCAGACGGAGTAGCGCTCGATCTCCTGGGCGGCGAGCGGCTCGGGGTCGCCCTCGATGCCGCGCATTTCGGCGATGGCCTTCTCCCGGCTCCAGCGCAGGTGGTGCAGGCCGCTGTCGGTGACGAGGCGGGCCGAGCGCAGCAGGGCGTCGTGGATGTAGCCCAGCTCGCCCAGCGGATCGCCCTTGTAGACCCCCATCTCCTGCACGACCTGCTCGGCGTAGAGCGCCCAGCCCTCGGCATAGGCGCCGAATCCCATGACCCGGCGGATCATCGGCAGGTCGGCCTCGCGCTGGAGGGCGATCTGCATGTGATGGCCCGGATTGGCCTCGTGGTAGGTGGTGGTCGGCAGGAACCACCACGGGCTCTCGGCCGTGTCGCGCAGGTTCAGCCAGTAGACGCCCGGCCGACTGCCATCGAGGCTGGGACTCTCGTAGTGGGTCGAGGAGCCGCCCTCGGTGGCCGCCGGAATGCGGCGGATCTCAACGCCGGCCTTGGGCAGCGTGCCGAACTGCTCGGGCAGGCGCTTCTGCATCGCCTCGACCACCTTGGTGAGGTCGGCGAGGATCTGGGCCTTGCCGGCGTCGGTGTTCGGATAGACGCCCTTCTTGCTCTCGTAGAGGGCGATGTAGCGCTCGCCCACCGTGCCCTTGGTGAAGCCCAGCTCCTTGAAGAGAACGTCGGCGCGGGCCGACAGCTCCCTCGTGACGTCCCAGCCCAGCTTGTGCACCTCGTCCGGAGAGATGCGGCTGGTGGTCTGCGAATGCAGGGCGTGGGCGTAGTATTCCTGGCCGTCGGGCAGGCGCCAGCAGCCGGCCTCGTGGACGGCCTTGGGCTGGAGTTCCTTCAGCAGGGCCATCTGGCGGTCGAGGGCGGGGATGACTTTTCCGTCGTAGAGCTTGGTCGCCTCGGCCTGCCAGTCGCCGGCGATCCCCTTCTCCTTGGCCTTCCTGGCGAGTGCGGTCACCAGGGTGGACTTGTCGGCTGGCGCGCGGAGCACCCCCATGCCCTTGAGGGCTCCGGCGATGGCGAAGTCGGGGGGGATCACGCCCAGCCCCACGTCGTGACGAAGGCGCTCGACCTCTTCGTCCAGGATCCGGGCGAAAGCCTCCAGGCGGGAGAGATAGGCCTCGCAATCGGCGCGGCTGTCGATGCTGTGCTGACTGTCGAGGAAGTCCGGGACCTCCTGCCAGGCGCCGCTGATCTGGGCGAGGACATACGGGCTGCCGGCCCCGGCGCCGCCGTAGTTGAAGCGCTTGTTGGCCGCGTCCGTGGTCTCCAGGTCGAAGGCCAGGGTGTCGTAGTTGACCGCAGCCATCCCCGAGAGCTGGCGACGGTCGATCGCCTTCAGGCGGCGGAGCTGGTCTGCGGTCCGCGCCTTCTGCTTGGCGAGGCCTGCCAGCGAGGCGTCGCGCAGCCTGGCCTTGGCGTCGGCGCGCTCGCCCTTGTCGAGACCGAGGGAGGTGACGAGCTCAGGGTTGTCGTCGAGGACCTCTTTGAACACCTGGTCCAGGAAGACGGCGAGCTGGGCCTCGGCGCCCGTCGCCGGCTGGGCGCGGACCTGGGTTGCGAGGGCGGCCATGGCGGCGGCCGTGAACATCAACTGGCGACGGTTCTGCACCCTGCGCCTCCCCGTTACATCTGCGTGACGCGAAGGCTTAGAGGTCCGCGACAGGCGGGGGCAAGCACGCGGGGTTGGATCGTGGCATTAATTCCCGGTAATGCGAAACAACCTGCCCGCCTGCCCTGGCGAAAGGCGGTGGGATCGGTTGAAATGACCCCGGCTGGACGCAAGGATTCCATCACGATGTTACGTGTTTCGCGGCTCGCGCTCGCCGCCGCCCTGACGCTCACCCAGGCCACGGGCGCCAACGCCCAGACCACCCCGGCCAAGGCCGACAAGGCCATCGCGCAGATCCGCAAGAGCGCCGGGTTCAAGGCGGCCGTCGCCACACTCGACCGCGAGCACGACCGCATCGTCGCCGACACTATCACGCTCACCGAGATTCCGGCGCCGCCATTCCAGGAAGCGGAGCGCGCCAAGGCGTACATGGAGATGCTCAAGGCCCATGGCCTGACGGACGTGGAGATGGATTCCGAGGGCAACGTGATGGGCGTCCGGCGCGGCAGCGGCAAACCGGGCGGTCCGGTGGTGGTCCTTGCCGCGCACCTCGACACCGTCTTCCCGGCCGGGACGCCCGTGAAGGTGCGACGCGAGGGCACGAAGTTGATGGCGCCGGGCATCGGCGACGACACCCATTCGCTCGCGGTGCTGCTGGGCTACATCCGAGCGCTCGACGCGGCGAAGATCGCCACGAAGAAGGACATCCTGTTCGTGGGCAACGTCGGCGAGGAAGGCCCCGGCGACCTGCGCGGCGTGCGGCACATCTTCACCCAGGGCAAGTACAAGGATCGGATCTCGGCCTTCTTCTCGATGGACGGAACCTCGGCCGATCGGATCGTCGACAAGGCCGTCGGATCGCGGCGCTACCGGGTGACGTTCAAGGGACCCGGCGGCCACTCCTACGGCGCCTTCGGCCTCGTGAATCCCATGGCCGCCATGGGGACGACGGTGGTCGAGATGAACCGTATCCAGACCCCGACCCAGCCGAAGACCACCTACGCCACGAGCGTCGTCGGGGGCGGCACGTCCGTGAACTCCATCCCCGACGCCATCTGGCTGGAAGTGGACATGCGGTCCGCGAGCAAGGACGAGCTCGCCAAGCTTGACGGCCAGTTCCTGAAGATCGTCGAGGGCGCGGTCGAGCAGGAGAACGCCGCGCGCTCCACCCGCGCCGGCAAGGTCTCGGCCGAGGTTAAGCTGATCGGCGACCGGCCGACCGGCAACACCCGCGAGGATGCCGACATCGTCCAACTCACCGCCGCCGCGGTGCGGGCCGCCGGCCTGACGCCGGAGTTGGGCGCGAGCTCCACCGATTCCAACATCCCGATCAGTCTGGGCATCCCGGCCGTGACCATCGGCTCGGGTGGCAGCGGCGGCCGCGCGCATGCGGTCGATGAATGGATCGACGTCTCCAAGCCCGAGAGCCTGAAGGGCATGACCGTCGGCCTCGCCGCCCTGCTGGCCATGGCGGGGACGTGACAGGCCCCGGGAGATGATCGCCATCGTCGGCGGAGGGCCCGCCGGGCTCTTCGCAGCCGAGCGGCTCGCGGCGGCCGGACATGCGGTGACCGTTTTCGAACGCATGCCGTCGGTCGGCCGCAAGCTGCTGATGGCCGGACGCGGCGGGCTGAACCTGACCCACTCGGAAGGCTTCGAGGCCTTCGTCGCGCGCTACGGCGCCGCCGCGCCCTGGGTGCGACCGATGCTGGAGGCGTTTCCGCCGGCGGCGCTGGTCGCCTGGGCGGAGGGCCTGGGCCAGCCGACCTTCGTGGGTTCGTCCGGGCGGGTCTTTCCGAAGGCGCTGAAGGCTTCGCCGCTGCTGCGGGCCTGGCTGGCGCGGCTGGCGGAGCTAGGCGTGGAAATCCGCACCCGGCACGACTGGCTCGGCTGGACGGATGACGGCGCGCTGCGGTTCAGCGCGCCCGCGGGCGAGGTCGACATCCGGCCGCAGGCCACGATCCTGGCGCTCGGCGGGGCGAGCTGGCCGCGCCTGGGATCGGATGGCGGCTGGGTCGGGCCGTTGCAGGCATCGGGCGCCGAGGTCGCACCGCTAAGGCCGGCGAACATGGGCTTCGATGTGGCCTGGAGCCCGGTGATGCAGGACTTCGCCGGCCAGCCGCTGAAGGGGATCGCATTGACATTCGCCGGCCGCACCGTCCGCGGCGAGGCGATGATCACCCGCTACGGCCTGGAGGGCGGCGCGCTCTATGCCCTATCCGCCCCGATCCGCGATGAGATCCTCGCCAAGGGCACGGCCACGGCCACGATCGACCTACGTCCGGACCAGACGCGCGATATGTTGGCGGCGCGGCTCGCCCGGCCGCGTGGCGCGCAGTCGCTGGCAAACCACCTGCGCAAGACGCTTCGACTGTCGCCGCTGGAGATCAACCTTCTCCGCGAAGCGCACGGCAAGGACCTGCCGGCCGAATCCGCCGCCCTGGCGGCCGCCATCAAGGCCGCGCCCGTTCGACTCACCGGCGTGCAGGGTCTGGCGCGGGCGATCTCCACCGCCGGCGGGGTCCGCCTTGACGGCCTCGACGAGAGGTTGATGCTCAAAGCGAGGCCCGGCGTTTTCCTGGCCGGTGAGATGCTGGACTGGGAGGCGTCTACCGGCGGCTATCTGCTGCAGGCGACCTTCGCGACCGGACTCGCGGCGGCACAGGGGGTGCTCGCCTGGCTGACCGACCGCTGAGCTACCCGCATTGAGCATTTCAGGCGTGTCACATCTTTCCGGTATGCACAGCTGAGCTAGGAATTGGGGGCGGGTGTCCAGTCCCCCAATCCAACTGCCCCGCGGGGCCCTGACCTCCCTCCGGCCGAGGTCAGGGCCTCCCCCATCTACTCCGCAGCCACCGCCCGGGCCTGGGGCCAGGGATCGACGGTCACGCGGCGCATGTGGCGGCGCTGGCCGGGATATTCGTTGAGCGCGAAGTGCCAGACCGATCGGTTGTCCCAGAAGGCGACCGAGCCCTGCTGCCAGGTGAACCGGCAGGTGAAGCCCTCATAGCGGCAGTGGTTGAAGAGGTAGTCGAGCAGCGC
>JBKOYY010000110.1:0-28102 GCA_046725615.1 Pseudomonadota bacterium
CCTTGCGGGTGGTGCTGGCGGTCCCCGTGGCGCCGGCGGATGTCGTCCACACCCTGCGCGCGGAGGCCGACGAGATCGTGTGCCTCGAGCCGCTGGGGCCGGTCGGCGCGATCGGGGCGCACTACCTCGACTTCCGCCAGCTCGAGGACGACGAGGTGGTCCGTACGCTGAAGTGCTTCGGTCCGGGAGCCGTGGATTAGGGGATCAGGTCGCCGGCGGCGTCGCGACCGGGCTCTACGGCGCCGGGTGGCAGCATCACGCGGCTCACCACCTCGCGCACCCCGGGCAGGGTCCAGGCCAGGCGGCCCATGGCGTCTCGGTCGAACCAGCTGGCGGCGCGGCCGGACAGGGTGACGACCCCGTTGTCGATCACCACGCGCAGCTCGTCAGCGGCGACGCCTTCGCGGGCCAGCAGCGCCAGCAGCCGACTCTCGAGGCCGTCGCACGGCGGGGTCACGTCGACATAGCAGTGGACGTCGAGCACGTCGGGCAGGGCCAGAAGCTGCTGTTCGATCCGCCGCCGCAGGTCTTCGTCGGGCACCGTGCCGCTGAGCGTGACGATGCCGTCGGCCATCTTCGCATGCAGGTCGGGAAGCGGGCCGAGCCTGTTCAGTTCGGCGCGCACGGCGGCGCTGAGGGGAGCGTTGTCCATGGCGGGCTCCGAGGTTCGGGAAGCATAGCATGACGCCCGTGTCGCGTCGGGCCTTGCGATGGGTCAATCGCCGGCGCGGGCTTGCCGGGTAGAGGCGGCGGCTGGAGAGTTGGCGTCATGAGGTTCGCGTTGAGGCTTCCGACCGTTCTGCGCCTGGCGGTGGCGATCGGGGCGCTGTGGGCGGCGGCCCCGGCTGCGGGCGCGCCGCTTTCCGTGGCCGAGCGGGACGCGGTGGTGCGGACGCTGGCCGAGGCGGGGCTGCCCGCCGCCGGGCGCGACGACGAGGCCCTTCTGGCCGCGCTGCGCCGCCATGCCGAGGTCGAGCTGGGCCAGCGGCTGCGGCCCCGGGCCGTTGTGGACGAATGGGCGCTGCAACCGGCTCGGCGCGACGTCACCCGCGAGCTGCAGGCGGCGCGGGACGCGGGCCGCCTCGAGGCCTGGCTGGCGGGGCTGTCGCCGTCCGCGCCGGAGTACCGCTCGCTGCGGGCGGCGCGGACGCGCTATGCGGTTCTGACGGCGCAGGGGTGGAGCACCCTGCCGGCCGGGTCGAAGCTGAAGGCGGGCGACCGGGGCGAGGCCGTCGTCCGCCTGCGGGCGCGGCTGGCGGCGGAAGGGTACGACCCGGGCGCCGGAAGCGATCCGCTGCTGTTCGACGCCGGCGTGCGGGCGGCGCTGGAGGACTTTCAGGATCGCCACGGCCTGGAGGTCGACGGTGTGCTGGGACCGGCCACCCGGGCGGCCCTGGACGTGCCGGCCGCCACCCGCCTTGCCCAGATCGACGCGAACCTGGAGCGTCGCCGCTGGACGCCTCGCGACCTGCCGGCCGACCGCCTGGAGGTGGACACCGGCGGGGCGACGGCCACCTTGTTCGAGGGCGGACGTCCGAAGCTCACGATGCGGGTGATCGTCGGCGACCCGAAGCATCCGACGCCGATGTTCGCGTCACGGCTGGAGGCGGTGGTGTTCAACCCGCCCTGGCGCGTGCCGGGTTCGATCGCCAGCAAGGAGATCCTGCCGCGGGCGCGACGCGACCCGGGCTACCTGGCGCGCAACAACTTCACCTGGGTGGACGGCCAGCTCGTCCAGCGGCCGGGACCGAAGAATTCCCTCGGCGTGGTGAAGTTCGACCTGCCGAGCCCGTTTGGGGTCTATCTGCACGACACCCCAGGCAAGGCGGCCTTCGCCCGAGCGGACCGCGCCCTGAGCCACGGGTGCATGCGGCTGGAGAAGCCGCGCGAACTGGCGGCGCTCCTGCTGGCGCCGCAGGGCGGATCTGCGGAGAGGGTGGAGGCGGCGATCGCCGCGGGCGCCACGCGGCGCGTCGAGCTGAAGACGGTCGTACCGCTCTATGTGTTCCACTGGACGGCGGTCGCCGACGACGGTGGCCAAGTCAGCTTTCGGCGCGATGTCTATGGCTGGGATCGCAAGCTGGCGGCCGCGCTTGGTGGGGCGCCCAAGTCCCCGGCTGCGGGCGGGGGCGCCACCGACTGCGCGGACGGCTGACCTCAGCGGCCAGCGGCGAGACCTTCGGCGAGGCGGTCCAGTCCGGCCTCGACGGTGCGAGGGTCGGCGCCGAAGCCGATGCGGAGATGGCCGGGCGCGCCGAAATACTCGCCCGGCGCGACCAGGACGCGGTGGTCCTCGAAGAGGCGGCGGGCGAGGGCGCGGGTGTCGTCCACGCCCGGCACGCGCGGGAAGTACATGCAGCCGTAGGGCGGGACCTCGTTCTCGAGCAGGCCGGCTTGGATGAGCGCCGCTGCGGCCCGCACGACCGGCGCGCGGGTGGCCGCGAGCGTGCGGGTCCAGTGCGTCTCGAAGGGCTCAGGCGCCTCCAGGACGTGGGCGGCCACGGCGTGGGAGAGCTTCGAGACCCCGATGTCGCCATCTGGGGCTGCGGCGCGGATGCGCGCGATCAGGGCCGGATCTGCGGCGAGCCAGCCGAACTTCAATGCGAAGAGGCCGAAGACCTTGGTCAGGCTGGAGACGGTGACGATGTTGGGGCCTAGCGTCGCGGCGGGCGGATCGCCGGCCTCGCGAGCGAAGTCGGCGTAGACCTCGTCCACCACCAGCCCGGCGCCGACGCGGGCGGCGACTGCTGCGATCGCCGCGATCTCGGCAGAGGGCAGGCGCACGCCGGTCGGATTGTGCAGGTTGGTGATGACGATCGCCCGGGTGCGGGGCGTCAGCCGGGCGGCGAGGTCGTCGAGATCGACGCCGTAGTGCGGCGCGGGGCGGCGGACTTCGCCGACGATCGCGCCGGCCTCTTGAGCCTGGCGGGCCAGGACGTCGAAGCCCGGCTGCTCGACCAGCACCTCGTCGCCGGGAGATGTCAGGGCCTTCAGCGTGAGGGCCAGCGCGCCGGTGGCGCCGGTGGTCGTCAGGATCTGGCCGGGCGCGAGGCCGTAGCGCGCGGCCAGCGCCTGGACGGCGAAGCGGTTGCCGTCGGCAAACACGCTGACATAGCGCGAGGTGACCTCGGACGAGAACGCGCCGCGGACCACGTCCATCAGGGCGGCGGTCGGCTCAGCGATGGTGCTGTCCCACAGCATGGCGACGTCGGCGCCGGACTCGCGCACGCGAAGGACGCCCCGCCCCCATTCGGCGTACGACGGCGCATCGAACAGGCCCTCGCCCGCAGCCACGGGCTGCGCGCCGGCCGCGCTGGGCGTTTGGGCAGAGGTCAACGAAGCATCCCTACGCGCCGCCCCCAAGTACGGCGGTGCCCATAAGCTTAGGCGCCGGCGGCGGACATTCTTTGCGAATTTGCCTCAAGTCGCTGCGTGCGATGCTTGGGCTATTCGTGCGCCGCCAGCGAGGCGCATAACTCATGCGCCGATGGGCGATCACGCAGAACCAATCGCGCTTGGCCTCCCGAGAGCGCGGGCACAACGCAAGGAAAATCCGTCCGCACGCCGCTAGGGTGCTCGAAAGACTGGGGATTCAGATGAGGACTAGGCGCGACGGCGGCCGGGCTGCCTTGAAGGTGATGGTCCTGGCGAGCCTCGTCGCGTCGGGACTGGCGCTGGCGGGCGCGCCGGCCAGCGCGCAGACTCCTGAGACGGCTTCCGCGGCCCAGCCGCCGGCTCCTCGGACGGCGATCACGCACCACGCTGGCGTCTTCGGCGGCCGGAAACTGCGGTACACGGCTACTGTCACCGAGGTCGCGGTGACCGACGCCGCCGGCAAGCCGGTGGGCCTCGCCACGACGATCGCCTATGTGCGCGATGGGGTGAAGGACCCGGCGCAGCGGCCGGTGATGTTCCTGTTCAACGGCGGGCCGGGCGCCTCGTCCTCACCGTTGCACATGAGCGCGCTCGGCCCCTTCCGGCGCACCGCGGCCGCGCCGGGCGACCGCAGCGGCGGCGGCTGGGAGCCGAATCCGGAGAGCCCGCTGGACGTGGCCGACCTGGTGTTCATAGACCCGGTCGGAACGGGCTTCTCGCGCGCCGCTCCCGAAGCGGACACCAGGGCGCTCTATTCGACCACGGGCGACGCCCTGGCCACCCGGTCGATCATCGCCGGATGGCTCAAGGCCAACGGCCGTGAGGCCTCGCCGCGCTACGTGGCTGGGGAGAGTTACGGCACCACCCGCGCGGCCATGCTGGCGAAGGTGGCGAAGGACCTGCCGTTCGATGGCGTGCTGCTGATCGCCCTGGTGGGCGACACGCCGGGACGGGAAATGCCCTATGTGGCCAGCCTGCCGACCATGGCCGCGGGCGCCTGGCACTTCCAGAAGATCGACCGGGCCGGGCGCACCGTGGACCAGGTCTATGCCGAGGCGCTGCAGTTCGCGCGAACCGACTATGTGACGGCGCTGATCCAGGGCGGAAGCCTGCCGGATGCGGACAGGCGCAGGATCGCCGAGCGGATGGCCTCGCTGATCGGCCTGCCCGCGGCGCTGATCCTCGAGAAGGATCTGCGGCTTTCGAAGAACGACTGGATGTTCAACGTCCTGAAGGACCAGGCCCTGCGCACGGGCCTGCTGGATGTTCGTGTGACCGCGCCGCTGGAGCCGGGTCAGGACGGGGCGATCGACGACCCCGCGCTGGGGGTGGTCCCCAAGCGGGCGCCGGGCGCACCGGTGGGCCCGGCGCCGAGCCCGGCGGCAATCGGGGCGGTGCCGTCGCCGGTGGTGGGACGCTACATGACCGAGGTGCTGAAGTTCCCGGCCGGCGCGGAGCCCTACTACGGCGTGAACTTCAAAGTGAACGCGGCCTGGACGCACGAGCGGAACGCGGGCGCCATGGAGGCCCTGGGCGCGGCGATGCGGGCGAACCCGAAGCTAAGGCTCTTCTGGGCGGCCGGCTATTACGACCTCACCACCCCGGCCTATGCGGCGCGCTACACCCTGGACCAGGCCGGCGTGCCGGCGGGTCAGCTCACGGCGGCCTACTTCCCCGGCCCGCACGGCGTCTACGAGGGGGCGGAGAACCTGGCGCGGTTCACCGCCGCGGTGCGCGCCTTCGTGACGGCGAGATAGCGCCCCTACTTGGTCTTCGTGGCGTCGCGGATGAGCGTGCGGACGTCGTCGGCAAAGGCGGCGGCGGTGTCGCCCAGGTAGAGCATGTGGCCCGACGGGTAGCGACGCAGCAGGGTCCGGTCGGGCGGCAGCCTGGCTTGTTCGACCGAGAACTCGGCTGGCGCCGAGTGGGTCGAGAAGTCGTAATATCCCGAGGCCACCAGCACCCGCATCGTCTCGTTGCGGCGCATGGCGACAGCGAGGTCGGTGGCGAAGCTCTGCCCCGGCGGCACGCCCTTGCGATCCCAGTTCCAGGAGGGGAGGAGGTCCTTCCAGACGATGGCGCCGTAGGGCCGATCCATCTTCACGCCGAGGTCGTTCACGAGCATCTGGTGGAACGCGGCCACGAAGCCGGGGACATAGCGGCCCATGGCCGGGTCGTCGCCCACCGGATCGTTGCCGCTGCCGGCCAGGGGCAGGGTGTAGCGGGAATCGTACGTCCCGACCTGGAGGCCCTCGGCGGCGAGCAGCCGGCGCGAATACTCGGCGTCGGAGATGCGGAGCGACCTCTCCCAAGCCGCGGCGGGCAGGCCGGTGTAGCCCGCCAGGCGGGCGGCGATCGCGCTACGCTGCGCGGGCTGAAGGGCGCCGGCCTTATCGGCCTGGAGCGCCGTCAGGTAGTCCGCCTTCGCAAAGGCCAGCACCTCCTGGTGGAAGGTCTCGAGGTCGCGGCCCGCCCGATCGATCTTTCGGTGATACCAGGCGGTGTCGGCCATCGCCGGCAGCATCAGCGCCTGACGCATCTCAGCCCCCTCGGCGTCGGGCTGGTTGATCCGCGCGTTGAGCGTCGTTCCGAGCAGGACGACGCCATTGACGGTGATCCCGCGCATCACGCCCACATAGAGCGGCCCGCCCATGAGCGCCCGCGGCAGCACCGCGGCGCGGACCGAGCCGTAGCTCTCGCCCATGATGAACTTCGGCGCATTCCAGCGGCCGTGCTCGGTAAGCCAGAGCTCGATGAACTGGGCGACGGTGTCCGCGTCCTCGTCCACGCCCCAGAAGTCGGCGTTCGTGCCCTTGCCGACGACCCTGGACCAGCCCGTGCCGACCGGGTCGATAAAGACCAGGTCTGCGGCGTCGATCAGGCTGTTCGAATTGTCGGCCACGCCGAAGGGCGGGACGTTGGACGGGTTCACTTCCCGGTCGAGGACTACACGGCGCGGGCCGACGACGCCCATGTGGAGCCAGAGCGACGACGAGCCGGGACCGCCGTTGAACACGAACAGAACCGGCCGGTTCGGATCCTTCACGCCGTCGCGCAGGTAGCTGAACGAGAAGATCGAGCCGATCGGCTCGGCGGCGCGGTTGTAGAGGTAGGTCTCGCCGGCGATCGCCGTGTAGGGGACCTTCTGGCCCTTCACGGTGACCACGTGTTTGCTGACGAAGCGCTTCGGCGCGGGCAGGGGCTCGACCGGGCCCGGAGCCGTCGGCCGCGACATCGGGATCGAGAAGGGACCGGCGTTGGCGGGCGGGGTCGGCGCCGGCGGCGTCTGCGCCAGGGCGCCGGTCGTCGTCAGCAGGGCGGCGGCGGCCAGGAGCGTGGCGAGCTTCATGCGGGCGGGGCCTTGGGCAGGACCGCGAGCAGGCGGTCGACATCGTTCATGTCATTGAACACCGAGAGCGAGACGCGGAAGCGGTTGGCGCTGACGGTCAGGCGCAGGTCGTTTTTCGTCAGCAGCTCGCCCAGTTTTGCCCGGGCGTCCTTGAGCGCGAAGGCCACCAGCGGCGTGCGCGAGTCGAGGGGCGTCATCGGCTGATAGCCGCGGCGGCGCAACTCGGTCTGGATGGCCTCCGCCATCGGCTGGCGGTGGGCCTGGATGCGGTCGATCCCCAGGCTGCGGATGTAACCCAGGCTGTGCTCGAGCTGAACGACCCCGGTCCACGAGGTCGTGCCCATGGCGAACCTGCCGGTCGCGCCGGGGGCGTAGCCGTAGTCGGCCACGGTCTGGCCCGGCGGGTCGAAGGGGAAGACGTGGGTGACGAAACGGCCGCCGACCTGGTGATAGCCCCACCAGGGCCTTGCGATCTTCTCCTGCACCTCGCGGCGCACGTAGAGGAAGGCGAGGCCGAAGTCGCCCATCAGCCACTTGTAGGACGACGAGGCGGCGAAATCGACGCCGGCGGCCCGCAGGTCGAGGGGCGTGGAGCCGGCGCCGTGGACGATATCGGCATAGACATAGGCGCCGTGGGCGTGGGCCAGGTCGCAGACCGCCTTGAGATCGTGCTCGAAGCCGTTGGTGGTGGAGACGTGGCTGATCGAGACGAGGCGGGTCTTGTCGTTCACCGCCGCGGTCATGGCCTTCATGTCGATGCGGCCCTCGGCGGTCATCGGCAGGGTGACCACGTCGACGCCGGCCTTGCCGAGCTCGCCGTAGGTGTAAAACGAGCCGAAGAAGTGCAGGGCGTCAGTGACGATGCGGCCGCCGGCCTCGGGGAAGCCGAGGGCCTGGAGGATCAGGTTCTCGCCCATGGTCGTCGACTGGATGAAGGTCAGCTCGTCCGGCGCCGCGCCGACCAGGGCGCCGAAGCCCTCGATGACGGCCTTCTCCTTGGCGTCCATGCTGTAGCCCGGCCAGAGGCCGTCGCGGGTCTTGTAGCGGAGGTATTCCTCGAGCGCGGCGCGGGCGCCGAGCGGCATCGGGTGGGTCGAGCCGCTGTCGAGATAGACGAAGGGCATCTTCGCGAAGGCGGTCTTCGCCGGCAGGGCCGGCGCGACCGGGGGCGGAGCGAGCGCCGCATCGGCCGCCTGGGCCAGCGTGGGCGCGACGGCGGCGCCGGCGACCAAGGCTCTGCGGGTGAAATTCATCGGGTCTCCTGCCCTCTGCCGACAAGGCTAGCTCTGGAAGGTCGGATTATCCTTTCGAACTTGGCCGCGGGCGACAGGCCGCTTGGATGATTTATTCGTGGTGTCAGCGGAACTGGCGCGCCACCAGGGGCACGGCCTGGCTGCTCTTCTGGGCGCCGAGGGTGACGATCGATCGGACGTCCACCACGCCGGGCAGCTTCAGCAGCACCGAGAAGATGAAGTCCTGGTACCAGGCCACGTCGGGGGCCAGGATCTTCATCATCGCGTCCATCTCGCCGAACACGGTCCAGCAGTCCTGGATCTCGGGGATGCTGTTGATCGCCTTGTAGAAATTCGCCCGTTCGGCCTCGGTGAGGGTGGTCATCTTCACCTGGGCGAAGATCTGCATCTTGTAGCCCAGCTTCTCGTGGTCGACGACGGCCACGATCCCCTTGATGTAGCCCTCCTCGCGCAGGCGCTGGATGCGCCGCCAGCAGGGCGATTGGGACAGGCCCACGCGCTCGGCCAGCTCGCCGGTGGAGAGCGAGGCGTCCTTCTGCATCAGCTCCAGGATCTTGATGTCGATGGCGTCGAGGGGTGCTGGCATAGAATTGTCTCGGTGGATCGGGCTGCGTGCATAGCGGATGCGCCAAACCGGCCTGTCAAGGTTCGGCTGTGCTGTCAGGGGTGGCGGCGATGGCGAGCGGCTTCTGCATTGCTCATGCACGCCCCACGGCGCCGCTGCATTATCAATCTGTGACGCGGGCGTGATGCTTCCAAGAACGAAAAGAAAAACCGAGCCTCCGACATTACCGTTCGTTCACGCAGAGCTCTGGGTGGGCCCCAAACCTTCCCGCCCGGGCCGGAACCGCGGGGGATATGATGATCGGGAATTCGGTGCGCGGGCGGCTGCTCGCCTCCACCATGGTGGCGGGCCTGGCGCTGGGAGCGGCTCTGCCGGCCGCGGCCCAGACCTCGGGCGAGGGGCAGGAGCTGGGCGAGGTGGTCATCACCGGCTCGCGCATCAAGCGCGCCGAAACCACGACCGAAGCGCCGGTGGCGGTGATCGACGCGCAGGCGATCATGGATCGCGGCTTCGTTCAGGCCGGCCAGGCGCTGAACGAGCTGACCTCCAACATGCCGCAGTTCGCCATGGCCCCCGGCAACGGCGCGGCCGCCGGCAACGGGCAGCAGTTCCCGAATATCTTCGGCCTCGGCCCCGGGCGCACCCTGACGCTGGTGAACGGCCGCCGGTTCGTGACCTCGTCGCAGGGCCTGGGCGACCGGGTGGTCGACACCAACATCATCCCGACCGGCCTGATCCAGCGGGTCGACGTGGTGCAGGGCGGCGGCGCGGCGGTTTACGGCTCGGACGCCATCGCCGGGGTGGTGAACTACGTCCTGAAGAACAATTTCGAGGGGCTGGAGCTGGACGCCCAGTACGGCATCAGCTCGCGCAACGACTATCCGGAGTCGAGCCTGCGGGCGACGGCCGGCCGCAACTTCCTGGACGGTCGCGCCAACGTCGCGGTGAACCTGGAATGGTCGAAGACCCGGCCGCTGTACGACTACGACCGGCCGCGTTCGAACCTGGGCCGGGTGACCATCTCGAACCCCCTGAACCGCTCGAACACCGACGGCGTCCCGGCAGTCACCGAGAACCTCAACACGCGGTTCGTGAGCTTCAACGCCAACGGCGTCCTGTTCAACCCGGGCCCGCCCTTCGCCAGCTCGATCTATCGCGTCGGCGGCGTGCCGCAGCAGTTCAACGCGACCGGCACGGCGCTGGTCCCGTACAGCATCGGCAACCTGCTGAACAACACGGTCCCGCCCTTCACCAGCGGCGGCGACGGCAACCCTTACCAGGAGCTCGCGGCGCTCTACACCGGCGTCGAGCGCTGGGCCGGCACCGTGGTCGGTCACTACGACATCACCGACCGCATCAAGCTGTCGGGCGAGCTTCTCTATGCCCGGGTCGAAAGCCGCGACCCCTATGGCAACCAAGCCAGCAACACCGTGCTGAACAACGCGGCCAGCGGCGCCGGCGCGATCGCCGTGTCGCGGACCAACCCTTACCTGTCGCCTGAAGTGCGCGCCATTCTCGGCCCGGCCGGTCCGCCACTGACCCTGTCGAAGTGGTGGAGCGACCTGCTGCCGACCCGCGAGAACAACCTGCAGACCGACACGGTCCGCGCGCTGCTGGCGCTCGACGGCGACTTCGACGTGGGCGAGCGAAACTTCTACTGGAGCGTCTCGGCCAGCCACGCCGAGACCGATGGCGAGCTGCGCGGCTGGGGCGTCTGGACCTCGCGGTTCAACAATGCCGTCAACGCGGTGCGGAACTCGGCCGGCAACATCGTCTGCGGGATCAACGCAGACGCCTCGACGGCCAACGACGACCCGGCCTGCGCCCCGCTGAACCCGTTCGGCGTCGGCAATGTGAGCCAGGAGGCCCGGCTCTACGTCACCACGCCGATCGGCCAGGACTACCTGAACACCCAGGACGACTACCTGGCCACCCTCGGCGGCGATCTCATCGCCCTGCCGGGCGGCAAGGCGAAGTTCAGCGTCGCCTACGAGCATCGCGCGGAGAAGGCCAAGTTCGTGCCGCTGACGGCCAACCAGCGCGGCCTCGTGGGCTCGCAGGTCCCGACGGTCGCCACCGGCGGCAAGTTCAACACCGACGAGTTCTCGGCCGAGCTGCTGGTCCCGGTGCTGGGCGGCGATTTCAGCCTTCCGTTCGCCCGGTCGGTCGAGCTGAACGGCGCCTACCGCTATGTGGACCATTCCATCGCAGGCAAGGAAGACGTCTGGGGCGTGGGCGGCCGCTGGGAAGTGGTCGAGGGCTTCACGCTCCGCGCCTCTCGCAGCCGAAACTTCCGCGCGCCGACTCTGGATCAGCTCTTCGCGCCGACACGCACGGCGCTGGGCTCCATCGGCGTCGATCCCTGCGACGCCGACCGGATCGCGTCCGGCCCCGCGCCGTCGACCCGCCTCGCCAACTGCCAGGCGCTGTTCCGGGCCAACCCCGGCTATGGCAACCTCGCCACGTTCCAGGACCTGGCCGAGAACTTCTCGTCGGCCCTGATCACCACGGGCGGCAACTCGGCGCTGAAGAACGAGATCGCCAAGACCTGGACCTACGGC
Organism: Pseudomonadota bacterium; assembly: GCA_046725615.1. Classification (GTDB taxonomy): domain Bacteria; phylum Pseudomonadota; class Alphaproteobacteria; order Caulobacterales; family Caulobacteraceae; genus Phenylobacterium. The sequence goes on from JBKOYY010000110.1 coordinate 11,104, forward strand.
TTCGTGCTGCAGCCCAAGTTCATTCCGGGCCTGACGATCATCGCCGACCGGGTCGAGGTGGACCTGACCAACGGGCTGTCGGCATTCACGCCGCAGAACTTCCTCGAGACCTGCTTCGACTCCTCGCCGCAGCCGGCGGACATCTGCGCGACCTTCGCGCGGGATGCGGCGGGCCAGATCATCTCGGCGCGCTCGACGACCTTCAACGCGGGCCGGACCACGTTCCGCGGCGAAGTCTACAACATCAACTACACCTTCCCGATCGGACGGTTCTTCGAGGACCGCGACCTCGGCGAGCTGGAGCTGGATCTGCAGGCGACGCGCACCGAGAAGCTGGAAGTGTCGGTGACCGGCTTCGATGTGCTCCGCGTCGACAACACCTCGTCGACGACCGGCTACGGGCCATCGCCGGACTTCTCGGCGAAGTTCGACGCCCGCTTCCGCAAGGGTCCGTTCCGCGCGACGTACACGATGAACTACCTGTCGCCGGTGAAATTCCAGGCGACGTCGACGATCGAGACCGTGCCCACGCCGACCATCAAGGAGAACATCCGGCACAACGTGTCGGCCTCCTACGACTTCCTCAACTACACGGTCCGGGCGGGCGTCACGAACCTGACCGACGAGGAGCCCTCGTTCCCGACCCGCACCTACGGCGACATCCTGGGCCGGCGGTACTTCGTGGGCGTGAAGGCGCGGTTCTAGTAAGTCGCGAGCCAGAGTACCGGATCGCGTGGACGCGGCGGCGGACCCCACTTCGCCGCCGCGTTCCGATTGGAGGGCCGCACGATGCGTTTCATCGACCAGGAAGAGGTGCGCGAGCGGCTGACCTACGAGGTCTGCATCCCGCTGGTGCGGCAGGCGATGATCGCCTTCTCGCGCGGGGAGACGCGCCAGCACCTGCGCTCGATCCTGCCGCTGAGCGAGGGGCGGGTGTTCGGCATCATGCCGGGCGCGCTCGGCGAGCACGCCATGTTCGGCGCCAAGCTGATCAGCGTCTTCGCGGGCAACTTCGCCAAGGGCATCCAGTCCCACCAGGGCGTGGTGGTGCTGTTCGACGGGGAGAGCGGCGCGCCGATCTGCATCGCCCATGCCGGCGAGGTCACCGCCATCCGCACCGCGGCGGCAAGCGCCGTCGCCACGGACGCCCTGGCGCGGCCCGATGCGGCGCGGATGGCGATCCTCGGCTACGGCGAGCAGGCGCACACCCACGCCCGGGCGATCACGCGTGTCCGCAAGCTGGAGGCGATCACCGTCTGGGGGCGTGATGCAGGCCGGGCCAAGGCGTTCGCCAGGTCCATCGAGGCCGAGCTGGGCCTGCCGGTGTTCGTCGCCTCGAGCGTGCGCCAGGCCGTGACCGGGGTGGATATCGTGACCGCGGTGACCAATGCGCGGGAGCCGATCCTGGAGGGCGCCTGGCTGGCGCCCGGGACGCATGTGAACCTGGTGGGGTCGAGCGGCGCCGGGCCGGCCGAGGCCGACCACGAGGTGGTGGTCCGTTCGCGCTTCATCGCCGACAGCCGCGAGGGCGTGCTGGCGCAGGGCGCGGAGTTCCTGCGCGCCAAGGCGGCCGGGCTCGTCGACGACAGCCACGTGGTCGGCGAGATCGGCCAGGTGCTGGCCGGCGAGCTGGAGGGGCGCCAGTCGCGCGACCAGATCACCGTCTACAAGTCGCTCGGCCACGTGGTGCAGGACCTCGCGGCGGCCAAAGCCCTCTACGAGAGCGCCTGATGCGTCGCCTGTCGTTCGTCCTGGCCGCGGCGGCGGCGGCCACCGCCGTCCACGCCCAGACCCCTCCAGAGTTCCGGGTGCGGCTCGCGCCCGGGCCTATGGACCAGGCGGCGGGCAAGGGCTTCGTCGACGTGACCCTGACCATCCCGCAGGTGGACGCCGCGGCGGGCGCGCCCCTGCTCACCCTGCCGGTGGTGATCGCCAACACCGACACCGTGGCGGGGACGCTGACGGGCTTGAAGGCGGTGGACGCCCTGGGCGAGGTGCCACTGACGGTGAAGGACGACCCCGTCGCCATCGCCTATGCGCGCCATTGGCTGGCGGGTCGGGCGGTGAAGGGCGACGTGACCGTCACCTACCGGGCGCCCGTGGACAACACGCCGCCGACCCGGGGCTCCGGGCCGCCCTATAGCCTGCGCACTGAAGGCGGCGGCGTCTCGGGCGTGGGCAACACCTTCATCCTGCTCCCCGAGGGCGGACGCTCCTATCGGATCGCGCTGACCTGGGACCTGACGCGCCTGGGCGGCGCGGCCACGGCGATGTCGAGCCTGGGCGAGGGCGACGTGCGGCTGGGCGCCGGGCCCGCCGAACGGCTGCACCGATCACTGTTCATGGCCGGCGACATGCGCCGCGTGCCGGTCGAGGTGAAGCCAACGGGCTTCTCCGCCGCGTGGCTGGGTGATCCCCCGTTCGATCCGCGCCCGCTGATGGCCTGGGCTGGCGACTTGCACGGCTGGATGAGCCGCTTCTTCCAGGACCCGACCCAGCCGCCGTACCGGGTGATCCTGCGCTACAATCCGATCAACGCCGGGGGTGGCGCGGCCCTGACCAATTCCTTCCTGCTGACGTGGGGCGAGACGGCCAAGGATCCGGAGGGGCTCAAGGGCACCCTGGCGCACGAGATGATCCACACCTGGACCGCCAGCGGCCTGGGCGGCCAGTGGTACGGCGAGGGGATCGCCGTGCACTACCAGGCGCTGCTGCCGCTGCGCGCGGGCCTGATCAAGCCGGAGGCCTACCTCGAGGACGTCAACGACACCGCGCGGCGCTACTACACCAACGCGCTGAACGACACGCCGGATGAGCAGATCGCGCCGAGGTTCTGGGAGGACACCCGGATCCGCGTGCTGCCGTACGATCGGGGCGCCATGTATTTCGCCGTGCTTGACGGGAAAATCCGCCGGGCCTCGGGCGGGAAGCGCTCGCTGGACGAGCTGGTGATCGAGATGGCGCGCCGGCGCCGGGCGGGCGAGCCGGTGACGGACGCGGTCTGGCTGGAACTGCTGGACGGCGCCCTGGGCCCGGAGGGGCGCAGGGTCCACGCCGACATGCTGGCGGGTCGGTTGATGCTCCCCGAGGCGGACGATTTCGGTCCCTGCTTCACCCGAACGACGGGGCGCTTCCGGCGCTTCGAGCTGGGCTTCGAGCCGAAGTCGCTGGTGGGTGCGGTGAAGACCATCCGCGGCCTGCAGCCGGGCTCGGAGGCCGCCAAGGCTGGCCTGCGCGACGGGGACGTCGTCACCTATGCGGCGGCGCTGGACGCAGTTCAGGGCGACCCGGCGCGGACCCTGACGCTCAGCGTCACCCGCGACGGCAGGACCTTCCCGATTACCTACCTGCCGCGCGGCGAGGCGGTGGAGGCCTGGCAGTGGACGCGTGTCCCGGGCGTGCCCGACAGCGCCTGCGGGAACTAACGGCCCGAGACCAGGGCCCGGATGTCCTGGCTGAACTGCAGCCGCGTGGGCTGGTCCCGGTACATCATGTGGCCGCCCGGGTAGCACCTGAACCGCATCGACGCCTTCAGCGGCTCAGGAAGCGTCCGCGCGACCTCCGCGTCGCCGGCGCAGTTGGCCAGGGAGTCGTAGAGGCCCGAGGCCACGAGCACGCGCAGTTTCGGATTCAGCGCCACGGCCTCGGCGGTGGCGGGCAGGGGCGGGCCCAGGCGCGGCGGGCCGGCGCCGGTGCGGACGGCCTCGGCGATCGCGGCCTGACGCTCTTCGGGCGACACCTTGGCGGTGGCGTAGTCCCAGCGCGCGCTCACCGAGACCGGCGGCTGGCCGTCGGGCAGATAGGCATCCTCCAGCGGCTCCAGGCCCACGTACGGCAGATCGGTGGCGTAGCCGAGGTCGTGGCGAAGGTAGTGGAGGATCGCGTCGCGGGATGACGCGCTCGGCTCTTCCGAGATCCGCATGTCGAAGACGTTCAGCGTCTTGCCAGCCAGTAGCTGGGTGCGGAACTGGCGCGGCGTGATCGCGAGGCTCTTGAGGTCGATCCGGTCGGCCGGGACGCCGGTGTAGCGGGCGAGGCCGGCGGCGATCTGCTCTCGCTCGGCCTCGGTGAGCTGGGCCGCGCGGGCGAGGGCCGGGGCGTAGGTTTCGCGGACCCACTGGGCCGCGGCCTGTTCGACCGCGGCCGAGGTGGCGCCCACGTCGGGCGCTAGCTTGCCATGGTGGAAGGCGGTGGCCGCGAAACCGACGATCTTCAGCGGACCAACCGGGCCATCGTCGCCCAGCCGCGACAGGCCCGTGCCGCCCGACACGAGCCCTAGCCCATCAACCCTGACGCCGCGCCTAAGGAGAGCGTAGCCGACGCTGGCCGCGCGGCCCGCGCCCCAGCTCTCGCCGATGAGATAGAGCGGGCTCGCCTCGGCGGCGTGGGTCAGCCGCCAGGCGCGGACGAATTCAGTGACCGAAGCGACGTCGCCGACCGTGCCGTAGAACGGGTCGCCGTACTCGGCCTTGGCCGGACGGCTGAAGCCCGTGCCAATGGGATCGACAAAGACGAGGTCGGCGTCGGTGAGCCAGGTTTCCTGATTGTCGACCAGGCGGCCGTCCTCGCCGCGCTTCGGTCCGGCGACCTCGAAGTGCAGGGTCGCGGAATTGGCGCCCGGGCCGCCGTTCCAGACGAAGGCGAGGGGGCGCGGGTTCGCCGACGGCACGCGGTAGGCGATGTAGCCCATCCAGCCCCGCACCTCGCCAGTCTCGGCGTCGCGGATGGCGAGGCGTCCGATCTCGGCGGTGTACGCGAGCGTCTTGCCGCCGAGCGTCATGCGGTGCTGGGTGACGACCGGCGGTTCGGCGGCGGGCCGGGCCGTGGCCGGCGCCGCGAGCGCCAAGACAAGCGCAGCGCCGAGGGTGAGCGTCTTCATGCCGGCGCCCCGCCCTGGACCCAGGCCCGGATGTCGTCGGTGAAGGACTTCAGGCTGGGTTCGTTGGTGTAGGCCATGTGGCCGCCCTCGTACTGGCGCTGGATGACCCGGTCGCGCGGCCAGTCGCTCTTGGTGACCATGTAGCGGGCCGGCCCCACGGTGGTGGTGAGGTCGTAGATCCCCGTGCCGATCATCAGCCGGAAGTTCGGCTTGGCCTTGAAGGCGGCGCCGATCCGGGCCGGATAGTCGTAGTCGAGGAACGGGCCGCCCGGGCCCAGCGTGCCGTTCCAGGCCCAGCCGCCGGTCTCGGGGGCGAGGCTGCGGTATTCCGAAGCCGGCCAGGTGACGCCCAGGGCCTGGGCGTAGTGGGCCAGCATGGCCGGCTGGATGGGGGCGGTGACCTTGGCGAAGGGGTCGACGTGGCGCTCACCCGGCCCGGGTGCGGGGCCGACGTAGCGGGCGTCGTACATGCCGAGGACCTGGCCCTTATCTTTCAGGAGCTCGCGCAGGAAGGCGATCTTGGTGATCTGCAGGTCGTTGGCGAGATAGTAGTCGGCGGAGATTCCCGTGTAGGCCTGGAGCCGCGTCGCCACCGCCCGCCGGTCGGCGTCGGGCAGGTCGTAGCCGCGCAGCAGGGCCTGAACATACTCACCCATGCCCCAGGCGTAGGTCTCGTCGATGAAAGCGGCCATCGACCGGCCTTTGAGGTCGGCGCGACCATGGTAGGCGGCGATGGCGGCCAGGGCGGGCAGGTTCGTGCCGTACGAGACCACGTTCTTCGCCCGCTGGCTGGTCTCGATCATGTTCACCGCCTGGCCGAACAGGAACACGCCGTCGAGCGGCAGGACGGGCGCCAGCTGGCCGGCCATGAGCGCAGCGCGCAGGGTGCCGTAGCTCTCGCCCAGGACATACTTCGGTGAGGCTTCGCGGCCGTTGGCCCTGCACCAGGCGATCACGAAGTCGGACACCGACTGGGCGTCGCCCTCGACGGAGTAGAACACCTCGCGCCGGCCGCCCGGCAGGACGCGGGAGAAGCCGGTCTCGGCCGGGTCGATGAAGACGAGGTCGGCGACGTCCAGCACCGTGGCCGCGTTGTCGGTGACCTGCGGGCCGGGCGAGGGCGCGGCGGGGTCCTGGGCCACGAGGAGCCGCTTCGGGCCGAGGGCCATCATGTGCAGGGTCGCGGAGGACGAACTCGGGCCGCCGTTGAAGGCGAACAGGACCGGCCGTTTCGCGGGGTCGCCGCCGCGGGCGACGTAGGAGGTGGAGACGAAGCGGGCCGTTGGCCGGCCGTCCGGCGTAGAAATGAGCGTCTCGCCCACCGTGGCTACGTAGTCGACCTTGCGGCCGTTGAAGACGCCCTTGTGCCGGGTGACGAAGGGACCGCCAGGGGTCTGCTCCGAGGCAGGCTGGGCGCGGGCGGCCCCGGCCACGGCGAACGCGCCGGCGGCCAACAGCGCTCTCTTGGTCATCTGCGGCATGAACATCCCCTCGCGAGCCTGCCGGTGACGGTAGCGCAGGGCCGCCGGATTTTCCTTTCGTTGTGCCGTGGGGGCTGGGGCGGCGTGGCATAGCCTATGCCGCGCCCGCGCCGGACCTGCATTGAACTCGTCGCCTCTCAGGGGCGCCTGCCGCAGTTCGAATAGAAATGCCCGCTCCCGAGGGTACGATGATGCCGAGCCGGTTGTGGGGGTCTCGATGCGATTTCGTGCTGGTCTGCTGGCGTACGCGATGACGACGGCGATGCTGTCCTCGCCCGCCCTGGCCGAGATGCAGAAGTTCACCGTCATCGCCAACGGCGAGAAGGTTGGCCATCTGACGGCCGACGTACAGGCGCGCTCGGCGAGCGTGGACTATGCGGTCTCGAACAACGGGCGCGGGCCCAAGGCCAGGGAGCAGATCGCTTTCGACGCCGCCGGCATGCCGGTGACCTGGACCATCGAGGGCTCGTCGCTGTTCGGCAGCCCGGTGTCGGAGCGCTTCGCCTGGACGCCCGGGGCCGCCGAATGGACCAGCCAGGCCGACAAGGGCGCGATCCCGGCCGCCAGGCCGTTGCTCTACGTCGGCAACGACGTGAGCCCGTGGATGCTGAGCATCTACGTGAAGCAGCTCCTGAAGGCGCCGAACCGGACCCTGCCGGTGGCGCCGGCCGGCAGCCTGCGGCTGACTGAGGTGAGGAAGGTCACCCTGGGCGAGGGCAAGGCGGCCATCCCGCTGACCGTCTACGAGATCTCCGGCATCGACCTCGCGCCCGACTATGTGCTGGTGGACGCCAAGGGCGAGATGTTCGCCACCGGCGGCGGCGGGGTGATCCGCGAGGGCTACGAGGCGCATTATCCGCGCCTGCAGGAACTGGCCCGCGAGATCGCCGTGGCCCGGGCCGAAGCGGCGCAGAAGAAGCTGGCCCACCGGTTCGACGGTCCGGTCCGCATCCGCAACGTGCGCATCTACGACCCGCACACGATGACCATCGGCGCGCCGTCGTCGGTGGTGGTGTTCCGCGACCGCATCGCGCTGGTCGAGCCGGAGGGCGGCGCCGGCGCGCCTCCACAGCCGGGCGACACGGTGATCGACGGGCAGGGCGGGACGCTGGTCCCCGGCCTGCACGACATGCACTCACACACCAGCTTCGCGTCGAACCTCCTCAACCTGGCGGCCGGGGTCACGGCGACGCGGGACCAGGGCAACGACAACGAAGAGCTGCTGGCGATGCTGGACGGGCTGAACGCGGGCCGGCTGGCGGGGCCGCGGATCGTGCGCAACGGCTTCCTGGAGGGGCGCAGTCCGTACTCCGCACGCCACGGATTTATCGCCGACAGCCTCGACGAGGCGCTGAAGGACGTGCGCTGGTACGCCGAGCACGGCTACTGGCAGGTCAAGCTCTACAATTCCTTCAACCCGGACTGGATTGCGCCGGTAGCGGCCGAGGCCAAGCGGCTGGGCATGGGGGTGACCGGCCACGTCCCGGCGTTCAGCTCGCCCGACAAGGTGATCCTGGCCGGCTACGACGACATCGCCCACATCAACCAGCTCATGCTGGGCTGGATCCTGGACCCGAAGGAGGACACCCGCACCCCGCTGCGCCTGACCGGCATGGCGCGGGGCAAGGACCTGGACCTGAAGTCAGAGCGCGTGCAGGCGACCGTCCGGCTGATGAAGGAGCGCAAGGTCGCGCTCGACACCACGGCGATGATCCTGGAGCGCCTGATGCTGTCGCGCTCGGGCCAGGTACAGGCGGGCGATGCGCCGTACCTCGACCACGTGCCGATCGGCTACCAGCGCTACCGCAAGCGGAGCTTCGTCACCATCAACAGCCCGCAGGACGACGCCGACTACCAGGCTGGGTTCAGGAAGGTGCTGGAGGTGCTGAAGATGCTCGATGACCAGGGCGTCCAGCTCCTGCCCGGCACCGACGACGGCACGGGGTTCTCGAACCTTCGCGAGCTGGAGGTCTACGTCATGGCCGGCATCTCACCGGGCAAGGCGCTGCGGCTGTCGACCCTGGATGCGGAGCGCTACTTCGGCCGCGACCGCGAGCTGGGCTCGATCGATCGGGGCAAGCTGGCGGACTTCTTCCTGATCGAGGGCGATCCGACCGCCGACATCAGCGCCGTGCGCCGCAACCGGATGACCATGGTCGGCGGCGTGGCCTACTACCCGGCGGAGATCTACGAGCACCTGGCGATCAAGCCATTCGCGCCTAAGCCGCCGGTGACGGTGGTGAAATGAGACTGGCTTTGATCGCATCATCCCGGTTCAGGGAGACCGCATGACCGACCAGCTCCGTCACGGCGTCCGCCTCATCGACCTCGTCATGCTGGGGGCGGGCACCGCCATCGGCGCGGCGATCTTCTCAGTGCTGGGACCGGCGGCCGAGGTCGGCGGCGCCGGAATCCTGATCGCGGTCGGCGTGGCGGCCCTGCCGATGGTGCTGTTCGGCCTGGTCTACGCCTTCATGGCCTCGGCCATCCCGAACACGGCGGCCTCGTACGAGTGGCAGCGGCAGTTCACCCATCCGGCGGTGGCGTTCGGCATTGTCTGGCTGCGCGTGCTGTCCAACGCCGTGGTGATGGTGATCCTGGCGCAGGTGCTGGTGAACTACCTCTCCATGGTGCTGCCGCTGCCGGCCAAGCCGGTGATGCTGGCCTTCTTCGCGGCGGTGTTCGCCCTCAACTACCTGGGCGTTGCGATCGCGGCGCGGGCCCAGACCGTGCTGATGCTGGGGCTGCTGGCAGTGTTCGCGGTGCTGGTGGCGGCCGGCGCGCCGAGTCTGAAGCCCGAGCTGTTCGTCGAGGCGGCGCAGGGCGGCTGGATGCCCATCCTCGCGGCGCTGCCGCTGATGATCCAGCTCTTCCTCGGCATCGAGACCGCGACCGAGGTCGGCGAGGAGGTGGAGAACCCCAAGACCATGGTGCCGCTGGGCCTGGCCCTGGGCCTGCTGCTGACGGTGGTGGTCTATCTGGCGATCTCGTTCACGGCGCTGAGCCTCGTCGGCCCCGAGGCGCTGGCGGCCAGCAAGGCGCCGTTGCTGGACGCCGCCAAGGTCGCGCTGGGGCCGGTGGCGACGCCGCTGATCGTCACCGCAGCGGTGCTGGCCCTGACCAAATCCATGAATGCGGTGTTCCTGGTCTTTGCGCGGTTCCTGTTCGCCATGGGCCGATCGGGTGTGCTTCCCGCCGCGCTGGGCAGGGTGCATCCCAAGTTCGCGACCCCGCACGTGGCCACCACGGTGGCGTTCGGGGCCTGCGTCGCCGGCCTGCTGTTGCCCGACAGTCTGCTGTTCCTGCTGATCGCGGTGAACATCCCGACGATGATGAAGTACCTGGGCTCTTGCCTGGCGGCCTGGGTGGTCGCCGACCGCCATCCCGAGATCCACGCCCAGGCGCGCCTGCCGTTCGGCCGAGGCCTCGTGAAGGCGCTGTCGGCGCTCGGCATGGTGGCGGCGGTCGCCATCGCCCTGCTGGGCCTCGCTTCGGACTGGCGGCCCTATGTCCTGCTGGCGGTCTGGCTGGTGGGCGGGCTGGCGTACTATGCCGTGCGCACCCGCCGCCGGCCCGCCGCGGCCTAGCCGAGCAACCGCAGCAGGCCCTTCAGGGTCGGGGTTTCGTCGTCACGTCGCCAGGCGAGGCCCGTCTCCAGGGTCGGCGGCTCGCGGATCTCGGCGTAGCGGACCCCGGCCCGCGCCAGATTGCGCAGCGACGCCGGCACCAGCGCCAGGCCGAGCCCGGCGGAGACGAGGCTGATGATCGTCTGCATCTGGATCGCCTCCTGGACGATCCGCGCCGGACTTCCCTGGGCGGCGAAGTAGCTGGTGACGAGGTCGTGGAACGCCGGAGCGACGGGCCGCGGGAAGAGGATCAGGGGCGCGCCCGCCATCGCCTCGGGCGCCACTACGCCGTCCGCTACGGATAGCCGGCCGTCCTCGATCCAGGCGGCGGGGACCGCCGCGACCAGAGGCTCGGAAACCAGACGGCGGTAGGCGAGGCTCGGCGGCAGGCTGCGATCGTGGGGCGGGATGATGATGCCGGCGTGCCGCTCGCCGGCGACCAGGGCGGGGATCTGGACGTCGCTGGTGGCTTCGACGAGGCGGATCTCCACGTCGGGGAAGGCCTCGGCATAGCGGCGGACCAACTCGGGCAGGACGCTGTAGTCCGCCGTGCTGACGAACGAGAGCGAGAGGTGGCCGCTGAGGCCGTCGCGCAGGCGCCGGGCGCTCTCGGGCAGGGCGTCCAGGGCGGCGAGGGCGGCGCGAACCTCGGGCAGCCACTGCTCGCCGAAGGGGGTCAGGCGGACGCTGCGCCGGGTGCGGACGAAAAGCTGCGCCCCTAGGGCCTTCTCCAGCGCCATGATCGACTGGCTGAGGGGCGGCTGGGTGATGTGCAGGCGTTCGGCGGCGCGGCCGAAGTGCAGCGTCTCGGCGACGGCCGCGAAATGGCGGAGCTGGCGCGTGTCGATAGTCATTCGATGTGCGACCTTATAGCCGCAGAATAATATATTTCACAAAGCTTCCGAGGTGGCGCATCGCTCGTCCGCAATTCAGCTGGAGCCCCGCCCATGCCTCCCTATCGCTCGCGCACCTCCACCCACGGCCGCAACATGGCCGGCGCCCGGGGCCTGTGGCGCGCGACCGGCATGAAGGACTCCGACTTCGGCAAGCCGATCATCGCCGTCGCCAACAGCTTCACCCAGTTCGTGCCGGGCCATGTGCACCTGAAGGACCTCGGCCAGCTGGTCGCGCGCGAGATCGAGGCGGCGGGGGGCGTGGCCAAGGAATTCAACACCATAGCGGTGGACGACGGCATCGCCATGGGCCACGGCGGGATGCTGTATTCGCTGCCCAGCCGAGAGCTGATCGCGGACAGCGTCGAGTACATGGTCAACGCACACTGCGCCGACGCGATGGTGTGTATCTCGAACTGCGACAAGATCACGCCCGGGATGCTGATGGCGGCCATGCGGCTGAACATCCCTGTGGTCTTCGTCTCCGGCGGTCCGATGGAGGCCGGCAAGGTTGTGGTGAAGGGGCAGAAGCGCGCCCTGGATCTGGTCGACGCGATGGTCGTCGCCGCCGACGACAACTACAGCGACGCCGAGGTGGAGGCGATCGAGCGGTCGGCCTGCCCGACCTGCGGCTCGTGCTCGGGCATGTTCACCGCCAACTCCATGAACTGCCTGACCGAGGCGCTGGGGCTGTCGCTGCCGGGCAACGGCTCGGTGCTGGCCACCCACGCCGACCGCGAGGCCCTGTTCAAGGAGGCCGGGCGGCTGATCGTCGACCTGACCCAGCGCTGGTACGAGCAGGAAGACGCCACCGCCCTGCCGCGCGGGATCGCGACCCGCGCCGCGTTCGAGAACGCGATGAGCCTGGACATCGCCATGGGCGGCTCGACCAACACGGTCCTGCACCTGCTGGCGGCGGCCCAGGAGGGCGGCGTCGACTTCGGCATGGCGGACATCGACCGCCTGTCCCGGCGCGTGCCCTGCCTGTGCAAGGTGGCGCCCGCCAAGAGCGACGTGCACATGGAGGACGTCCACCGGGCGGGCGGGGTCATGGCGATCCTGGGCGAGCTGGAGCGCGGCGGCCTGCTAGACGCCAGCCAGCCGACCGTCCACGCCGCGACCCTGGCCGAGGCGCTGGCGCGCTGGGACATCGGCCGCACCAACAGTCAGACTGCCCATGAGCTGTTCCGGGCCGCGCCGGGGGGCAAGCCCACGCAGGTCGCCTTCAGCCAGGCCGAGCGGTGGGAGGAACTCGACCTCGACCGCGAGGCCGGTGTGATCCGCTCGGTCGAGCACCCGTTCTCGAAGGATGGGGGCTTAGCCGTTCTGTTCGGCAACCTCGCCCCCGAGGGCTGCATCGTGAAGACGGCGGGGGTCGACGAGTCGATCCTGACCTTCACCGGTACGGCCCGGGTCTATGAGAGCCAGGATGCGGCGGTCAGCGGCATCCTGGGGGGGCAGGTCAAGGCCGGCGAGGTGGTGGTCATCCGCTACGAGGGGCCTAAGGGCGGGCCGGGGATGCAGGAGATGCTGTATCCGACGACCTACCTGAAATCGAAGGGCCTGGGCGCGGCTTGCGCGCTGGTCACCGACGGGCGCTTCTCGGGCGGCACCTCGGGCCTGTCGATCGGCCACGTCTCGCCGGAAGCGGGCGAGGGCGGCCTGATCGCCCTGGTGGAGACGGGCGATCCCATCGTCATCGACATCCCGAACCGCAGCATCCGGCTGGACCTGCCCGAGTCCGAGATCGCCTCCCGCCGCGAAGCCATGCTGGCCCGCGGCGCCGACGCCTGGAAGCCGCTGAACCGCAAGCGCGAGGTCTCGCCGGCGCTACGGGCCTATGCGGCCATGACCACCAACGCCGCCCGCGGCGCGGTGCGCGACGTGAGTCAGGTGGAGCGGAAGTAGTCCGACGGCCAGCGCGCGGGACCGGCGACGACCAGGGTCTCGCGCTCCGCTATCGACAGGGCGCCTCGGCGTCCTGGCGGTAGATCTCGGACAGGGTCTTGAGCACGCGCACAGCCGCGGGATCGGCGAGCGAGTAGAAGATGGTCTGAGCTTCCCGCCGCGTCTTCACCAGGCCCTCCGCGCGCATCTTGGCAAGGTGCTGCGAGGTGGCCGAGGGCGCCAGGCGGGCATGGTCCGCCAGTTCGCCGACCGAGCACTCGCCCTCCAGCAGCCGGCACAGCAGCAGCAGCCGTTGTTCGCTGGCGAGCATCTTCAGCAGGCGCGCGGCGCTGTGGGCGCAATCCTGGAGGGCGGCGACCTCGTGGGGCGAAGGTGAGAGGGCGGTCGTCATGGTGCGTGACTTAGAATGTTCGCAGTTTCATTCAAGCGTCCCTGTCTGGGGTCATGCTGTCGCAGGCCGGCCGTCGTCGCGCAGCACCACGTAGATCGCGGGGATCACCAGGACGGTCAGCAAGGTTGACGAGGCGAGGCCGAACAGCAGCGAGATCGCCAGGCCCTGGAAGATGGGGTCGGTGAGGATCACCGCCGCGCCGATCATCGCCGCCAGGGCGGTGAGCAGGATCGGCTTGAAGCGGATGGCGCCGGCCTCCAGCAGCACGTCGCGCAAGGGGCGTCCCTCGGTCTGGGCGTGGCGGATGAAGTCGACCAGCAGGATCGAGTTGCGCACGATGATGCCGGCCAGAGCGATGAAGCCGATCATCGACGTCGCCGTGAAAGGCGCGCGGAAGAGGATGTGGCCGATCACGATCCCCACCAGCGTCAGCGGGATCGGCGTCAGGATCACCAGGGGCAGCCGGAAGCTTTTGAACTGCGCCACGACCAGGACGTAGATGCCGAGGATGGCGATGCCGAACGCGGCGCCCATGTCGCGAAACGTGACCCAGGTGATCTCCCATTCGCCGTCCCAGAGGACGGTCGGCTTCGCCTCGTCCTCGGGCGGGCCGTGGAGGCGGATCTCGGGCTTGGGAACGCCTTTCCAGTCGCGGTCACGGATCGCCTTGTTGACGTCGAGCATGCCGTAGATCGGGGCCTCGTAGGCGCCTGCGAGTTCGGCCATCACCATGTCCACGTCGCGCCCATCGCGCCGGAAGATGTGCGTGGCGCCTGGCGCGGAGCTGGCGGTGACCACCTCGCCCAGCTCCACGAGGCGGCCGTCGCGGGTCCGGGCGACGGGCAGGGTGGCGAGGCCCTCGCCCCAGGTGCGCGCCGATTGCGGGAGGCGGACGGCGATCTCCAGCGGGTCCCGGCTCTCACCGCGGTGCGCATAGCCCAGCACCTGGCCGCCCAGGGCGGCGGCGATGGAGTCGTGCACCTCGCCTTCGCTGACGCCCAGGGTCTCCAGGCGATCACGGTCGGGGACGAGCCGCAGGCCCGGGCGCGGCTGGCCCCAGCTGTCGTCGACGTCGACGATGTAGGGAACACCGTGGAAGGTCGCCTTCACCCGCTCGGCCACCGCGCGACGGGTGGCGGCGTCGGGACCGTAGATTTCGGCGAGGAGCGTCGCCATGACGGGGGGGCCCGGCGGGGCTTCCACCACCTTGATCGCCGCGCCGGCCGGCAGGCGCAGCTTCTCCAGCCGCTTCCGCAGGTCGAGCGCGATCTGGTGGCTGTTGCGGTCGCGCTCGCCCTTCTGCGCGAGGGCGACGGAGAGGTCGCCCATCTCGGGCCGGTTGCGCAGGTAGTAGTGGCGCACGAGGCCATTGAAATTGAACGGCGACGCAGTCCCGGCGTAGCTGTCGATGGCCACCACCTCCGGCAGCGTGCGGGTGATGGCCGCCGCCTCGGCGAGGGTGCGCTCGGTGTCCTCGAGGGACGCGCCTTCCGGCAGGTCGACGACCACCTGCAGCTCGGACTTGTTGTCGAACGGCAGCAGTTTCACCGTCACCGTCTTGGTGGCGAACATGGCGCAGGCCACGAGCGTGGCGACGCCCACCCCGATCAGGAAACTCAGGGCGCTTCGGCGCGTGGCGATCACGCGACCGGCGATGCGCCGGTAGATGCGGCCGAGCTTTCCCTCGTCGTGGGCTCCGTGGGCGCCGGCGGCCAGTGTCTGGCGGGCGAAACGGACCATCAGCCACGGCGCGATCACCACGGCGACGAAGAACGAGAAGACCATGGCCGCCGAGGCGTTCACCGGGATCGGCGCCATGTAGGGGCCCATCAGGCCGGACACGAACAGCATGGGCAGCAGGGCGGCGACCACGGTCAGGGTCGCGACCACGGTGGGATTGCCCACCTCGGCGACGGCCTCGACGGCCGCGTCGATCCGGCTGCGCCCGTCGTTCATCGCCCAATGCCGGGCGATGTTCTCGATCATTACGATGGCGTCGTCGACCAGGATGCCGATGGAGAAGATCAGCGCGAACAGGCTGACGCGGTTGATCGTGTAGCCCATCAGGTTCGAGGCGAAGAGCGTCAGCAGTATGGTGGTGGGGATGACGACGGCGGTCACGCCCGCCTCCCGCCAACCGATCGTGAAGCCGATCAGGACAACGATCGACAGGGTGGCCAGAGCCAGGTGGAACAGGAGTTCGTTGGCCTTTTCGTTGGCCGTCTCGCCGTAGTCGCGGGTCACCGCCACGTCGAGGCTCGCGGGCAGCAGCGTGCCCTTCAGGGTCTCGACCCGTTGCAGCACGGCGTGCGAGACGACCACCGCGTTGGCGCCCTTGCGCTTGGCGACCGCCAGGCTGACCGCCGGGCCCTCGGTCCAGGTGTCGCCCGCACGGACATGCCGCCACACCCGGGCCTGATCCTCACGCGGCGCTGTGGTCACCCGTGCGACGTCGCGCACATAGACGCGTTCGCCCTTGGTCGACGGCAGGGCGAGGAAGCCGATCTCGGCGGCGCTGGCCAGGGTGCGGCCCGAGATCACGTCGACCGCCTGGCCGCCGTTGCGTAGCTGGCCGGCGGGGAAGGCGCGGTTGGCCTGGCGGACCGTATCCATCAGCGCGCCCAGGGACACCCCGTGCAGGGCAAGGCGCGCGGGATCAGGCTCGACGCGGATCTCCTGCGGACGACCGCCGACGATGAAGGTGAGGCCCACGTCGTCGACCTTGGCCACTTCGGTGCGCAGCTTTCCGGCGATCTCGTGGAGCGCCTGGTCCGACCATTGGCCGGCGGCCCCGGGCTTCGGCGACAGCGTCAGAACGAGGCTCGGCACGTCGTTGATGCCGCGGGTCTGGATCAGGGGTTCGGGAATGCCGGCGGGGATGCGGTCGTAGTTGGCGCGGACCTTCTCGTGGATTCGTACGGCCGCCGCATCCGGGTCGACGCCGACCTTGAAGCGGGCCGTCACCATCACCTGGTTGTCGTCGGCGAAGGTGTAGACGTGCTCGACCTCGGTGACGCTCTTGACGATGGCTTCCAGCGGTTTGCCGACCAGCTCGACGGCGTCGGGCGCGCGCAGGCCGGGCGCGGCGACCATGATGTCGACCATCGGCACGCTGATCTGCGGCTCCTCCTCGCGCGGGATCGACAGCAGGGCGAGCAGCCCGACCGCGATGGCCGCGATCAGGATGAGCGGCGTCAGCGGCGAGCGGATCGTGGCGCGCGTGAGCCGGCCGGAAATCCCGAGATTCATCGCGCCGCCGCCGGGCTCACGACGTCGCCGGCGCGGAGGCCGGACAGCACTTCGACGCTGTCGGCCGTGGGGCCGGGCGCGGTCTGGACCGGCGTCTCCGACAGTGTCCCGTCGGCGCGGACGAGGCGCACGTAGTCGACGCCGAAGCGCATGGCGACGTAGCGCCGTGGGAGGACGATGGCCTTGCGCTCGCCGATCTTCACGCTGGCGCGGACACGCTGGCCGACGCGGTCCTGCGGCAGGTTCGGCGCCGTCACGTCCGCCATCACCTGTCCGCCTGTGACGGCGGGATAGACCTGGACCACCGTGCCCTGCGCGCCGACGCCCGGCAGGTCCTCGGCGCTCAGACGCACCGTGTCTCCGACCCGGAGCGCGGCGGCGTCGGCCTCGGGGAGTTCCAGCCGTACGACGGGCGGGCCGGCCGTGATCTTCGCAATCGTCTGGCCAGGCATCACGACAGAGCCCACGGGCACATCGGCGCTGAGCACCCTGCCCGCCGCGGGGGCGACGATGGCGCCCTGGCCCGAAAGCTCGGCGCTGGCGCCCCGCTGCGCGCGCGCGGCGGCGAGCGC
>JBKOYY010000122.1:0-29333 GCA_046725615.1 Pseudomonadota bacterium
TCTTCGGGGTGACCAGCAGCAGTTCGCCCGGCTGGTCGGACACCGCGGCGTGGATCGGGGTCACCTGCCGGCCGATGCGGTGCCAGGCGATAGTGGTCTTCAGCACCTCGAAGGCGAAGGCCGAAGGTTCGAACGCCCAGATGCGCGCCTTCGGGGCGACCTGGGTCATGACGTAGGAGTGGCGTCCATCGCTCGCGCCGACGTGCAGGCACACGGGCGCGCCCGACAGCAGGTCGGCGATATAGGGCGTCTCGGGCTCGTGCTTGGCCCACCGGCGGTTCCGCCGCCAAGCCCTGAAGGCGTGGCTGAGCACGCGTAGCGAAGGCATGTCTGCTCCTGGAGGCCCCCAAGCCCCGGCGGCGAGGCCTCAGGCCGCGTCGCGCACCACCGTCATCATGTAGTTCACGTCGGTGTCGGTCGATTCCGTCCACCGGCCGGTGAGCGGGTTGAACACGACGCCGTAGGGTCCGTCCACCTCAACCGGCTCGCCGGACAGGAAGTCGCGGATCTCGCCGGGCTTCAGGAACCGGGACCAGTCGTGGGTGCCGGCGGGCAGCCAGCGCAGGATGTACTCGGCGCCTACCTTGGCCAGGGCGAAGGCCTTCAGCGTGCGGTTCATCGTGGCGACGATCATCAGTCCGCCCGGCTTCAGCAGGCGCGCGCAGGTGCGCAGATACTCGCCCGGATCGGCCACGTGCTCGATCACCTCCATGTTGAGGATCACGTCGAACGGGGCTTCTCCCGCGGCCAGCAGCGCTTCGGCGGTGGAGGCGCGGTAATCGATCTCGAGCCCCTGCTCGGTCGCGTGGGTCGAAGCGGTGGCGATGTTGCGCTCTGAGGCGTCGACGCCGGTGACGGCGAAGCCCAGCCGGGCCATCGGCTCGGACAGCAGCCCCCCGCCGCAACCGATGTCGAGCAGGCGCAGCCCCTCGAACGGCCGCCGCGCCTTCGGATCGCGGCCGAAGCGGTAGAGCGCCTGATCGCGGATGAAGGCGAGCCGCACGGGGTTGAACTTGTGCAAGGGGGCGAACTTGCCCCGAGGGTCCCACCACTCGGCGGCGATGCGCGAGAAGCGTTCGACCTCGGCGGGATCGATGCTGGAGACGGCCATGCGCGGCGTTCTAGGTCGGAACGGCCGCGCGAAAAACCCGAAACAGACGTCGCGGCCCGCGGTAACCGACCGCCGGGGCAGTCTTTGCCCCTGAGGCCGCGACAAGATGCGCCCAAGGGGCAGAATCTGGCCGTTGCGGCCCCGCACCTTGGCCGCTATGACGCAGCGCCCTTCGGCGGCGCAGCAACACGCGAGAGCCATGTCCCGGCTGGTTATGAAATTCGGCGGCACTTCGGTGGCCGACCTGGAACGTATCCGGCGCGTGGGGCGGCTCGTGGCGGCCGAGGTGGCGGCGGGCCACAAGGTGGCGGTGGTGGTCTCGGCCATGGCCGGCAAGACCAACGAACTGGTGGCCTGGACCGACGGCGCCGGCGCGGCCGCGCCGGGCCTGCCGCCGTCGGACGACGAATACGACGTGGTGGTCGCCTCGGGCGAGCAGGTGACGGCCGGCCTCCTGGCCATGACCCTGCGCAACATGGGCCTGCCCGCGCGCTCGTGGATGGGCTGGCAGATCCCGATCATCGCCGACGACGCCCACGGCCGCGCCCGCATCGACGACATCCCGCCCGAGAAGCTGGGCGCGGCCCTCGACGCCGGCGAGGTGGCCGTGATCGCGGGGTTCCAGGGCGTGACCCGTGACGGCCGCATCGCCACCCTGGGCCGCGGCGGCTCGGACACCAGCGCCGTGGCCATCGCCGCCGCGCTCGGCTGCGCGTGCGACATCTACACCGACGTGGACGGCGTCTACACGACCGACCCGCGGATCGAATCCAAGGCGAAGAAGCTGGCCAAGATCTCCTACGAGGAGATGCTGGAAATGGCCTCGCTCGGCGCCAAGGTGCTGCAGACCCGCTCGGTCGAGATGGCCATGGCGTACAATGTGCCCGTTCGGGTGCTGTCCAGTTTTGTCGAGCCCGGCGAAGCGCCCGGCCAGGGCACCATCGTGTGCGACGAGGAGGAGATCGTGGAGAAGCGGATCGTGAGCGGCGTGGCCTACAGCCGCGACGAGGCGAAGATCAGCCTCTTCGGCCTGCCCGACCATCCCGGCGTCTCGTCGATGGTGTTCGGCGCGCTGGCCGACGCGAACGTGAACGTGGACATGATCGTCCAGAGCCACGCGCGCACCGCCGACACCGCCAACATGGAATTCACCGTCGGCAAGCGCGACGCCCAGCGCGCCGTCGAGATCATCCGCGCCGCCCAGCCGCAGATCGGCTTCGAGGACGTTCGGGTGAACGAAGATGTGGCGAAGGTGTCGGTCATCGGGGTCGGGATGCGCAGCCATACCGGCGTAGCCAAGACCATGTTCCAGGCGCTGGCCGAGAAGGGCGTCAACATCCAGGTGATCTCGACTTCCGAGATCAAGATCAGCGTGCTGATCGACGCCGCCTACACCGAGCTGGCAGTGCGCGCCCTGCACGCCGCCTACGGCCTGGACCAACTCTGACGTACGGCGTCAGGCGGCGGCCGTAGCCTCCGCCTCGGCCCGCCATGCCTCGATCGCTCCGACCCGCGCCAGTCCGCGGTAGAGCCGGCGAAGGTTCGCGCCGTTGGTCTCGATCAGTTCTGGAACCTTGAGGCGGATCAGGGCGGCCTCGGGCACGATGTAGCCCTGCCCCCGGCGCTCCACGAGTCCCTCGGCGGCGAGCGTCACCAGTCGGCGGCGCACCGTCTCGCGATCGACCCGAAGCCGCTCGGCGACCGCGGTGGCGCCCACCGGGGCCTTGAGGGCGTCGGGCGCCAGTGGCGGCCCGTCGGGGCGGGCGAAACGGGCGCGGCTGTCGCCCAGCCCGGCCGTCGTCTCGCGCACCAGCTGAATGAGGATGAGGCCGTTGAGAACGTCGCCCGTCCGCAGCCGGAGCTCGTCCACGATCCGGAGACAGTAGTCGGCCGAGTGGCGGACGGCGCCCCGCAGCGGCGGCGGATCCCCGGGCCGCCAGTTCGTCGCAGGCCAGTCCTGATCGGCGAAGAAGCCAATCGCCTCGAGCCGGCGGAACCCGTTCTGGAGCGCGCGATAATTGTCGACGATCACGGCGGCGTGATGCGGCGTCTCCAGGGACTGTCGACGGACCAGCACGCCGTCGGGACCGACCTCACAGAGGCCGCGGTCGCGCAGGCGGGCCACGCGGCGACGTACGGTCTCGAACGGCAGGCCCGTGGCGCCCGCCAGGGCGGCGACGCTGACGGGCCGGCGCAGCTCGTCGGGCGGCGGCGCATCCGCATAGGCGACCTCGAGCTCCGCCCGCGCCATGACCGGACCCACGTTCGCCTGGACGATGCTGACCCAGATCAGGGTGTCGACCGCGTCCAGTTCGCCCCGCGTGGCCTCGATCAGGTCGAGCAGCAGATCCTTGCCGATCACCAGCGCGGCCGCGGAAAGATTCGTATGGCCGACGTCATCCATACCCCAGGTCTATTCGACAGAACGCCGATAGATCAATGCGACGAACGGTTGCATTCGCTCGATCAGGGTCAATCGGCGCGCGCGGTTCCGGTCAGTCGGAAGGCGGCCCAGGCGCCCGCGATCGCCAGGGGCGCGACCGCGAGAAAGACCCAGACCGAGGCGGCGCGGGCGCTGGCGTCGGTCAGACCGCCCGAGAAGCCCACCAGATTCGCGGCGACTCCCGAGATCGCCGCGCCCGCCGCGCCGCCGGTCTGACGGACGGCTGTGATGGCGGACGAGCCGATGGCCCGGTCCTCGTCGGAAAGGGCGCCCAGGATCCGCCGGCTCATGAAGGCCCATGAGAATCCGAAGGCCGCGCCCAGCAGCGAACCGCCCAGAAGGACGAACGCCAGGTGCGCGTCGGCCATGCTCCAGGCGAGCACGCCCAGGCTGGCCACCAGCATCAGCGCGCCGATCCGGGTCCAGCGCCGGTCCCAGGCGCCGACCGCGCCGGCCACGGCGATGGCGGCCACGGTCCAGGCCAGGGACTCCACGGCGACCACATATCCGGCCCAGAGGGGTGAGAAGCCGCGGAGCTGCTGCAGGATCGGTGGGCCGTAGATCGCGAAGCCCATCGAGGCCGCGGTCATGGCGAAGCCGGCGAAGTACCCCGACCCGCAGACGGTCGAGAGGTCGGATGCGCCGCGCGGCAGCAGCCTGACCGTCGCGCGGCCGTCCATCCAGACCATCAGCCCCAGCACCCCAAGTCCGGCCGCGACCAGCGCCACGGAGCCGGCCGCGGAGCCCACCAGGTCGGCGACGGCGATGGCGGCGACGCCCAGGCTGAGCACGCCGAGTTGCGGCCAGGGGATGCCCGGCCCGCCCCGAGCCTCGCCCCCGCCGCCCAGCAGGACCGGCGCGGCGAGGCTGAACACCGCCGCCTGCAGGGCGAACAGCCAGAAGACGTCGCGCCAGTGGCCGTTCTCGACCACCAGGCCACCGAAGAGTGGGCCCAGGACGGTGGCGATGCCCCAGACGAACGTGACGGCGGCGAACACGCGCGCCAGGTGCCGCTCGGGGAACAGGAAGGCGATGGCGACCATGGCGAAGCCGGAGATCCAGCCGCTGCCCAGGCCCTGGATCACCCGACCGCCGAGGAAGAGGCCGATATCGGGGGCCAGGGCGCTCATCACGCAGCCGAGGGCCATGACCGCGCCGCCGAAGGCCGTGGCGCGACGAAGGCCGAAGATCTCGGAAACCCGCCCAGCGCTGGCGCCGGCCAGGATCGCGCCCACGAAGAAGCCCGCGGTGGCCCACGAGAAATAGGCGAAGCCGCCCAGGTCGCGCCCGACGCTGGGCAGGATCGTGGAGGTGACAAGGCTGTCGGCGGCGTTCAGCCAGACGCCCAGCATGATCACCGCGAAGCGCGGCAGGCGCCCCTCGCCCAGCAGGTCGCCCCAGGAATTGGCGCGGGAAGACTCCATTTTGACAACCTCTGGCATGTCGAATTAGCTGGACGCACGGTCGATATTTTGCAATACATTTGTTGTCAAATGCGCACGCCGGCCGACCGTATCCTGTTTCACCTGAAATCGCGTGGTCCGAGCGAGACCCTCGCGATCGCCACGGCGCTCGGCGTCAGCCGGCAGGCCGCGCTGCAGCACCTGGAACGGTTGGCGACGGACGGGCTCGTGGCCCATGCGGACGAGCGGCGGGGGGTCGGCCGGCCGCGACGGCAGTGGTCGCTGACCGAAAAGGGGCATGGCCGCTTCCCTGACGCCCATGCCCAGCTCACGGTCGAGATGCTGGACGCCCTGCGCGCCGAGTTCGGCGAGGCGGGGGTGGAGCGGCTGATCGCCCGGCGCGAGGCCGCCACGAGCCAGGCCTACGCCGAGACCATGGCGGGGCGCGACACCCTCCAGGACCGCGTGGCGGCCCTGGCCGAAATCCGGACGGCGGAAGGCTACATGGCCGACTGGTCGCCGGACCCTGGCGGCGGCTTCCTCTTCGTGGAGAACCACTGCCCGATCTGCGCGGCGGCGGCCGCCTGCCAGGGATTCTGCCGCGCCGAGCAGGCGGTGTTCAGCGCCGTGCTGGGCCCCGGCGTGCGCATCGAGCGGACCGAGCACATGCTGGCGGGCGCGCGGCGGTGCGCCTATCGCATCAGCGCTTCGGCGTAGCCGCGCCGGGAACCTGGAACGCGAACCCCGGCGCCCAGTGGTTGGCGGTGCCGGCCGTGACATACCAGCTGATGAACAGTGCGCAGATCAGCGCCCCGGGCACGTAGGAGTTGGTCCTTCGATAGGTCCAGGCGCCGACGACCCCGACGAAAGCCAGCAGCGGCACGAACTGGATGGCGATGACCACGTTCAGCGGCTCGGTCGGAGTGGCCAGCAGGCCGGTGCGGAACAGGACCCCATACTGCCAGGCGACCAGCGCCAGGAACCCGCCCGCCATCGCCGCCTTCCCCCAGCCCAGCGCCGCCAGCCAGCTTTCGCCGCGCACTGGGATGCGGGCGCAGAAGGCGCGCATGGCGAGCAGAAAGAACACGGTCCACAGCGCCAGGTAGGCCGGGAGCTGCGCCGCTCGCTCTGGACTCAGCGGCTTCAGCCCCACGACCCAGAAGCGGAAGTCGACCTTGAAGAGCGCGTCGGCCACGACCAGGGCGACGTAGCCGGCGGCCACGCTGAGCACCGCGGCGAAGACCGAGAGCCCCCAGCGGTTGGTGAAGGCGACCCGGGTCCTCATCACGAATCCGAGCAGGACGCTGATCGCCGCCGTGCCGAGCGCCCAGACGAGCAGCTGGTTGTGCACCCACTGGGCGAGGCCGGGCATCGGGAAGAAGAGCTGGCCCACCTTCATCAGCGGCAGATAGGTGATAGCCGGCAGGGCCGCGGTCAGCGCCAGCCCCAGCCACCAGCGGCGGTCACGGCGTTCGGCCGCCGGCTCGGCCGGGCGGGCCAGGGCGCGGAGCGGCGGCACGGTCAGGGCCATATCGAAGGTGGCCAGCACCAGCCAGCCGAAGCCGACGAAGGCGACCAGCGTGCCAACCTCCTTCCAGATCCAGACCTGGTCGGCCGGCGGGCGCGGCGCCGGCGGCGGGATCACCCGTTGAAGCCAGTCGACGGCGTCGCCCACCCCCGCGCTTGAGAAGTGCTCCCACGGGTGAGTGACCGGCGGGTTGGTGAGCCAGCGCGCCGTGCCGTCGGCGATGGAGCCATAGAGTCGACGCTCCTCTACGGGCGCCGAGGTTTCGAACAGGACCTGGAGCTTCTTCGACCCGCTCACCTGCGAGCCTTTCGGCACGCCCCACATCAGACCGGCGAACTCGTCGTACTGGCCGAACACGACGGCCACATTGCGCGGACGGGCGGGCGCCGGCGCGCCGAGCAGGCCGGGGGTGGAGCCTTCCAGCACGATGGCGCGATAGCCGTCTGGGTCGGACAGAGCCGCCGCCATCACCGGCCCGCCGCCCATCGAATGGCCTTCCAGCCCGATGGCGTCCGGATCCACGAACGGCAGCGACTTCAGGTAGCGCAGCGCCGCGGGCCCGCCGAAGCCGGCCGTTCCAACCACTCCGCCGGAGTAGCCATGGCCGGTCATGTCCATGGCCAGCACCACATAGCCGCGGCGCGAGAGTTCGATGGCGAAGGGGCTCTGCATCTCGCGAGTGTTGATGTAGCCGTGGCTGACCAGCACCGCCGGCGCGGGCCGCGCGGGACCGGCCGCGACGGGTCGGTAGAGCAGCCCGGAGACGGTGACGCCCTGCCCCGCCGGGATGCGGACCTCCGAGACGGCGACGGTCCCGCCCGAGGTCTGGACCCGGCCCGCCAGCCAGGCCCCACCCAGTACCAGCGCCCACGCCAACACGACCGCAAGCCACCTGCGCATGACGTCTCCCCCATCGTCTCGTTGAGCGGACGATGGTCCGGCCGGCGCCCAAGCTCAAGTGTTGCGTCGTTAGGCTGGCGGCCTCGGCCCTACGTAATATAAGGACATCCTTATATCATTTTTCGCCTTGCAGGACCGCCGCCATGACCGCCCCGCCAGCCCACCGCGAAGCCGTCGGCGCGGCCTTCTCCTTGCCGGCCATGATCAGGGCGCGGGACCTCACCTTCGAGGCGGTGAACCGGATCGCGGCCGAGATCCGCCCGGGCGTGACCGAGGGCCAGGCCCACGCCCTGGCCCAGGGCGTCCTGGAGGGCATGGGCATGGAGCGCATCTGGCACAAGACGGTGATCCGCTTCGGGCCGGGCACCCTGGAGACCTTCCACGGCGACTTCTCGCCGGACTATGTGCTGCAGCCGAACGACATCTTCTATGTCGACCTGGGGGTGGTCTGGGACGGGCACGAGGGCGATGCCGGCGACACCTTCGTGGTCGGGGACGACGCCGACATGGCGGCCTGCGCCGAAGCCGCGCGAACGCTCTGGCAGGACGTCGCGGCCCGCTGGCGCGATGAGGACCTGAGCGGCCCCGAGCTCTACGCCTACGCCCAGCGTCAGGCCGAGGCGATGGGCTGGCGGCTGAACTGGGACGTCAAGGGCCACCGGGTCAGCGACTTTCCGCACGCGATCTACAAGGCCGGGGCGCTAGGCGACTTCGACGCCTGCCCGACGACCGGGCTGTGGATCCTGGAGATCCAGCTGGCTCACCCCACACGACCGATCGGGGCGTTCTACGAGGACCTGCTGATCCGTGAGGCGGCGTAAGGCTCAGACCGCGCAGGCCTCTCGAGGGAATCGACCGACCAGGACCGCCCGGCCCCGAGACCGCCACATTGCCCCTGCGTTAGGCACTCGCAGTCCCGCTCTCACGGCGCCGCCATTGAGTCTCGGTTCTGAAAGACAAAACTGCTAATTCAGGGCCAAGGACAGGGAGGAGCGCACCGGCCACAATGGTCACACCCGTCGCCATACGTGGACAACGGAGCCTGCTGCGGCAGATCCGTGAGGCGCTCGCCGGGGGCGGTCCGGCGCAGCAGCGCCTGGACATGGTCGTGCGCATCATCGCGCTCTCCATGGTCGCCGAGGTGTGCTCGATCTACCTGCGCCGCGCCAACGGCGAGATGGAACTGTTCGCCACCGAGGGCCTGGACGTCAGCGCCGTCCACGTGACGCGGATGAAGCCGGGCGAGGGCCTGGTGGGCGAGATCATGCGTCTAGGCCGGCCGCTGAACCTGGCGGACGCCCCGGAGCACCCGGCGTTCTCGTACCGACCGGAAACCGGCGAAGACCCTTACCACGCCTTCCTCGGCGTGCCGCTGCTGCGCGGCGGGCGGGCGATCGGCGTGCTGGTCGTGCAGAACCGCACCGCCCGGACCTACACCGAGGACGAGGTCGAGGACCTGCAGATCGTCGCCATGGTCCTGGCCGAGATGGTGGCCTCGGGCGAGCTGATGAGCGTCGGCGAGCTGGAAGGCGTCGAACTGGCGCCCCGCCGGCCCGAACGCTTGAAGGGCAGCAAGTTCGCCGAGGGTCTGGCCTTCGGCGTGGCCGTACTGCACGAACCGCCGGTCGCCTCCTCGCAGCTCCTCTCGGACGACGTGGTGGCCGAGAGCGCCCGCCTCGACGCGGCGCTGGCGGGCCTCAAGGACCAGATCGACCACATGCTGGAGGGCCAGCACGGCCTGGTCGACGCCAGTTACGAGGTGCTCGAGACCTACAGGATGTTCGCCCACGACCGGGGCTGGAACCGCAGCCTCGAGGATGCGGTGAAGAACGGCCTCACCGCCGAGGCGGCGGTGGAGCGGGTGCGCTCGGAGCACCGGGCGCGCCTGGGCCAAGCCCGCGATCCGTACCTGCGCGAGCGGCTGCACGACCTGGAAGACCTGAACGACCGGCTGCTGCGCCACCTCTCCGGCAACGGCAGCGTGGCCCGCGACCTGCCCGACAACGCGATCCTGATCGCCCGGAATCTCGGGCCCGCCGACCTGCTGGAGTACGACCGCCACAAGCTGCGCGGCCTGCTGCTGGAGGAGGGTTCCTCGGCCAGCCACGCGGCGATCGTGGCGCGGGCGCTGGACATTCCATGCGTCGGCCGCCTGCAGGGCCTGCGCGACCGCGTGTCGGAAGGCGACCCGGTCATCGTCGACGCCGAAACCGCCGAGGCTTACCTGCGTCCGCGGCCGGACGTGGTGAAGGCGATCCAGGCCCGTATCGACGTGCGCCGCCAGCGGCAGGCCGAATTCGCCAAGCTCCGCGACACGCCTGCCTTCACCCGCGACGGGGTGAAGATCACCCTGCTGATGAACGCCGGGCTCGACGTGGACCTCGAGGTGCTGGCCGATACCGGCGCCGAGGGAATCGGGCTGTTCCGCACCGAGTTCCAGTTCATGGTTTCGGAGGAGATGCCCCGGGGCGAGGCGCAGACGGCCCTTTACAGCCGGGTGATGGACGCGGCCGGCGACATGCCGGTGACGTTCAGGACCCTGGACCTCGGCGGCGACAAGGTGCTGCCCTACATGGAGGCCGAGCGCGAGGAGAACCCGGCGCTGGGCTGGCGCGCGGTGCGCATGGGGCTGGATCGCCCCGCCCTGCTGCGCCTGCAGCTCCGCTCGCTGATCGCCGCCTCGAAGGGCCGGCCGCTCCGGATCATGTTCCCGCTGGTGGCGAGCTGCGACGAGTTCCGCCAGGCGCGGGCGCTGGTCGACACCGAGATCGCCTGGGCGCAGCGGCGCGGTCGGCCGGCGCCATCGCGCCTCGACGTAGGGGCGATGATCGAAGCCCCGTCGGTGATCTGGCACCTGGACGCCCTCCTGCCGATGACCGACTTCGTCAGCGTCGGGACGAACGACCTGATGCAGTACCTGTTCGCCGCCGACCGCGGGAACCCGCGGGTCTCCGACCGCTACGACTTCCTGTCGCCGCCGGCGCTCCGGGCCATGGAGGCGATCCAGAAGGCCTGCGCCGAGACAGGCACGCCCGTCAGCGTCTGCGGCGAGATGGCCGGCCGGCCGCTGGAGGCCTTCGCCCTGGTGGCCTTGGGCTTCGAGCGGCTGTCGATGCCGCCGGCCGGGGTAGGCCCGGTGAAACAGATGGTGCTGTCCTGCGACCGCGAGGCGGCTCGACGCGGGGTCTCGGCCCTGTTGAAGTCCAGCGCGGGCTCGGTGCGGAACGAGATTGAAACCCTGGCGCGCAAACTCTACCTCGCCGTCTGAACTCCGCCACGAATCCGTAGAGAGTATGACGGCGCAAGGAGCGCCCTTGACCGCCGTGCTACGCAGACGTCCCTCCAGGAACAAGGCCGCCCCGGCCGGTCGGGGACGCGGACGCGTGCTGAACCTCGGCGGCGCGGACACCGCCCTGCCCGAGACAGCGGCCGAGGCGCTTGAGCCGGACGCCCCGGTCGATCCGCTGTACGCCCACGATTCCATCGGCCAGGCGCTGAAGGCGGTGCGGCTTGAACGCGGCCTGACGCTGGTCCAGCTCGCCGAAACCACCCGCGTGCGCCGCGCCTACCTCGAGGCGCTGGAGGAGATGCGGCTGGACGCCCTGCCGTCGCGCCCGTTCACGATCGGCTACATCCGGGCCTACGCCACCGCCCTGGGCCTGAACCCGGAACTCGCGACCGAGCGTTTCAAGAGCGACGAGCCGGTTCTGGACGAACCGCTGCGCGCGCCCGTGGGCGTGCCCGACGAGAAGGACCCGCGCGTCGCCGCCTTCCTGGTCGGGGCGCTGGTGATCATCGCCGCGATCGTACTGTGGAACGTGGCGCAGCGGGCCATGACCGCCGCCGCCCCGCCGCCGCCGGCCGCCTCGCACGACGTGGCCGAGAAGGCGCTGGCGCAGCTCAAGGCCGGCCCCGTGTCGCTGGGCCCGCCGCTGCCGGCGCCTGTGGAATCGACCACACCTCCGGCCTACGAGACGCCTGGCCTGGCCGAGGCCATGGGCCTCAAGCCGACCGATCCGAACGCCCCCGAGGGCGGTCATCGCCCCAAGCCGGTCGGCGAGGTGATCCCGGTCGACCTTGCGACCCTGCCGCGCGTCTTCACCCCCGCCGGCCGAATCTACGACGCCGGCAATCCGCGGCTGAACTCCACCGTCGTCATCCAGGCGGTGAAACCCGCCGCCCTGATCGTGCGTGGGACGGACGGCTCGATCTACTTCGCCCGACAGCTCGCCAAGGGCGAGGCCTATCGCGTGCCCAGCCTCGCCGGCCTCACCCTCGACGTCTCGTCACAGTACGACTTCCAGGTGTTCGTGAGCGGCCAGTCCAAGGGCTTCCTGCCCTCGCAGCAGGTGCTGGCCTCGAAGTTGGGTGAGGCGCCGGCGGCGCACCCGACGCACCCAGCCCAGGCGGCGGCGCCCGCCGGATCGGCTCCAGCCGGAACGGCCCCCGCGCCCAAGCTGTTGACCCTGCCGCCGGTCCCGCCCGCGAAGACGGCGCGCTGAGGGCGCTCGAACCCACCTTGGGTTCCCCCGCCAAAGCGCCTATTTTCCGCCCGTCATGACAGCCGCCGACCATACCAGCGTGCGCCCCTGGCGCGCCATCGACCGCCGCAAGAGCCGCAAGATCCGCGTCGGCAAGGTGGAGGTGGGTGGCGACGCCCCCATCACCGTCCAGTCCATGACCAACACCGTGACCGCCGACGCTGCGGCCACGATCGACCAGATCCGCCGGCTGGAGGAGGCCGGAGCCGACATCGTGCGGGTGTCCTGCCCCGACGAGGAGTCCACCGCGGCGTTCCGGACGATCGCCAAGGCGGCCAAGGTTCCGCTCGTGGCCGACATTCACTTCCACTATCGACGCGGCATCGAGGCCGCCGAGGCCGGCGCGGCCTGCCTGCGTATCAATCCCGGCAACATCGGCAGCCCCGCGCGGGTGCGCGAGGTGATCCAGGCGGCCCGGGACCACGGCTGTTCGATGCGGATCGGCGTCAACGCCGGCTCCCTGGAGCGCGAACTGCTCGAGAAGTACGGCGAGCCCTGCCCCGACGCGATGGTCGAGAGCGCGTTGAACCATGCCCGCATCCTGCAGGACCACGACTTCCACGAGTTCAAGATCAGCGTGAAGGCGTCGGATCCATTCATGACCGTCGCCGCCTACCAGCAGCTGGCCGATGCCATCGACTGCCCGCTGCACCTGGGTGTGACCGAGGCCGGCGCCCTGCGCACGGGCACGGTGAAGAGCGCCATCGGCATCGGCTCGCTGCTCTGGGCGGGGATCGGCGACACCATCCGCGTCAGCCTGGCGGCCGACCCAGTCGAGGAAATCAAGGTCGGCTTCGACATCCTGAAAAGCCTGGGCCTGCGCCATCGGGGCGTGAACATCATCGCCTGCCCCTCGTGTGCGCGGCAGGGTTTCAACGTCATCCAGACCGTCGAGACGCTGGAACAGCGGCTGGCCCACATCTCCACGCCCATGAGCCTGTCGATCATCGGCTGTGTCGTGAACGGCCCGGGCGAGGCGTTGATGACCGACCTCGGCTTCACCGGCGGCGGCAAGGGCGCCGGGATGGTCTATGTGGCCGGCAAGCCCGACCACAAGATGGACAACGACCGGATGGTCGACCACATCGTGGGCCTCGTGGAGGCCCGCGCCGCCGAGATCGAGGCGGCGAAAGCCGCTGTGGCCGAAGCGGCGGAGTAACACGCAATTCGAAAAAGTGACGCCTGCGTCACTCTTGCGCGCGAACGGCAAGCAAGCTTAGGTGGCGCTCCATTTCCTTGGGAGGGACATATGTCCGCGGACGGCAACTGGAAGATTACGATCAACACCCCGATGGGCGCGCAGACCGTGAACGCCACCATCAAGACCAACGGCGACACCTTCACGGGCACCACCAGCGGCCAGATGGGCACGCAGGAAGTGTCGGGTAAGGTCGACGGCGACACGCTGACCTGGAGCGCCGACATCACCAGCCCGATGCCGATGAAGCTCGAGTTCACCGCCAAGGTCGAAGGCGACAAGCTGAGCGGCAACGTGAAGCTCGGCATGTTCGGCAACGCCTCCATGACGGGCGAGCGGGTCTAAGCCCCCCGGACAACGGCAATCGCCGGGAAAGCCCCCGCCATCGGCGGGGGCTTTTCTTTTGCCTGGGTTCGTCCTTCTGACCTCTTAGTTGGTCACCGCGTCGGCCGCCTTGGTCGCGGCGTCGCCGACGTTGTCGGCGGCGGTGGCGGCGCTGTCGGCGACGCTGGAGGCCGCGCTGGTCACCGCCTCGGTCTGGATCGCGTCGTTGCGGTTGGCCTGCAGCAGGAAGAAGGCGACGATAGCCACCATCGCCAGGACAGCCAGGCCGACCAGCACCCCGCCGAGGCCCGAGCCGCCCCGGTCTACATATGTGGTCCCGCCGCCGTCGCGCTCGACCACCCGCTCGTGGACGACGCCGTCATTCCGTTCGGTCACGCGTTCGATCGCCATGGAAATCTCTCCTTCGGGTCACCGCTCGCCGTAACACCCGGCGGACGGTCGCGTTCCCGAAGGCCGCGGCGCAGAAACCCCTTCACGCCCGCCGGGGCGGGACGACGGGCGCGAAGGCTGGCCAGCTTTTCCAGGCCGGCTCCACCGGCGCCTGACCGGCGGCGGGGACATACTCCGAGGGCGCCTCTATGGTCATGCGCGGGATGTAGCGGGGGCAGTTGGGGAAGATGTCCGTCGGCTCCACCTTCACCAGGAGCTGCGCTCCGGGAAAGTCGGCCATAAGCGGATCGTCCCGGACCACCTCGGCCCGGCCGTTCACCCGCAAGCGGCCCGGCTTCTCGCCGATGGCCATGAACAGCAGGCCCACGTGCGGGTTGGCCGCGACGTTGCCGAGGCTCTTGAACATGCCGTTGCCGTCGTAGTCGGGGAAGATCAGCAGGTCGGGGCGGACGATCCGCACGAAGCCGGGCGGCCCGCCCTTGAACGAACAGTCCGGCCGGCCTTCGGCGTCGGCGGTGGCGAGGAAGAAGAACGGCAGCTGGGCGACGAACGCCTCGTCCGCCTCGGTGAATCGGTCGCGGCGCAGCACCTCCACCAGCCGATCGGCCAGGGCGCGGCTGGCGAACTCGTCTTGCAGCGCGCGGTTGCCTTCGTGGAACATAGCGGCTCCTCCCTTGCCACCGGAAGATAGCGCACATTGGCGTCCGGCGCGGGGTCGGGTAGAGACACGCCCCGCCCTAGAGCGCGATCCGCCGAAGCGGAAGCCGGTTCGGCGAATGGATCGCGCTCAAGAACAAAGACATAGAGCCTTCTCGTCCCCTTCAGATGATCTCATTTGAAGGGGAAGGCTCTAGAGGACCAAGAACGTTGCGACTTCCCCAGGCCAGGCTCGACCAGGTGCTCGACCGCTTCCGCGAGATCGAGGCGCGGATGGGCGCGGCTACCGACGGGGCCGAGATCGTGCGGCTGTCCAAGGAACATGCCGAGCTGAAGCCTGTCGCCGAGGCGGTGCAGACGCTGGAGCGCGCCCGGGCCGAGCAGCCCGAATTGGAGGAGATGGCCGCCTCGGGCGACGCCGAAATGGCCGAACTCGCCCACGCCGAGCTGGAGGCGCTGAAGGAGCGGTTGCCGGTGCTGGAGCGCGACGTCGCCCTGCTGCTGGCTCCAAAGGATAAGGACGAGAACGCCTCGGCCGTGCTGGAAGTCCGCGCCGGCACAGGCGGCGACGAAGCGGCGCTGTTCGCCGGCGACCTCTTCCGCATGTACCAGCGCTATGCCCAGCTCCACGGCTGGCGGGTGGAGATCGACTCCGTCACCGAGGGCGAGATGGGCGGCTACAAGGAGATCGTCGCCTCGATCAACGGCGACGGGGTGTTCGGCCGCCTGAAGTTCGAGAGCGGCGTGCACCGGGTGCAGCGCGTCCCGGCCACCGAGGCGCAGGGGCGCATCCATACCTCGGCCGCCACGGTGGCGATCCTGCCCGAGCCGGAGGAGGTCGAGATCGAGATCCGCGACCAGGACCTTCGGATCGACACCTATCGGTCCAGCGGTGCCGGCGGCCAGCACGTGAACAAGACCGACTCCGCCGTCCGCATCACCCACCTGCCCACCGGGATCGTGGTGACCAGCTCCGAGAAGTCGCAGCACCAGAACCGTGCGCGGGCGATGAAGGCGCTCAAGGTCAAGCTGTACGACATGCAGCGCGAGGCGCTGGACTCGGCCCGCTCCGAGAGCCGGAAGAGCCAGGTGGGTTCGGGCGACCGGTCGGAACGGATCCGCACCTACAATTTCCCCCAGGGGCGGGTGACCGACCACCGCATCAACCTGACGCTCTACAACCTGCCAAAGGTGATGGAGGGCGAGGCCCTGGACGACGTAATCAACCCGTTGATCGCCGAGGACCAGGCCGCGCGGCTGGCGGCCTTGGAAGACGAGCTGGGCTGAGCCCGGCCTATCGGCCCAGGCGGTCGCGGCCCAGGCGGATCACGTTCGCAATCTGGCGCTCGCCGGTCGTCCAGAGCAGGCCCAGCCCTTTGCGGACGCCGATGAACGGCATCCCCACCGTGTCGGCCATCGCCGCGCCGCGCTCGCCCATCGGCGCGGGCGGACCGGTGGTGGAATCGTGCGCGGTCTGGTGCTCGATCTCCGAGTTCAGCTCGGCGCCCATCAGCACCACCATCACAGAGAACCAGATCCACAGCATGAAGCCGATCACCGCGCCCAGCGAGCCGTAAGTGGCGTCGAGGCTCGCGACATTGTTGAGGAAGAACGAGAAGCCCGCCGAGCCGCCCATCCAGCCCGCCGCGGCCACGGCGGAGCCGACCGTCAGCCAGCGCCAGCGCGCCCTCGCTCGGCTCGGCCCGTAGCGGTACGCGATGGTGAAGGCGGCGGTCGCGAGCAGGTAGACCAGCGGCCAGCGAAGGCCGACCAGCACGTCCGAGCGGAGACCCGCCCGCTCCAACGCCATCGGCGCGGCGACCAGGATGACACTGACCAGCGCCATGAACACGATCAGGGCCGCAGTGAACCCGTAGGTCAGCACGGTCCGCCACAGGTAGTTGCGCTTTTCGGTCTCGTCGTAGGCGATGTTCAGACCGTCGAAGAGCGACTTCATCCCCGCGTTGGCGCTCCAGATCGACACCAGAAGACCGGCGGCGAAGGCCACCGAAAGGCCTTCGGGACGGCCGTTGGCCAGGCGCATCATCTGTTCGCCGACGAGGCGCACCGCCTCGGGCGGGAAGATGTTGGAGAGCTGGATGAGCTGGCCCCGAACCGACTCCACGTCGGCGATCAGGCCGTACAGCGAGACGAACGCGCCGAGCGCCGGGAATATCGCGAGCAGGGTGTAATAGGTAACGCTGCCCGCGACGACGGTCAGTCGGTCGGCGCTGATCTCCCGCCAGGTGCGCCAGAGGATATCCCGCCAGCCCAGCCAGGGGATCTCCCGTGGGTGCTCCGCCGCGCGCCCGCGGCCGGGCTCCTTCAGCTCGAAGACATGAGGCTCCGCGATGTCGCGCTCGCTGAGACCGGGGGGCTCCGCCGGCGCCGGGACGAGGACGGTCTCGGGCGGCGGCGCGATACGGACCGGTTGCGCCGCGGTCCGCTGCGCCCGCTCGCGCCACCACGCCGCGGCGACCGCGGCCACCAGCGCCCAGGGCGCCAACCGGACGAAGTCGCGCGAATCCACCGCGCGCCGGGACATCGATCCGTTCGGAATGCTCGCCACGCTACGCCTCCCTGGCAGTCGAAACACCGCCGGGGGCCGGGCGTTCCGCCGCCCCCCTCTGCCCGCTTGAGGCGCCGGACGGTTTCGGCGAGAAGCAGGGCATGAGCGGCCACGTCGCGGCGATCTTCCGCCACCCCATCAAGGGCTTCACGCCCGAGAACCTCCCCCACGCTGACCTCGCCCCGGGCGAGGGCTTTCCGTTCGATCGCCAGTGGGCGGTGGAGAACGGCCCCTCTGGCTACGATCCGGACGCGCCAGCTTTCACGCCCAAGCAGAAATTCACGGTGCTCGCTTCGATCCCCCGGGTGGCCGCGGTGCGCACGCGGCTGCACGATAGCGGCGTTCTCTCGGCCGAAGCCGCAGGCGCGGGGGCCTTTTCCGGCCGCCTCGACGAAGCCGAGGGGCGCGACGCCTTCGCCGGCTGGCTGGCCGGAGTGCTTGGCGAGGACGCCCGTGGCCCGCTCCGCGTAGTGGACGCCCGCGGCGCATTCCGTTTCACCGACCATCCCCTGGGTCAGGTCTCGATCGTCAACCTCTCCAGCGTGCGCGACCTGTCCGAGCGCATGGGCGTCGAGCTTGACCCGCTACGGTTCCGGGCCAACCTCTATGTGGACGGCTGGCCGGCCTGGGCCGAGAACGACTGGACCGGCCGCGAGCTGATGGTGGGCTGGGCGAAAGCCAAGGTGTTCAAACCGATCGTCCGTTGCGTGGCGACGCACGTGAACCCGGCGACCGCCGAACGGGACCAGGACGTGGTGAAGGCGCTGTTCGACAACTACGGCCACATGTTCTGCGGCATCTATGTGCGGGTGACCGCGGCCGGGCGCGTGGGGTTGGGCGACGCGGTGACCGCACCGCAGCAGGTGAGCGCATGACCCTGAACCTCGTCCAGGCATGGAAGGGGGCGCGCGCGCGCCTCGAAGAGGCCGGCGTACCTGGCCCGGTGATCGACGCGCGCCTGCTGGTGGAAGCGGCGGCCGATGCGACTCGCGTGGATATCGTGACCGACCCTTACCGCGCGCTGACGCCCGAGCAGGAAGCAAAGCTTGAGGACTTCATCGCGCGTCGGGTGCGCCGCGAGCCGGTCAGCCACATCCTGGGGCGCAAGGGCTTCTGGAAGATCATGCTGCAGGTCACGCCGGACGTGCTGACCCCGCGGCCTGACACCGAGACGGTGGTCGAATTCGCGCTCCGCGGCTTTCCCGAGCATGCGCCGTGGACGATTCTGGATCTGGGCGTCGGCTCGGGCGCCATCCTGCTGGCCATCCTGGCCGAGCGGCCGGCGGCGCGGGGCCTGGGCATCGACATCTCCGAGGAGGCCCTGGCCGTAGCGCGGGACAACGCCGCCGCCCTGGGCCTGGCGGGGCGCCTCGCGCTTCTGCGCAGCGACTGGACAGCGGGCCTGGAGGCGAACAGCTTCGACTTGGTGGTGTCCAATCCGCCCTATATCGCCACCGAGGTGATCGAGACCTTGGACCCGGAGGTGCGGGACCACGAGCCGCGGCTGGCGCTGGAAGGCGGGGTAGACGGCCTGGACCACTACCGCCTGCTCGCCCCCGAGATCCTGCGCGTGCTGAAGCCCGGCGGGCGCTTCGCCGTGGAGATCGGCTACGATCAGAAGACGGCGGTCGAGGCCCTGTTCCGCGAGGCCGGCGCGGTCTTTGTCGAAACCATCCGCGACCTGGGAGACCGCGACCGCGTGGTGGTCGGCGAAAAAAGGCCCTTGGAAACGCCGGACTGACTCGCTACATCAAGTAACGTCTCCACCCAAATTCGTCGGTGTTGCCGGTAGATGCGTCCCCATGAAGGACGCCCGCCCGACCCGACAAGGCGCGACGTTTCCATCAGGGGCCTCTCGCTGACGAGCTTCCGGGCGGAAGACGGGGAACACACACGCCTTCGACACACTGACCGGCCGATGGGCCGACCACGCTGAAGGCGAAGCCGCCCGTAGGGCGCTCAGGGATGAACCGTACGGTTTCTGAATTATGAGAGATTTCAAGGGCATGAAGCGCCAACGCGGGCGCAATCGGGGTGGCGGCGGCGGTGGCGGCAAGCCGCAGCAGAACGCCAACCGCGCGTTCGATTCCAACGGCCCCGACGGCGTCAAGGTGCGCGGCAACGCCCAGCACGTGTTCGAGAAGTACCAGCAGCTCGCCCGCGACGCCGGCTCGGCCGGTGACCGGGTGCTCGCCGAGAACTACCTGCAGCACGCCGAGCACTACTTCCGCCTGCTTCGCGCCATCCAGCCGAACCGGCCGGCCAGCGAGATCCTCGGGCGCGACCAGTTCGCCTCGGGTTACGACATCGACTTCGAGGACGAAAACCTCCAGGCCCAGGCCGAGGCCGCCGACGAAGCGGCCGAGAACGGGGAGACCCGGCCCGAAGCCCGATCCGAAGGCGGCGACCAGAACCGCGATCGCGATCAGAATCGCGACCGCAGCCGGGACCGCGACCGCGGCGACTGGCAGGCGCGCGACGGCGACCGTGGTCGGGACCGCGACCGTGACAGTCGAGACAACCGCGATCGCGACAACCGTGACCGCGAAGGCCGCGACCGCGACCGCTGGCGCGACCGGGATCGTCCCCGCCGCGACGATCGTCCGCGCTCCGAAGAGGGCGAACGCCGGGAACGCTTCGACCGCGACCGCGGCGACCGTCCCGAACGCGCTGCGTCCGACCGTGATCGGCCTGAACGTGATCGGCCCGAACGCGATCGGCCCGAACGCGATCGGCCTGAGCGAGACCGGTCGGAGCGCGAGCGGCCGGAGCGCGATCCGCTGGCCGTGGTGACCCCGCAGGGCGATGCGCCCGCGCCGGCGCCCGTGGAACGCGCGCCCGTCCTGCGCGACGCCGAGGGCGGCGCCAGCACCATTCCCGATTTCCTCCGCCCCACCCGTCCGCCGGCGCCCGTCGCCGAGGCGGCCGAGGAGAAGCCCGCTCGTCCGCGCCGCCGGCGCGCGCCGCGCAGCTTCGAGGCAGGCGAAGGCGCCCCCGAGGCCGAAGACGCCTGATCCAAGCGAGCCGAGCCCCGGCTTGGGGCTCGGCGTCCCTCAGGCCCTACTCCGAGCGCTTTAGCAGGTCCGCCAGCTCGTCCTTCCAGAGGGCGGCGTGCGTGTGCGTGCCGTGGCCGCGGCTCTGGGCGGTGGCGGGGATCAGCACGTAACGCGAGGTCTTCAGATGCTTCATCGCCGCCTCGGCCAGGCCGAGCTCGGGCGGGTTGATGAAGTCGTCGGCCGAGTTCACCCAGGTCATCGGCGCGGTGATCTTGTCGAGGTCCTTTGACGGATCGTAGGTGCGCGACGAATCCACCTGATAGATGAAGTCGTTGGCGTCCATGCCGGCGATCCGGCGCGGCAGTTCCTTGGCCAGCCAGTCGTCGACCGCGGCGCGGGTCGGCAACTGGGCCTGCATCGGGATCGGCGCTGCCCCGGCGAGGATCAGCAGGTCCGCCGCGGTCTTCAGCCCCTGGACCGGCTGTTCCGTGTAGTCCCCGCCCCTATAGGCCGGGTCGGAGGTGATGGCCTCGATCGACATGCGCCGCCACAGGCGGTTGCGGCCGGCGATCTCGGTCGGCTGGCAGGCCAGCGGCATCAGGGCCTTGGCTGCATCGGGCCAGGTCGTCGCCCAGACGAAGCTGTGCATGCAGCCCATGGACGTGCCCATGATCAGGCGCAGGCGCCCGACGTTCAGCCCCTTGGTGACCAGCTCGTGCTGGGCCTCCACCATGTCGGCGTAGTCATACTTCGGGAACCGCGTCCGCAGGCCGTCCGATGGCTTGGAGCTTCCGCCGTGGCCGAGGTTGTCCGGCATGACGATGAAGTATTTCGCCGGATCCAGCAGGCCGCCCGGGGTGAACAGGACGTCGGCGAAGAGCGGGTTGGTGAACTGCCGGCCCGTGCCGCCGGTCCCGTGCAGGATCAGGACCGCGTTGACCACCTTGCCCGAAGCGTCGGTCCGAGGCGCGCCCAGGGTGTGGTAGCGGATCTTCAGTTCGGGCAGCGTCTCGCCTGTGCGAAACCTGAAATCCCTGATGACGTAGTCGTGCGCGGTCGGCTCAGGCGCCGCCGCCTGGGTGCCCCCCGCAGAGACAGCCATGACCAGCCCGGCCAGCGCCGCACACACACCCTTCAGCATCACCGTCCTCCTGGAGAGGCCGGCAATCTAGAGAGCCCCGGTCAGAACCGGTAGCCCACCCCGAAGCGGAAGCTGCGCCCTGGCAGGGGGGCGACTTCCTTCAGGAAGGAGGCGTGCTCGCGAGCCTCGACGTTGGTCAGGTTGTGGCCATCGAGGAACAGGCGCAGCTCGGGCCTGCTCTCCAGGGGACGGACCACCAGCGAGGCGTTCAGCATGGTGTAGCCCGACGTCGGCAGCTCGAAGGCCGCCACCCGATCCTGTCCGCCGACCTTGTGCACCTCGACTGTGCCGGTCCACCAGCCGCCCTCGTAGACGCCGCGGCCGGTCACCGACCATGGCGGGATGCGGACTGCCGGGCCGAGATCGGTCTTCCCGTGCACATAGTCGGCTGCGCCCTCCACGTGGAACGAGCGCTCCTCCGACCTCCAGAGCTCCACCGACGTCTCGGCCTCGAGGCCGTAGAAAGTGGCGCCGCTCTCAACGAAGGCGAAGACGGGGAAGCCCGAGTCCGCATCGACCGCGCCGCTGGGGGTGAGGTCGATGAAGTTCCGGTAGTCCACATAGAAGCCGTGGAGGTCGACGACCCACGACCCGCGCTCCACGTGGAGGCTGGCGTCGGCCGAGTAGGACACCTCGCGGCCGAGCGAAGGATCGCCCACCTCGTAGGCGCCGGTGGCCGGGTGCGGACCGTCGGACGACAGCTCTTCCTCGGTCGGCGCGCGACTGGTGCGCGAGAGGGAAAGGCCGAGGAACAGG
Source organism: Pseudomonadota bacterium (assembly GCA_046725615.1). Classification (GTDB taxonomy): domain Bacteria; phylum Pseudomonadota; class Alphaproteobacteria; order Caulobacterales; family Caulobacteraceae; genus Phenylobacterium. The sequence continues at coordinate 21,979 of JBKOYY010000122.1, forward strand.
CCTTCGGCCGGCCGCAGGAAGGCGCCGATCGAGCCGGAGACATTGGTGAAATCGCGGTCCGCGCGCACGTTCTTCACCGACCGGCCGTCGACCCGCAGGCCACCTTCCAGGCCCCAGGCCCCCTTGTCGAGGCGCTGGAGCGTGAAGACGCCGACCTCGTCGATCTTCGTGGCGGGGATCAGCGCCTCCTCGCCCAAGGCGTTGAAGTTGCGGTGCAGGGCCTGGATCCCGACAGCGCCCTGCCAGCCGCCGATCTCGCGCTGGACCAGCTCGATGCGTCCCTCCTCGCCCTTGGAAAGGTAGGTGGTGCCGGGATCGCCATCCTCGAACTCGGTGTGTCTGTAATCGGCGTAGCCGCCGGCGAAGCGCAGCCGGTCGAAGGGGCCCAGGTCGAGGTCGAAACCGCCGCGCGCGTCGACGCGGGTCTGCTTCAGGCCGATGCTCACGTCCGCCTCGGCCGGGCTGCCGTAGTCGCTGCGGGTGCGCTTGATGGCGACGCCGCCCCAGCCCTTGTCGCCGACATAAGACACCCCGGCCCCGTAGGCCTTCAGGTCGGAATAGCTGTTGGCGACGTCGGCGCCGTCGCGCGACGGCGTGGGCAGGCCCTGGGCGGCGGCGAAGCGCCGGGAGATCGGATCGACCGGCACGTGATAGTCGTCGGTCTCGCGACGCAGGCCGTCGACGGTGACGGTCCAGCCGGGAGCCAGGCCCGCGCTGAGGGCGGCGGCGAGCTGGCGGCCTTCGTCCACGGTGGAGTAGGCGGTCTGGACGCGGCCGTGGACACCCTCGCGGTATTTCGAAGGGATGCGCTCGTCGATGATGTTGACGATGCCGCCGATGGCCGAGCCGCCGTAAGCCAGGGCCGACGGGCCGCGCAGCACCTCGATGCGCTCGGCCTCCTGCGGGTCGCTGGCCACCTGGTGGTCGGGCGACAGGCCCGACGCGTCGATCATCCCGATGCCGTTGGTCAGCACCTGGACGCGCGCGCCGGACAGGCCGCGGATCACCGGACGGCTTGCGCCCGGGCCGAAGAACGAGGAGCGGACGCCCGGGACCGTGGCCAGCACGTCGCCGAGGCCGGCGGACGGCGCGAGGTCCAGCGCCTCGCGCTTCATCACGTTGACGCTGGTCGTCGTGGAGTCGAGCGAGACGACGTAGGGCGCGGCGGTGATGACCACCTCGGAGAGATCCTTGTGCCCGGGCTCCTGTCCGTCATCGACCCCGGCGACAGCCTCGGCGTGCGCGGCGCCGGCGAGCAGGGCGAGGCTGGAGGCGGCGAGGCATAGAAACAGGCGGGACATTCAGACAGACCTCTTGAGATACAGCCAGTGTGTTATGAAATAACATAACTGCACGTCAAGCGCCGTTGCCGCTCGTGCGGGAAGCGAGGTACGAACTGCCTATGAGCTGCTCACATCACGGCGAGCATGAGCACCACGGCCTCAGCGGCCCGGCGCTCGCCCACGCCCTGGACGCGGCGGAGGGCCGGTGCAGCGGCCGGCACGAACGCCTCACGGCCCCGCGCCGGCGGGTGCTGGAGCTGCTGCTGGCGGCGGACGCTCCGCTCAAGGCGTACGACCTCATCGCCGCGTACGGCGACAAGGGCGAGCCCGCCAAGCCGCCGACGGTCTACCGGGCGCTGGAATTCCTGGAGCGCCTGGGTTTTGCGCACCGGATCGAAAGCCTGAACGCCTATGTGCCGTGCCGTATCGAGGGCGGACACGTCGCCGCGTTCCTGATCTGCGACTGCTGCGGCGAGGCGGCCGAGTTCCAGCCCGACCTGGCCCCGCAACTCGCTGCGATCGCCTCGCGCGGCTACCAGCTCAGGTCGGTGACGCTGGAGGCCCGCGGCCTCTGCGCCGGCTGCGCCAGCCGCTAGGCCCGGCGCCACGGACGGCGGGGACATGCGACGGCGGATCTATCTCGACTGCGACGGCGTGCTGGCCGACTTCGACAAGGGCGCAGAGGCAATCCTCGGGATGCCCCCGGCCGCCTTTGAAAAGCGCTACGGCGCGGGGCCGTTCTGGCGGCGCCTGGCGGCGGCGGACGCCTTCTTCGCCAATCTGGAGCCCCTGCCCGACGCCTACGAACTCTACGAGGCGGTCAAGCACCGGGAGCCCGTGATCCTGACCGGAATGCCGCACGGAAACTGGGCGGCGCCGCAGAAGCGCCGCTGGGCCGAACGGCACTTCCCGGGCGTCGAGATCATCACCACCCTGGCCGCCCTGAAGCGCGAGCACTGCCACCCGGGGGATGTGCTGGTGGACGACCGCGTGAAGCACCGCCACCTGTGGCTCGAGGCCGGCGGGGTCTTCGTGCATCACACCGACGCCCGCAGCTCCATCGAGAAGCTGCGGGCGCTAGGGTACCTGGACTGACGTCGGACCCGACGGATCAGTACCAGAAGACGTCGCGCACCACCTGGACGATGCGGCCGCTGAATTCGTCGATCAGGAGGGCGTCGGAGCCCGAGCGCACCCACTCGTATCCGGGCGGCGGCAGGGGCAGGTCGTAGCGCCAGGGATCGACGATCCACCAGTTCGGTCCGAACCAGGCCCGCGGGAAGAACTCCCCGTAGCTCCAGCTCCGCAGGTAAAAGCCGGACGGCGGACGCCACGCGTAGCGATAGCGGTAGGGACTGGCGTAGACCCGCGGATAGCGGTCGCGCTCCCAGCGGCGGTGATCGCCGCGGCGGTCGTCCCGCCGGTCCCAGTCGCGGCGCGAACCGTCTCGACGATCCCAATCGCGGCGGGAGTCGTCGCGCCGGTCCCAATCGCGCCGGTCCCTATCGCGCCGGTCCCTATCGCGCTGGGCGTCGTCGCGCCGGTCGCCATCGCGTCGCGCGTCGGGAACGGACGGCTGGCGTCCCTGGTCGTCGCGCCGGCCATCCCAGTCGCGTCGGCCATCGCCACGATCACGGCGCGGGTCTTCACGGCGGTCGCTGTCGCGCCAGCCCTCCTCCCGCCTCTGGCCGCCATCACCGCGGAAGCGGGCGCGAGGCTCGGCCGACGCGGCGGGCGGGGCGACAGCCTCAGGCGCGCGGGGCGCCTCCCGCGCCTGCGGGGCTTCCCGCGGCCCCCATTCGCGCTGCGGCCGCACGCCGCCCCCGTCACGCTGGGGACGATCGCGCTGCTCCAGCCGCTCCTGGCGGGCGGGGCGATCCTCTCGATCCTGAGCCAGGGCGGGACCCGCGCCGGCCAGGAAGACGACGGCCAGGGCCGTCATGGCGGTTTTCATCTGTGTTCGTCCGTCTGGCCGCCTCGACAGCGACCGAAAGTCCCTTGGTCACCAGGAATAGACGGACCAGGCTGAACCCTGCTTGAACGACGCGGCGGTCTCGCCCAAGTGGGCGTAACAGTTCCGGAGGACGAGCGTGGTCGCGACGCCGAACGACATCCTAGGTTTCTGGCGCCACGCCGGCCCCAAGCAGTGGTTTGCGGCCAAGCCGGCGTTCGACGCGGCGATCCGGCTGAAGTTCGAAGCGGTGCATCACGCGGCGGCCCGCGGCGAATACGACCGGTGGGCGGAAACCCCCGAGGGGACACTCGCGCTGCTGATCCTGCTCGACCAGTTCCCGCGCAACCTCTACCGCGGGTCGGGCCACGCCTTCGCCACCGACGGCAAGGCGCTGGCGATCGCCCACGCGGCGGCGGACGCCGGCTGGCACCGTCAGGTCGATCCGGACCTGGCGGCGTTCATGCTGCTGCCCTTCCAGCACTCCGAGGACCTCGGCGACCAGGATCGCGGTCTGCTGCTGGCCCAGGAGCTGGGCGAGGACGCACTCAAATGGCACCGAATCCACCGGGACATCATCGCCCGGTTCGGTCGGTTTCCTCACCGCAACCCCATGCTGGGGCGGACCACCACCGCCGAGGAGCAGGCGTTCCTCGACGACGGCGGCTTCGCGGGCTGAAAGTCGCCTATTCGGACTTCTGGGCCTCGGCCTCGGCCTTTTCCGGGGCCTTGGTCACGCAGACCTTGCGCGGCAGGCGCGAGCCGCTGGGCGTGGCGGTGTAGCAATGGCGCGCCGGCTTGGCGTCGGCGGCGGGCTTGGCGTCGGCGACGGCCTTGGCCTCGGGCGCCGGCGTGGCGGCGCCCGCCTGGGTGGTCTCGGGCGGCGCGAACAGGGCCAGCGCCATCAGGGCGGAGACGATCATGGAACAACCTAAATTCGAAAAAACTGTAGGCACGCCTTAACGACGGGTTAACCGGCCGCCAACCCCGGAATCGACAAACGGTCACATTGTGACGACCACACTGCCTGTGGATGAGGCGGGCCCACGCCGAATCGACGATTTGCGAATCACCCCGACCGCGCGACGCTCAGAACCGATGAACGCTCACGTCTCCATCGCCGATCAGGTCCAGGCCGACGCCAACCACCCTGAGCGTCAGTACCTCGCCCTGCTGGCCGACATCCTGGAGACCGGCGCGCAGCGCGGCGACCGTACGGGCACCGGCACCCTGGGGGTCTTCGGCCGGCAGATGCGGTTCGACCTGGCCAAGGGCTTCCCGCTGCTGACCACCAAGAAGCTGCACCGCAAGTCGATCATCCTCGAACTGCTGTGGTTCCTGCGCGGCGACACCAACGTGCGCTGGCTGCAGGAGCGCGGGGTCAGCATCTGGGACGAATGGGCGGACGAGACCGGTGAGCTTGGCCCCGTCTACGGCAAGCAGTGGCGTTCGTGGACGGCTCCCGACGGCCGGGTGATCGACCAGATCGCCGGGGTCGTGAACAGCCTGAAGACCAACCCCGAGAGCCGCCGCCACATCGTCTCGGCCTGGAACCCGGCCGACGTGGACGACATGGCGCTGCCGCCCTGCCACTGCCTGTTCCAGTTCTTCGTCGCCCCCGACGCCAACGGTGTCCGAAGGCTCTCCTGCCAGCTCTACCAGCGGTCGGCCGACGTGTTCCTGGGCGTGCCGTTCAACATCGCCAGCTATGCCCTGCTGACCCTGATGATGGCCAAGGTGACGGGCTACGAGCCCGGCGAGTTCGTTCACACCCTGGGCGACGCGCACCTCTATCTGAACCACCTGGACCAGGCGCGGCTGCAGCTGTCGCGCGAGCCCCTGCCCTTCCCGACCCTGCGGCTGGCCGACAAGGACGACCTGCTGGCGTTCGAGTACGAGGACTTCAAGCTGGAGGGGTACCAGGCGCATCCCTCCATCGCCGCGCCGATCGCGGTCTGACCATGAAGGCCCCGCTGACGCTCCGGGAAGTGACCGAGTCGGCAGCCGAGATCTCGGACATCTACGCCGGCAAGTACGGCATCGTGCGCGACGACGACTGGTTCCTGCTGAAGCTGCAGGAAGAGGTGGGCGAGCTGGCCCAGGCGCACCTGCGGCTCTCTAGCCGCGGCCGGGGCGAGGCCACCGAACACGACCGCGCCGACGAGGCGGCCGACGTCCTCTGCATGCTGCTGCTCTACTGCCGCCGCTTCGGCATCGACCCGGACACGGCGGTCCGGCGCAAGTGGCTGACCTGGCTCGAGCCGGCGAGCTGAAGCCCAGGCTTTCCCCCGGGCATTCGCCAGCCTAGGTTGAGCGCCTGAAGGGGGATCTTTCCATGAAGCGTATCGTGTTCGCCGCCGCCGTCGGTCTGTCGGCGGTGTGTCCCGTAGCTGCGAACGCGGGGCCTGACGCCGAGAAACTGAGCCAATGCCTGGTCGACAACGCCAGCCCCAAGGACCAGGCGGCGCTGGTGCGCTGGATGTTCCTGGCGATGTCGGCCAATCCCTCGCTGGAGGGTCTGGCGAAAGTCACGCCCGAGCAGCGCGACGCCTACAACAAGGCGATGGCCGCGACGTTCGAGCGGCTGGTGCTGCAGGACTGCCGGCGCGAGTACGTCACCGCCGCCAGGACCGACGGGCCGGCCGCGCTCCGCGAGGCGTTCAAGGTCATGGGCGAGCGCGCCGCGACCCAGCTGATGTCGGATCCGCAGGCCACCAAGGAGATCGAGCGGTTCGCCGCCTTCCTCGACGAGGCCAAGTGGACGGCGCTGGCGGCCGAGGTCGGGAAGGACTGACGCCCGCGCTCGCGGCGCGCTAAACAGCGGACCATGTCGAAAGTCATCCTCGCCGCCGGTCCCATCGCCCGCGCCCGCAACGGCGTCATCGGGAAGGACGGGACCCTGCCCTGGCGGCTGAAGACCGACCTCGCCATCTTCCGCGCCATCACCATGGGCAAGCCGGTCATCATGGGCCGCAAGACCTGGGACAGCCTGCCGAAGAAGCCGCTGGTGGGCCGCACCAACATCGTCCTGTCGCGCGATGGGTCGTTCGAGCCGAAGGGCGCGCTGGTCTGCGAGGAGTTCTCGGAGGCCGTGGCCATCGCCCGCGAGCAGGCCGAGGAGGACGGCGCCAGCGAGGTGTGCGTGATCGGCGGCGCCTCGCTTTTCGAGCTCGCCCTGAAGAAGGCGCGGCGGCTCTATCTCACGGATGTGGACGCCGAGGTCGAGGGCGACGTGACGCTTTCGCCCATCGACGAGAGCCAGTGGACCGAGGTTCGCGCCGAGTGCCATGAGGCCTCGGACGTGGACCAGTATCCCTTCACCGTCCGGGTGTTGGACCGAACATAAAAAATGGCCCGGGCGAACCCCGGGCCAGTGGGAAGACCTCGCCTGTCTCGCTTTAGAAGGCGAAGGTGAGAGAAGCTCCGTAGGTACGGGGCTGCCCCGGGAAGCGGACGACCACGTTCGCGTTCGAGCTGACCGCGGTCCAGTAGTAGGTGTTCGTCAGGTTCCGGACCCACAGCTGGGCGCGCCAGCGGTCGTCCAGCGAATGGACGCCGAGGCTGGCGTTCACCAGGCCGTAGTCCTTGATCACGAAGCGCGGATCGCCCTCGAGGTCGGCGTGGCTGTCGTCCTGCCAGCGGGCGTTCAGCGCCGCCTGCAGGCCGAGCTCGGACGTCAGCTCGCGGTTGTAGAGGGCCGTGAGCGAGCCGGAGCGCTTCGGGCTGTAGAGGAACGGCGCGCCGTCGAAGTCCTGCGGCTGACCGGCCGAGTTGATGCCCGTGTAGCCCTTCACCTCGGTGTGCAGCAGGGTGCCCGAGGCGATCAGGGTGAACTCGGGCGTCAGGCGCCAGGTCACCTCACCGTCGACGCCGTAGGCCTCGCCCTTCGGCACGTTCTGCAGCCGCGACAGGGCGGTGTAGATAGGGTCGGCGAAATAGACGCTGAGCTGCTTGTCTTCGTAGTCGTAGTAGAAGGCGCTGACGTTCACCTGCATGCGGCGCTCGAACAGGCCGGCCTTCACGCCCGCCTCGTAGGCCGTCAGCAGTTCCTGCTTGGCCGGGGCGTTCTGGGTCGAGATGTTGGCCGCGTTGATCGGCGTCGCGCCGGCCTTGGCGCCCCG
>JBKOYY010000165.1:0-11539 GCA_046725615.1 Pseudomonadota bacterium
AAGCCATGAATCCGAGTTGACCGGCTCGGGAACGATGATTTGGAGCGACTTGTAAATCGATACGAGGTGCGAAATTCGCTCTTCCGTATCTTGGGACATCTCCCCGCCGTCTTTCTTCCATTTGAAAAACGTGGATCGGGAAGGGCTACCCAGCAGAACTATCTGTTGATCCGTGGTGAGCCCCCAGAGCTCTGCGATCCTGAAAAACGCCCGCAGCCTCTCGCTGCTGCTGGGCGGTGACGAGGGCTGCTCGAGTGTGTCTGTCGCATGTGGCAAACGGCTCCTCCTAGTGATCTCAGAAAACACTTGATCTGAGGTTTTGGTCCGATTATGCACTGTACGAAATCGGACCGGTTGGGCTGTTGTAGTCCAATTCGACCTTTCGTCAATGCCGCCCGCCGACGGTCCGTGTCGGTTCGCGCGCCCTGGAGACCCTGATGGGAACGCTGAAAGACACCGAGAACCCCGGCGCCGGCGCGAAGTCGGCGGCCACCCTGCAGATCGAAGTGCAGGTCGAAGACCGTGCCCAGGTCGTGAACTTGGCGGTGACAGAAGACCAAGCGAACCGTGAAGGCCTCCGCGCCGCCTTGGGCCTGGATGACGACTACGAGCTGTTTGAACGCGACGCGGACGAAGCGTTGGCCGGGCTCGCCGGCCGCAAGGCGGTTCGCCTGGTGGTGCATCGCAACAAGAAGATCACCGTCCAGGTGCGCTACGAACACCTGACGAAGGAGAAGGTGTTCGGGCCGGCGAAGACGGTCTTCAAGGTGCTGCAGTGGGCGGTTGGCAAACAAGGGTTCAAACTGGAGCCCCAGGCGGCGGCCCGCGCCAACCTGATCCTGCCGGGTGCGGAGAACCCCCTGCCCAAGGACGACGTCATCGGCAAGTACGCCCCGCAAGGGCAAGACACGCTGGTGCTCGATCTGACGCTGCGGGACTTCACCAATGGAGGGGTCTGAGCCGTCGGCGGCGGAGCAATCGCTCGCCGCCCAGCTGGAGTCCGTCCTGTTTCAGGCCGGGGTGGAGGAGGGCCGCTGGGCGGTCCTCCGAAACCAATTTCCCCACATTGAGGTGCGGGTCACCGGGTCCGATGCGGACGGCGCGTTCAAGACCAGCATGGAGTTTCAGCTGCTGTGCGACGATTTCCCCGCACAGGGACCTTACGTGCAGCTGTGGGATCACGCCCGCGGGGTCAGGCCACCGGCGCCGACCGAGAGTACGCCAGGTGTCGTCGACGCTCTGAAGGACTGGAATGAGTCCGGGACGGGTTACGGCGGAATCTACCGCGGCTGGCAGCGTGGCGCCGCCAATCACAACAACTGGGCCGTTAGCCGGCCGGATCAGGCCTGGCGGCGCGACCGGAACATCACCTTCATCATGGAGCACCTCTATGCGCTCGTTTCTGAACACGCTGCTTGGTTGGCTGATCGGCAGTCGGCCACGGCTGCTGTGTGATACCGCCGTCTGGCGGGTAGGCGTGGGGGAGCTCGCTCGGCGCACCCTGGGTGGGCGGCGCGAAAGCGGAGCCTACCTGCTGGGGGTCGAGCTTCCCGACGGGGCAAAACGCATCCAGGAGTTCGTCTTTTACGACGACATCGATCCGCTGGCGCTGGCCACTGGTGAGGTGACTATCCGCCAAGTCGCGCTGCCGCGCCTGTGGGAGCACTGTCGTTCTCGCGGCTACGGCGTTGTCGCTGACGTGCATGTTCATCCGGCAGGTTACGGCCAAAGTCCCTCGGACCGGGCCAACCCCGTCATGCCGCGTGCGGGTCACATCGCAATGATCCTGCCGAACTTCGCGCGGGGCGCTCCGGCTCCAGGGAACATCGGCATCTACGAGTACCACGGCGACGGCGCGTGGACCGATCACTCCGCGGCTGGGTCGAAGTTCGTCAAACTGGAGAAGACGTCATGACCGACCACATTCGCCGCTCGCGCATCACCAAGGCGCTCACCGACGCCAGCTTGGTGTCCTCGTTCCCCGAGGCGGAGGCTCGGCTTGACGCAGTCAGCATCTGCGTCGTCGTGGCGGGCGACCAGAGCCGTACAGCGGCCGGCCAAGCGGCGACGCTGACCGTGCTGGCGACCGCCTTCAAGTGCTTCGGCCGCGTGAACCTGGTCCTCGAAGAGGACGCCGATCTGATCGTGCCGCAGCTCATGGGCCGTACGCTGCTTGGGGCCGCAGCCCATCTAGGCGCTACACCGGTCACTGCGCCGCCGGAGGACACCACGCACGCGATCTACGTGGGGCGCGGCCCGGAGCTTGGGGCCTGGGGCGTCAGTTGCTGGTGGGATGGTTGGCTGTCGGGTCTGCGTCCGGCAGGCGACCATACTAGTGGGGACGGTCGACTTGCGCTCGCCGGTGTCTTCGCAGGCGCGCTCGCGGTGCGCGATGTATTCGCGAACATCCGCGGTAAGCAAGGACACCGCCTTGAGCCGTTGACGATCTCCCTCTGGGCGCCCTGGAGTATCGACGCCCCCCTCCAAGGTCCCGCAGCCTTCGACGTGCCGAATTCCTTCTGGATTCTCGGCCTTGGGCATCTTGGCCAAGCCTTCATCTGGAATCTGGGATTCCTGCCGTTCAAGGGGCCTCGTAGGGCGATCTTGCAGGACAATCAGCGGATCGGGCCGGAGAACGAGCCCACCAGCTTGCTGGTCACGAGCCAGGACATCGGGTGGAAGAAGGCGCGCATCGGAGAGCGCTGGCTGGAAGCGCTGGGATGGGATGTTGATATCATCGAGCGCAGGAACTTCGGCGACGTGCAGGTGCAGGACAGCGACCCCCAGATGCTGATCGCGGGATTGGACAGTTTGCCTGCCCGCCGCGCCGTCGCCGGCGCCGGCTTCCCCTACATGATCGACGCCGGCATCGGACACGGTCCCGTGGACTTCGAGGGTCTCCAGGTCCGAGTCATCCCCGCCGGGGCGAACCTGGACGGCCTTTGGACCAAGCCCGTCGCGGATGATCGTCGGGCCAAAAATCTCGCCACCGAGCCCTATGAGGCGCTTGCTCAAACATCGGGTGCGTGCGGCGTGGTGCCCCTTGCCGACGCCTCTGTGTCGGTGCCGTTCGTCGGTGCGGCTACTGGTGCTCTGGTGCTGGCGCAAGCAATACGGCTGGCAAGCCTGAAGCCCGCTGCGGCCGTCCTGCAGATGGACCTGAACGCGCCCCAAATGATGATGGACGGAGGGCAAGTAACCCAGCCGGAGGCCAACTTCGGCAGCGAGCGAATTCTCCTCTGAGGCTTCGGAGGTGCGGCGCACCCGCACGATGAGCCGCACCTCCGCATTGGTCACTCGCGCTGCCGGCTTAAGCTGCGGTCAGGAACCGGATCACCGGATCCGCATAGGCGAACGGTGACCGGCCGTAGCGCCGCTCGCCAAACGCCCAGGATTTCCATACGCCGGCGTCGGCGCAGTGCGCCACGAAGAGCCAGGGCCAACCACGCATGAGGCGGGCGGAGAGCGCCGAGATGCGGTGACGGTCCGCCGTCACCATGAACTCCAGCTGTTTCTCGGAAGGCGGCGCCGGATCGCCGCCCCAGTGCCGGGCGATCTCATCGCGGAGGCTTTGCGACCGCTCACCCGTCCCGACGACGGTCATCACCTGTCGGACCACGCCGAAGAACGACAAGGGGTGCAAGGCCTCGAGCTGGGTCCACGGCCGAGCATCGGGCGACAGAAGTTCGGCGAGGCGGTGCTCGAACTGGAGCGCCTGAGAGTCCGCCAGCTCGACCGGGCACTCGCGGCGATCCGCCTGGCACACGTCACAAAGCGGGTCTTGGCCACGATGCGGCGATGCTGGGCGGCCACAATCGTGACAGCGATCGGCCAGGACCACGCCGTGACGCGGACAAGTGCTGGCCAACGCTAGGCGCCAGCGGCGGCGATAGTAGGGCTCCTCGTCGGCGCTGAGGCACATGGGACACCACTGCAAGCCGGGACGCCGGCGCGTGCGGTGATAGATTCCGATGGGCAAAATCCAATCGGTGTGTGCGGTACGCCCTCGCAGATCTTCGAAGAGGACGCCGGTGAAGGGTCGCAGGGTCGTGGCTTCCACGTCCGCAGCGGAGACGCTCGTACGTTCCGCCAGCACCGATGTCAGGATGGCCGGCGCCGACGCGTCAACGTCGCGGTTCCAAATCTGCAGACCAGGCCATACGGCGTGGCAGAAGCTATGAACCTTAGGCGTGTGCGCGAGCGCGATGCGGCGTAGCCACGAGGAGAGCAGTTCATCCGGTTGGGGACGCGGTCTGATAGGCCAGAGCTGGAATTCGCTCAACCCAACACCGGGCGCCCGGCCTTGAGGGCGGCGTCCGACTCCTTCGGCCGCTGCGAAGGCCGAATCCATCCGAGGGACTTGAGGGTCTTCAGCGTGATGCGTTCCTCCTCGGTCTTGATGGCGGTGACTGCGGCGCGGCGGGCGATACGGATGATGTCCCCCGTCAGACCTTCGCTCTCCGCCAGGATCCACCGAGCGAGCGACTCTTCGGACAGGCCGGAGGCGTGCTGCAGTGGCAAGGTGGCCTCAATACTGTTGAGGAACCCCGCGGTCGCATCATCGAGCTGCCAGCGGTTCAGGGCAATCGGATCGAAGCGGCGGGCCGTCTGGGGGTCGAGCTGGACGGCCCGAAGCGCGGTGTCGATCCCGGAAGCGACGATCGTGATGCCCAGGTCATTTCCCAGCAGCTTGAGCACGCTGAGCATTTCGAGTTGGCGATCTTTGGGGCCGGCGAGGACGTGGTGCACTTCGTCCACGATCAGCACTTTGACCCCGATCCTGCGCAGCAGGCGCAGCGCCAGCGGGTAGAGCACTTCGGCGCTGGCGCTAGCACTGTAGGGCGCGCCCGTCCGTTCGAAGATGCGGCCCAGGAATCCCTTCGCCGAAGCCTTGATCGAACAGCTTATGTAGAGGACCGGGATGTTGGCAGCGCTCAGTGTGCCGTCCTCGGGACATCCGTGGAGCGCTGCGAAGCGTTTTAGGAGTTTGCTCTTACCCATACCGGAGTCGCCGACAACCAGCAGGTGGGTGTCGCCTTCAGTCGGATAGTCTTCCAGGGCTTCGCCGCAGATCGTGTGGATGGTGGCGGCCGTGGCGTGGAGGATGAAGGGCTTGCGCCGGATTTGACGAAGCCGAGCGGTGTTGTCCGCCTCCAGGGCCGCTCGAGCCGCTGCCGTCAGCCTGCGGCCGTCAAGTGAGGGATTCATCGTCCACCATGAAGAAAATTTCGCGGTTGTAGGGCTTAGAAGCCGACGGGTGAGGAGCGAGCGGCCTCGGCGTTGAAGCGCCGACGATCTCCTGCGTGACCTCGGCCCCCTTAGCCCGCCGCTCCGCATTCAACCGGCGCCGATGCGCGGCGGTTTTGTTGCGAGCGTCCTTCTCCATGTCGCGCTGGCGCTGAACCGACGCGTCGATAGAGGCGACGTCCGTAGAGTCGCCGGCCGCGCGACGTTTGCGGCGCTCCTGCTTCCACTCCCAGAGCGCGACATTCTCCGTGGTGATGTCACCAGATCGAAGCTCGTAATAGAGGCCGTCCTCGGGTCGCCGGAAGTAGGCGCGCTTCATGTCGTATGGGTTTCGCCGGATCACGAAACGTCGCTTGTCGCCAGCGTCGAGGTACGGCTGAAGGACGTCTCCCCAATAGGTGGCATCCCATCGGACGCCATACCGCTGCACCGACCGGTACTCGATGGGCGCGAAGTCGAGAAAGAGCTTCAGCTTGTCCGCAATCTTCTCGGGTTCCCCGCGGCCAGGACGCTTCTCGGTTCCGTAGATGCCTCGCGCCCAAGCGTGGTCCGGCCGCTGCCCGTCGTTCCCGCTGTGCTTGCGACGATGGTATTGCTCGCAGATCGCCTCCAACATCCACAACTCGAGCTCAGGCAAGCTCATCTCGGCAGTTTCGTTGGGGTCGCGCGTCCGCTCCTTGCCGAAGCCGCGGGCATGGGCGGTCGATCCTTTGAGGAGCTTCATCTCTCCCATCGCCGTGCCGATGAACCGTTCAATCATCCCACCGAAATGCGGCATCCCGGGCGGACGGGTCTCGGGGTCGGGGATGCCCCACTCGCGACAACCAAACTTCACGGCCGCGGAGCTGAATTCGTTGGCATTGTCGACGTAGATCGCATCGGGCTTGCCGTGCATCGGCCACTCGACGGACGAGCCCCGATCCTTCGGCCACTCCGCCTTGGGCGTCATGATCCGCGTGATCAACAGGGCGACAGTAGTCGCGTTCGGGTATTCCCAAGAGAGCACGAACGCCAGTACGGCCCGCGTGTGTTCATCGAGCGCTACGGTGATCCAGGGCCTCCCGATGTGGCCCCGGTCGTGGACGCCGGTACAGACTACGTCGACCAAGGTGTGGTCGATCTGAATGCGTTGCAGCGGGAAGTCGGTCTTGGGCGTAGCACCCACGAGGGCGTTGTGGTGCTCCCGCGCGATCTTCTTACCGTATTTGCGTTCCTTGCGCTGGCGGATCGGCACCCCAACAAAGCGGCTTCGGAGCGTATTGTGTGCCGGTTCGGGCAGGTTTCGGGCGCGAGCACGCCGGCGGATTTCCGCGAAGGCGTGGTTGTCTGGCGCATTAGGCTTGTCCCGATCGAACTCCTCTCGGACCTCGACGATGAGCGCCTCCACCTCCGGGTGAAGGCGAAGGCCGCCACGGCCGCCGTCGCTCCCTTGAGGTAGCAGGCATGTGAGGGTCTTGTTCTCGCGATACTTGCGCCGGTAGCGATTGAACTGCGGCTTCGAGACGCCGAACTCATCAGCCGCCGCACGCACCGTGGCACCGTCAAAGCGTCCGCCGGCTTCCAAGTCCTCGATAATCTTGCACCGACGCTCCGCTTCCTTGATCCGTTCCTCTTCGAGAAACTGGATGTCGAGCGGGGCGCCCGGGCCTGGAAGGGCGATTTTGGACTGATAGTCGCTTCTGCGCTGCAAGGATCGAACCCCATATTCCAAGCAGTCAGACGACGATGGTCGAGCTCAAGTTCGCCGAGCCCTGTCGTCCGACGGTCTCGCCGATTAGCGCAATAGAATTAAAGTGTTGTTTGCGTGCGGGTGGAGGTTGGCGCGGCCGGCTTCGCTAGGAGGGCGATGCTTGCTGCGCCACCACCTCTGCGGTAGGGATTCCCGAGATCCGGGGGGATTTAGTTCATGCGTACGTTCGTTCTCGGAGCGGCCCTCAGCTGCGCCCTCATTCCGTGCCTAGCCCACGCCGCTCGGCAGGTGGTGACGCCATCAGGCCAACCGGACGCGATTTTCCGCGGCGCGCCTCTGCAGGACGCGACCAGCAAGGTCGTCAACCAGTGCATGAACAAGGGGTGGGCGGTCGCTAGCCAATCCACCAACCAGGTGGTCTGCGAGGTGCCCGTCGGCGCCATGACGGCGGCCTTTCAGCAGATGCTGCTCGGCAACAGCTACTCGACGACGCCACGCACGTTTGCCCGTTTCAGCATCGCGCAGGTGGGCGACAGTTCCCGGGTCCAAGCGGCCGCCTGGGTCGAGACCCAGATGGCCTTCGGTCAGATGCGACAGCAGCCCTACACGGACGACAACACCTTCAACGGCCTGCAAGGTTTCCTCCTGGAGGCCGGCGGCGAACTCCCACCGGGATCGCGGATAACCGGCGTCTACATCGGGTTCAACGGCGAGCCGCAGGCCGAAGGCAAGAAGATCGTCCTGCCGGTGACCTCGGTCACGCCGGGCAGCCCCGGGGCGGTCGCTGGC
Source organism: Pseudomonadota bacterium (assembly GCA_046725615.1). Classification (GTDB taxonomy): domain Bacteria; phylum Pseudomonadota; class Alphaproteobacteria; order Caulobacterales; family Caulobacteraceae; genus Phenylobacterium. Next base: position 7,727 of record JBKOYY010000165.1, read on the forward strand.
CTCCAGGTGGGCGATCGCGTCCTCAAACTGAATGGACAGCCGTTCAAGAACTTCGACGACTTCAAGAAGAAGCTGAACAAGGTGGGTGCGGGCGTTCGTTTCCCGCTCGAGATCGAGCGTGCCGGCAAGGCGCAGACGCTCACCGTAGTGGCCGCGGAGTTTCCTCTGGTCGGCAGCCCCGAATGGACGGCCCTGCAGCGCGAGAGCGCCGCATCCAGTCCTGAAGCGGCCGTCCCATAGCGTCGCGATCGGCACATCGAGGTCGAGTGCCACGCCGGCGTCTCGCTCTTCGCGAAAGACCTTGGGGGATGAGATGAAATGGTCCGCGATCGCGATCGTCGCTGTGGCAGCGATGGCTGCCGGCTGCTCGAAACCTAGCGGCGATCACTCGCCTGCAGGACCTGGCCCCAAGGCAAGCGGGGAAGCCTCGGCGGACGTCGTGAAGACCTCAGCCGGCTTGGCCTATGCCGTTAAGCGCGTTGCGGGCTTCGACGCGTCGAGGCTGCCCCAGAACAGCGATCTCAAGATGGCGGACGGCGATGTCGCAAAGTATGCCGTGGAGGGTTGCGGCCTCGATGCGGCGGCGCAATTCGCGCCGGATCGCTGCGACGTGTACGTGCAAGCCGACCAGGGCGGGACCCTTATCGGCTACGCATTTGTCACTCGGACCCGGCAGGGCGCTCGCTTCGATACGGTCACGACACTGAACGCCGAGAAACAGCCAGGCGGCGGCGCCTGCTATCTCCACGGCGCCATCTACGACAGCCAAGCCAGCTATGGGACGCCGGTCGCGGACCCGTCTCGGGATTTCGAAGGGCGGCAGATGTATGCCGTCTCGAAGAATGGGGCGGGGGATGACCTGGTGTCGGAGGTCGCGCCTACCGACGAGTCCGATGGCGAGGGCGCGCTCGGCGTTTGGTACCTCACCAAGCAGGGCGACAAGCTCCGCATCGCGCAAGAGCGCTGGAACTACTGCTACAAGAACCCCGACGTCGCCATCGACGACGTCTTTTACCGAGTTGTCAGCCTGGAAAAGGTCAGCCGATGACGCTCCGGCCCGGCCGGGGTGGCGTGCAGTCCGCGAGGGACAGATGACGAAGCGCGTGAAGGTCTACCAATTCAAGCAGTGGAGCCAGAGGGACGGCGACTACGTCGTTTCAGCGAACCTTGCGACGCGCGAGACAATCGCCGCGGCCAAGGGGCTGGTCCTCATCCCAGAGGGCGCCCTGGAAGTCGACGCCTCGCTGCTCGACGGCAACGGCATGATCCGCCGCCCACCTGACCGGCCCGATGAAGACTAGGCCCGAGGGGCCGACCGGCACTCTGACATGCAGAATCAAGACGTCCCACGCGCCACACGGCCAAGGCCGGAAAGGCACACGTCTGACCGCCGCCGCAGACGACGAAATTGGTCGTGAGGCCATCCGCGAAGGCGACGTGATCGCTCACGAGGACGTCGCCCAATTCATCCGCTCGCTTCCTGGTTATGTGCCGAAGTCCAAGAGGTAGGTGCGGCCGGAACCTCTCCGCAGTTACCGTCGGCTAGGTGCCCGTCTTCCACCGTTCGTAGCGCCCGTGAGGGTCGTGGAAGCCGGACAGACTGGGCTTAGTTTTCAAGGACCAAATCTTTTGGGACAGCGCCTCCAATTCGGACGCTGCATGCGGGCTCCAGTTGTGACGGATGGCCCAGGATTTGATGGTCCCGGACGGATCGGCGTGCCCCTTGGCGCGCAAGATGCGCAGGGTTTCGTTGGCCTTTTCCTTGTCGCGAGGATGTCCCAGGCCAGTCGACAGGTTGATGATGCCCGTCAACGTCTCCAGCGCACGGACTACGGTGGGATCGTCGATCAGGGGTGAGGGGGCTTGCTTCTCCTGCCCGTGCACGTGAGCGCTCCATCGAGCAGCCCAACCATCGGCCTCGCCGGGCATCCACGGCACGGCGACAGCGCCGGCGACGCTGTGAAGGCCATCGAGGAAATCGAGCAGCGACTCGTTTGCGTAATAGGCGATCACGACCGCGCTTCTCGCCTGGTAGCGCAGCGTCTTCATCGTCTCGGCGTGTAGCTTACCGCCCCAGTGTAGGTTGGCCGCCTTTCCTTTGATGAGCGCCTTGGTGACGGCGGATCCGAGAAAGCCAGCCAACCCGGTGCCGTCGAGCTGACCCTTGGTGTGGGTCAGCAAGATTACGTCGGCCACCCCGGCGCTCTTCGCGATCTTCTCGGCGTAGGCCATTGCCAGGCCGAAGGTCTGTCCATCCTGGCTGTCGAGGGGCACGAGAACGCGAATATATTTGGTCATAGCGACGCCACGATGAGGTTGGGTGGCGGCAGGACCGAATCCTGCCGCGCTGCGATGGTAAGCGCGGTGGCGCGCTTCCAGCTAGGCTCAAGCGCGGTGCGCACAACGCTGTCGTGGCGACGGCGTTCGCGCCGCCGCCTGGCAGATCAGTTGCGCTCAGTTCCGCTCGTTTCGTTAGAACTCCCGCCGCTAACCCCCGCGCCGATGGTCATAAATCACGCGGTCGACTTCGGTCGGCCGAGATGATCATCTCTCCCTCTCGATCCCGGATGAAGAGGTCACCCACGTCATTGATGAGATGGGCAGCCCGCGATCACATTGGAGCTCGCCGAGCGCCATCATACGATAGATCGCTGACAGGAGACTGTTCGAGCTGAACCCGTGTCCGGAGAGGGACGCGACAAGCTCTCGAATCCGTGCCGACTCGAGCGACCGCATCTTCGCCCTGACGAGTTCAATCAGATCGGCGTCGTAGGGGCGGTCCAAGTAGGGCGACAGTAGCTGCGCGTTCGTCAGCCATGCGGAGTTCATTTGGAGGTCGGTGACCACTCTGAAGATCGTCGCCGGCTGCTTCCATGCCCAGACCCTCGCAGCCGCATAGGCCGCTCGCATCTCACGTCTCGAGCGCCACAGATCCTCAAGGCGCTTCACTTCGACCACGATGCGCGTGAATTGCACGTCGGCCGACGCTTTGAGGTCAACGACGAAGTCGGGAGTGTAGCGGCGCTCGGTCATGCGCGCGTGATCGAGATAGCGGATCTGCAATTGCTGCGCCCGAACCTTACAAATGCGAGGTTCGATCCTGCACGAGACGAGAAAGTCACGCTCGACGCTCGACTCAAATCCAACCTGCGGTCCGTCGAACGGCACACGTAGCGCCCCACGCGTCGCGCTCAGAGGGCGAGGCGCCGGGGGCGTGCAAAGCCAGCTGCCCCGGACATTTGAAACCAAACGCATTGCCTGTTGCGTTTTGCGATCCAGGATCGCTGGCTGTTGAGTTGGGCTCATCGGCTGTTGTCCTCCTGGCGTGCAATCGGCCCTGGGAGGGTCATCGCCTTTTGCACTTTCACAGGCGGGCTGAAGGCCAAGCCGGGTGAGGTGAGCCTGGCGCACAACGGAGTGCTGTTCCTGGACGAGCTGCCCGAGTTCGGGACACAGGCGCTGGACTCGCTGCGCCAGCCGCTGGAGACCGGCGAGGTGGTGGTGGCGCGGGCCAACGCCCACGTGCGCTATCCGGCGCGCTTCCAGCTGGTGGCGGCCATGAACCCTTGCCGCTGCGGCCATGGCGGGCCCGGGCGGGGCGCCTGCGGGCGCGCGCAGCGCTGCCAGACCGACTACCAGGGCCGGATCTCGGGGCCGCTGATGGACCGCATCGACCTGCAGGTGGAGGTCCCGCCGGTGACCGCCGCCGACCTGGCCCTGCCGCCGCCGGCCGAAGGCACCGCCGAGGCCGCGGCGCGCGTCGCGGGGGCCCGCGCGCTGCAGACCCTGTCTCTTATACACATCTCCGAGCCC
>JBKOYY010000026.1:0-17888 GCA_046725615.1 Pseudomonadota bacterium
AAGGAGTTCTACACCTTCGACCTGACCTATCGCCTGCAGCTGCCCTGGGACACCACGGTCACGGCGTCGGTGTTCAACATCTTCGATCGCGACCCGTCCGCGGCGCGCCTGGAAGCGGGCTACGACCCCTTCATCGGCAACCCCTACGGCCGGACGTTCAAGGTTGGTGTGCGGAAGAAGTTCTGATCCGCATCACCAATATCGACCTGAGGACGCCGCCGGGATCTTCCCGGCGGCGTTTTTCTTTGCGCTCGCCTGGTGTGGGCAAAATCCTACATCCGGTACGATTCCGAACTCCGGTACGCCTGCCGTAGCGTTATTTCGCTGGCGCAAACCGGTTTTTCTGCGGATCATCGGTTCGTCAGGGGTGACCGAATTTCCGCCCGTCAGAGGCGGACGGCCCCTGCGGGAGGAAATATTGATGACGAAACGCAGGTATTTCTGCAGCGGATCCGCCATGGCTGTCGCCCTGGCGGTGGGTATGGCGGCGCCGGCCGCCGCGCAGTCCCAGGCCACGACCCCCAACGAGATCGAAGAAGTGGTCGTGACCGGCTCGTTCATCGCCGGTACGCCCGAGGACGCCGCCCTCCCGGTGGACGTGCTCAGCGCGCAGGACCTGGAGGAGCAGGGCTCCCCGACGGTCGTGCAGCTGGTCAAGAACGTCACGTCCTCGCAATCGGCCCTCGGGGAGAGCAACCGCTACAACGGCGGCGCCGGCACGGCGACGATCAACCTGCGCGGTTTCGGCGCGGCCCGCACCCTGACCCTGATGAACGGCCGGCGCCTGGCCGACAGCCCCGTGGCGGCCTTCCAGGGCGGTGGCGCGAACCTCAACTTCATCCCCACGGCCGCCGTCGGCCGGATCGAGATCCTGAAGGACGGCGCGGCGGCGACCTACGGCTCGGACGCCATCGGCGGGGTGGTCAACTTCATCACCCGCAAGGACCTCAACTCCCTCGAGCTGGACACGGAATACTCGTTCATCGATGGGTCGAAGGGCGACTACCGGCTGGACGCGGCCTGGGGCAAGCAGTTCGACAACGGCAATGTCCTGATGACCGCGGGCTACCGGCATCGCTCGCGACTCGACATCCATGATCGCGACTGGGCGGTCCGCAGCTTCGACTTCGGCGGCTATGCCGGGGCGGGTGGATGGACGGGCGCCTCGAACCCCGGCCTGTTCCTCGCGGGGGCCAACCTCTTCCGCGACAACGGCTGCGAGGAACTGGGGGGCACCCTCACCAACAACGTGACATTCCAGAATCCGCTGAACGGAACCCTGGGCCAGGGCGCCACCGCGACGGTGGCCGTGCCCGTCAGCGCCCAGAACCCTGCCGCCAGCAATTCCACCTGCCGGTTCCAGTTCTCGAACTTCAACGACCTGGTGAACGAGGAGGATCACTACCAGCTCTACGGCGAGGTCAACTTCGACCTTTCGGAGAACATGTCGTTCCACGGCGAAGTCGCCTGGACCAAGAACGACACGCCCGTGCAACGGATTTCGCCGGCCAACCTGACGGCCCAGTATCCGTCTCCGGTCTCGGTGGGCGGCACCTCATTCTCGCCCACGGCGCCGAGCGGACCGAACTCCTCGGTGCCGTTCAACATTCCGGCCAACCACCCCGGTCTGGTGGCGTTGCTCAATTCGTGCGCCGCGCCGCTCACGGCGACGCAGTGCGCGGCGATCCGGGCCACGGCGAACAGCACGGTCGGCGCCCAGCCGGGCGCGCCGCTGGGCGCGCGCGGCGTCGACATCGTCCAGCTCGGCTGGCGCGCCATCGCCTTCGCCGGCCATCCGCTGAACCCGGACAAGGCCGACCATCAGTCGATCCAGAACGACGGCTTCCGGATCTCCGGCGGCTTCAAGGGCAAGGTGTTCGGGAACATCAACTACGACACCTCCCTGACCTACATGGAGCAGAAGAACACCGCGAATTCCAATGACCTGCTGGTCCGCAACATCCAGCTGGCGCTGCGGGGCTTCGGGGCCAAGGCAGACGATCCGGGCGGCTGCACGGCGGCCGAAACCGCCAACTTCACGACCGGCGCCGGCAACGCCGCGCTCGGCTGCTACTACTTCAACCCGTTCACCAACGGCATCGCGACCAGCGCCGTGAACGGGGCGGCGAACCCCTTCTTCAACTCGGGCGTCGCCAACGACCCGCAGGTGGTCGCCTGGCTTTACGGCAACTACACGAACGTCCTGACGAACAAGCTGCTGGTGGCCGACGCGGTCCTTTCGGGCGAGAGCAGCATCCAGCTTCCCGGCGGGGCGGTGGCCTGGGCCGTGGGCGCCCAGTACCGCTACACGCAGGAAGTCCGGAAGTACGGGGCGCTGTTCAACTCCGACGAAAACCCGTGCCCGGACCGCGCGTCGTGCGCCGACGAAAGCGGCCCGCTGCAGTTCTTCGGCTCGAACACCGATCGGGACGACGACGCCAATGTGAAGGCGGTCTTCGCCGAATTGCAGTTCCCCGTGACAGACGCGGTGAACGTCAATTTCGCGATCCGGCATGAGGCCTACCAGGGCGAGATCGGATCCACGACCAACCCGAAGGTGGCGGTGAAGTGGCAGGTTGTCGACTGGCTCGCGCTCCGCGGCACGGCCAGCACCACCTTCCGCGCCCCCGGCCCGGGCCTCGTCGGCACCAACTGCAACAACGGCGTGCGCGTGCTGGGCAGCGCCTATCGCGCGTTCCAGAGCTGCGGCAATCCCGATCTGAAGCCCGAGAAGGCCGACACCTTCAACCTCGGCGCCATCGTCGAAATCGGCGGCTTCTCGGCGACGGTCGATTACTTCAACTTCAAGTTCAAGAAGGAGATCATCGAGGAGAGCGGCGCCCGCCTCTACGCCACGATGTTCCCCGGCGGCTCCAGCGCCAACTGCGGCAACGCGGCCTTCGCGGCATTGCAGGCGCGCTTCACCTTCGCGGGCGCCTGTGGCGCGGGCAACGTGGCGCGTCTCCGTAGCTTCGTGATCAACGGCCCGACCACCGACACCTCCGGCCTCGAGTTCCGCGCTCAGTACGACTGGGACGGCTGGTTCGACGGCCATTGGGCCGTGGGCGGCGAGGCCACCTACCTGATCGAGTACAAGCGCGGCTCGGTGTCGATGCTGGGCGCCGACATCCCGATCTCGCCGGCCGAGGACCGCGCGGGCCTGTCGGACCTGATCAACGACTTCTTCTCGTATCCGGAACTGAAGGCCAACGCCTTCGCCGCGTTCGTGAAGGGGCCGCTGTCGGTCCGCTGGCAGACCCGCTTCGCGGAGGGCACCTCGCCGGCTTTCGGCTCGCCGCTGTTCGTGACCGTGCCGAACGCCGGCGCGACCACCACGGCGGCGGGTTGCGCCGGGGCCTCGACCTCGTGCGCCGGCCGCGACCTCGTGCCGGTCGGAAAGGGTAAGGACTTCTGGCAGCACGACCTGATCGTGCGGTGGGAAGCGCCCTGGGACACCGTGATCACGGCCAGCGTCCAGAACCTCTTCGACAAGGACCCGCCGTACGTGCCCAGCCAGTACAACTACGACTACACCTCGGGTAACCCGCTGGGCCGGGTGATCGAGATCGGCGTGAAGAAGACCTTCTGATCGCCATTACGACCGCGACTGGGGGAGGGGCGCCGGGTGACCGGCGCCCCTTTTTCCGTCGGGGCCTGGGGGATCAGGGACGGGCGCGTTTCGGCAGGGCCTTGATCTCGGCCTCGGTCAGCTTGCGGACCGATTTCACCGCACAGCGCTGTGGGCCGATCGGGCTGGGGGCGATCACCTCGGCGTCCAGGCCGCTGCAGATGTGCGAGCTGCCGCGCGAGCGCAGAGCGATCTGGGTCGTCCAGTCCACGTCGTGGCACCGGCCCAACATCTCCAGCTGCCACACCTCCTTCACGCCGACGCGGACGTTGACGATCCGCTCGTCGCTGGAGGCGAAGTTGGTCACCCGCTGCGTCCAGAAGCACTGGCGCGGGGTCTTCCCGGGCTCCAGCGGGCTCTTGGCGAGGGCGGGAGTCGCGGCGAGCGCCACGAGACTGGCGGCTGTGAGGCTGAGGATGAGGTTCGGTTTCATAACTACAGTCCTTGGGCCCCAGGACCCCCCGGCCCCAATATACGCGCAGCCCCGCGACTTAGTAGTGGCCTCGCCGGGCGGCGCGCCGCGCGAACCTATGGGGCGCCACCAGCTCGGCTGCGCCGGCCGAGATTGGAGAGGGCGCGCCCAGCGCCAGCGCGGCCACGTGTTCGGCGAGCAGGGGCGCCAGCGACAGCCCCCGCGAGCCGAATCCGGCCAGCACGATCAGGCGCTCGGCGACGCGCCCGGCCACGGGCAGGCGGTCGGGCGTCACGGCGCGGATGGCGGCGCGCCCCTCCAGGGGGCTCTCGGCGATCCCCGCCGCCAGGCCCGGCAAGGCCGCCGCCAGGGTTTCGTGGTTGCGGCGGTGGTCGCTATCCCGCACGTCGGTCGACGTCTCGTCGCGGTCGTGCGTCGCGCCGAACAGCACGCCGTAGCCGGTCGGCAGGGCATAGCCGCCCCAGGCCGCCGCCGGGATCGTGGCGCCGTCGGTGGTCCAGCTCGCCTGTCCGCGCACGGGCTGCAGCGCCAGGCCTTCCACCAGGCGTCGGGCGTCGAGCGCGGCAGCGACGATCACCACGTCGGCGCGGACGATCTCTGCGTCGTCGTCGTCCAGCAGCCGCCAGCCGCCGTCGACCGGTTCCAGCCGCGCGACCCGGGCCGCAAGGACCTCGCCCGCCCAGGCCCGCAGGATCTGCGCGGGGGCCACGACTTGCGCGGTCCGCTGGTCGAGCCCGGGGGCGACGGGCTCGCCGAGCCGGGCCGAGCTCGCTTCCGCAGGGAGCATCGCCAGCGCGCCCGGTTCGAAGACGTCCGAAGCGGCGATACGGGCGAAGCGATCCTCGTCACGCGCCCCGGCCGCCAGTTGCAGGACGCCTGTGGCCAACACGGCGCCCGGGACGCCGGCGTAGAGGCGAACGGCGCGGTCGAAAGCCTGGGCGAACAGCCGGGACGCTTCCCCGAGTCCCGCGTCGAGCCGTGGGGTGACGAGCCCTGCAGGATTCCCGGATCCGCCGGCCCCCGGAGCGACGGTTTCCACGATGACGGCCTCTCCTCCCAGCGCTCTGACGGCGCGGGCGGCGGAGGCCCCGGCGATCCCGGCCCCGATGATGGCCACGCGCGGCGTGGACGGGTCGACGGGCGCGCCGGGCAGGCGGGCCTCGAGCCGCTCGCGCTTGCGGCCGAAGCCGGGCCGCTTGTCCACGCTGAAGCCAGCGGCGGCCAGTCCGCGGCGCACATGGCCGGCGACCGTGAACGTGGCGGCGCGGGCGCCGGGGGCCGAGCGAGCGGCGACCAGGCCGAGGACTTCGTCGCTCCACATCTGCGGGTTCAGGGCGGGCGAGAAGCCGTCGAGGAACCAGGCGTCGGCGCGGCCCTGCCAGCCGGCCAGCGCCTCGGTCGCGTCCATCACGGCAAGATCCAGGGTCGCGGCCAGCTCGGGCAGGTCGACCCGGTGGCGGCCCCTGGCCCGGCCCGGCCAGCGCGCGGCGAGCAGTCCGGCCACCTCGGCGAGCTCAGGCCAGCGGCCAAGGGCGCGCGCCGCCTCGTCGGCAGTAATCGGGAAGGCCTCGATCGAGAAGATGTGGAGGTGGCCATGGGCCGGCCGACTGGACTGCCACAGCTGTAGCAGGGCGGCGATGTTGAGGCCGGTGCCGAACCCGAGTTCTCCGACCACGAACTGCCGGCGGCCGGTCCAGGCGTCAGGCAGGCCGCAGCCTTGCAAGAAGACGGCGCGGGTCTCGGCCAGGCCGTCCTCGGCCGAGAAGTAGACGTCGCCGAACAGGCGCGAGCGGGGCTGGCCGTCCTCGGTCCAGGAAAGCGGGCTCTCCGCGCTCATAGGATGTCCCAAAACGAAGAAGGGCCGCCCGAGGGCGGCCCTTCCGTAACGCGTGTCCGCGTAGAAGCGCTTACTTCGCTTCCGGAGCCGGAGCAGCGGCCGGAGCGGCAGCGGCGTCGGCGGCCGGGGCGGCAGCGGCGTCGGCGGCCGGAGCGGCAGCGGCGTCGGCAGCCGGGGCGGCCGGGGGAGCGGCTTCAGCGGCCGGAGCGGCGGCTTCAGCGGCCGGAGCTTCAGCCGGGGCCTCTTCCTTCTTCTGGCAGGCGGCGAGGGCGAGCATCGCGGCGGCGGCGATGAGCATTTGCTTGGTCATGTACCTGATCCTCTTGTCGGTGTGTCAGGCGCCGGTCGAGCATTCCCGCCGATCAGGATGGAATACCTCCCCCCGACGCAACGGCAGTGATACGCCTCACGGGGCCGTGATGACAAGGCCAAAACTCACGGACTTGTGATCACTTTTTGGCCCGCGCCCAAGGCGAGGAGGGTCACCCCTCGGCCGGCATGCTCGAGAGCGCTTCTTCCAGCTCCAGGAAGCTCGGCTGGGCGCCCGAAGGGACGTTGCCGCGACCGATCTCGACCGAGATCTGGGCGGCGTTGCCGTGCAGGTGCGCGACGAGGACGGCTTGGATGATGCGGTAGAAGGCGCCTTCCTCCTCGACCACTTCCTTCATGCGCGTCGCCATGGGCGCGACGATGCCATAGGCCAGGAACACGCCGAGGAAGGTGCCGACGAGGGCGCCGCCGATCATCTCGCCCAGCACTTCCGGCGGCTCGGTGATGGCGCCCATGGTCTTGATGACGCCCAGCACGGCGGCGACGATGCCAAGCGCGGGCAGCGCGTCGGCGAGGTTCTGCACCGCGTGGCTGGGCGCGAGCGCCTCGTGGTGGTGCTTTTCGAGCTGCTTCTCCATGGCGTCCTCGACCTGATGCGGGTCTTCGAGGTTCATGGTCATCATCCGCAGGGTGTCGCAGATGAAGTCGATGGCGAAGTGGTCCTTCATCACCTTGGGGAAGCGGGTGAAGATGGTGGATTCCTTGGGGTTCTCGATGTGGCTTTCCAGCGCGATGACGCCCTTGGACTTCATCGTCTTGGTCAGCAGGAACAGCAGCGAGAGCAGGTCGCGGTAGTCCGACGCCTTCCACTTGGGCCCGCCGAAGACCTTGCCCATGCCGCCGCCGACGCCCTTGATGGTCGGCATCGAGTTGGCGATCAGGAAGCTGGCCACGCCCGCGCCGCCGATCGCCATCATCTCGTGGGGGGCGGCGTGCAGGATCACGCCCATGTTCCCGCCGGACATGATGTAGCTGCCGAACACAAGGCCGAACAGCAGCACGAGACCGATAATCTGGAACATGGATTCCCCCGGGGACGCGGGCGGAGCATGGCCGTTAATGCTTAACTCTCGGTGTTCGTGGCGCTGCGGCGCAATTGCCGTTCTGGTGGAACGCCCTTAAGCGGAAGCCATGGCCAATCCCGAGGCCGGCGCGCTGCCCCGGCGGTCCTTCGCGATCATCTTCGCCGTCTCCATGGCCACGGCCATGGGCAACACCGGCCTGATCTCGGTGCTGCCGGCTATCGGCCGCTCTATCGGCATCCCCGACCCGATGGTGTCGGCGATCTTCTCGCTGTCGGCGCTTCTGTGGGCGGCCTCTTCCCCCGGGTGGGCGCGGGCGTCCGACCGGCGGGGGCGCAAGCCCCTGATGATGCTGGGCCTGTCGGGCTTCATGGTCTCGATGGCGCTGTGCGGCGTCGTGGTCAGCGCCGGTCTTCATCGCCTGGCCGCGCCGATGGTGATCTTCATCCTGTTCCTGCTGGCCCGGGCGCTGTTCGGACTCTTCGGCGCGGCCAGCAATCCGGCGACCCAGGCCTATGTGGCCGAGCGGACGCCGCCCGAGGGGCGCACCCAGGCGATGGCCAGCTTGGCCGGGGCGTTCGGCATGGGCACCGTGATCGGCCCCTTCCTGGCGCCGCTCTTTATCTTCCCCGTGGTCGGTCTGGCGGGGCCGCTGTTCTCCTTCGCCCTGATCGCCATGGCCATGCTGTTCGTGGTCTGGCGCTACCTGCCTGACCGCCCGGTGGCCGCCGAAGCGCAGCGACCCCGCAGGCCCGTGGTCGGCGGCGCGGCCAAGGAGCGGCCCATGTGGCGCGACCCGCGCATCACGCCGTTCCTGGTCTATGGCTTCATCGTCGCCACCTGCCAGACCGCCCAGGCCCAGACCCTCGGCTTCCTGATCATCGACAAGCTGGGCAAGTCCCCGGCCGAGGCCCAGTTCTACATCGCCGTGGCGATGATGTTCGGCGCGGTCGCGGGCCTGCTGGCGCAATGGGGCCTGATCAGGATGTTCGAGATGACCCCGCGCCAGCTCTTGCGCTGGGGTGTGGCCATCGCCGCGGCGGGCAACCTGATCGTCGCCTTCGCGCCCGGCGACGACATCGGCTTCTACGTGGTGGTGACGGGCTACGCGCTGTCGAGCCTCGGCTTCGGCTTCGCCCGGCCCGGCTTCACCGCCGGCTCTTCCATCGCCGTCGGCATCGACGAGCAGGCCCGGGTGGCCGGGGCGATCGCGGCGGTGAACGGGATCAACGTGGTCTTCGCGCCGGCGTTCGTCTTCCTCTACCAGCACTACGGCCCGCTGCCGTTCCTGCTGAACACCGCGCTGATGGGCTGGCTGCTGGTCTATGCCTTCCGGAACGTCGCGCTGAAGAACGCCGACCCCAAGCCGGCGACCCCCGAGGCCACGGCCATGGCGACCATCGAGAAGAGCGACGAGGGCGGTACGGCCTAGGTCGTGGGTGTGGGCGTCGGCGTGGGAGCGGCGTCGGCCTCGGCCTTGAGACGTCTGATCATATCCTGCGACAGGTAGCCGTCCGCCGTCAGCCCTCGGGCCTTCTGCCATTCGCGCAGCGCCTTGCGGGTTCCCATGCCGACGACGCCGTCGGGCGCTCCCGGATCGAAGCCCAACGCCGCCAGCGCGCGCTGGGCGGTCATGCGGTCGACGAGCGACAGCGGCGTCTCGACCGGCCAGGGCTTTGACAGCGGCGGGCGCCCCGCGATGCGGTCGGCCAGCAGCCCGACGCCCAGCGCGTAGGCCACGCTGTTGTTGTACTGGCGGATGGCGAAGTGGTTGGGGAACAGTAGGAACAGCGGCCCGCCAGCCCCCGCTGGCGCGGCGAACTGCGCCAGGGCCTCGCCGTCGGCGGCGCTCCACGGCTGGCCGTCGGCCGGTCGCACGCCCTTCTCGGCCCACCAGGCGGGCGTCTCGCGCGGGCCTTCGGTAAGGCTGAAGTCGAAGCCGGGTGGCACGGTCACCTCCCGCGCCCAGCTCTGGCCGCGCACCCAGCCCGCCTTGGCCAGCAGATTGGCTGCCGACGCCAGGGCGTCGGGCGCAGAGCCCCAGATGTCGCGCCGCCCGTCGCCGTCCTGGTCGACCGCCGTGGAGAGGAAGGTCGAAGGGATGAACTGGGTCTGGCCCATGGCGCCGGCCCAGCTCCCGCGCAGGCGCGCGCGCGCGTGCTCGCCCGTCTGGATGATCCGCAGGGCGGCGATCATCTCGCCCTCGGCCCAGGCGCGGCGGCGGCCTTGGGCGGCCAGGGTCGCCAGCGACCGCAGGACGTCGCTGTCGCCTTGCAGGCTGCCGAATCCGCTCTCGAGGGCCCAGACCCCCAGCAGGACCTCGCGCGGCACGCCGAAGCGCTCCTCGATCGCGGGGAACTCGGCGAGGCCGGCGGCCCGGCGCTGGCCGATCGCCTGGCGGTCCGCCGTGACCACGCCGCGAAGATAGTCTCCTATGGGCTTGGAGAATTCGGGCTGGCGGCTGTCCAGGGCGGCGACGCGGGGGTCGGGTGTTAGGCCGGTCATCTCGCGGCGCAGCACTTCCGGGTCGATCCCGGCAGCCAGCGCGCGTCCCTGGAACTCGGAGGCCCAGGCGTCGAAGATCATGTCCCCGGACGCCGTCGGTGGGGCGATGGACGGCTGGGCCGCTGGCGTGGCCGCATGGGGCGCGGCCGGGGCGACCGCAGTGGGCGCGGGGGCCTGGGGCAGCGGCCGGGGCGGGGAGGCGCATCCGGCCAGGACGAGCAGGGGAACGACAAGACTGCGACGCATCGGAAGGAATCTAAGGCGCGTCGTCGGCCGACCCAATCACAACGGCGTCAGGCCGTCCGGTTGACTCAAGCGGGGCCTCCCCGTATATGCGCCCGCTCTTGTTCGCCAACCGGCCGTCCGCGGCCCGCTTGAAGATACGGTCATGAAGGTCAGAAGCTCGCTCAAGTCGCTCAAGACGCGTCATCGCGACTGCAAGCTCGTGCGCCGCAAGGGCCGGGTCTACGTCATCAACAAGACCGACCCGCGCTTCAAGGCCAAGCAGGGCTGAGCAAGCGGACATGCCGAAGGTCCTGCTGTGGGACTTCGGCAATGTCATCGTGCGTTGGAACCCGCGCACGCTCTATTCCAAGATTTTCCCTGATCCGGTCGAGTGCGACCGGTTCCTGGCCGAGGTGTGCACGATGGAGTGGCACGCCCCGACCGATTGCGGCGTGACGTTCGCCGAGAATGTGGCGGCGCTGGCCGCCCTCCATCCGCACCACGAGGCCGAGATCAGGGCCTGGCATGAACGCTGGGACGAGATGTTCTCGGGGCCGATCGCCGAGACCGAGGCCGCGATCGAGGCTCTGCATTCGCGGGGCGTGCCGCAATACGGCCTGTCCAACATCAGCCACGAGACTTTTGATTCCACGGTGGCGATGAGCCCCGCCTTCCGCCGCCTGGCGGGCGTGGTGGCGTCGGGCTTCGAGGGCGTGATGAAGCCCGACCCGGCGATCTTCCACCTCTGTTGCGATCGCTTCGGCCTGGCGCCGGGCGACGTCCTCTTCGTGGACGACAGCGCCCGCAACATCGAAACCGCGCGGAGGCTGGGTTTCGACGTCCACCACTTCACCGACCCGGGGGCGCTTCGGCCCGCGCTCGAGGCGCGCGGCCTGCTCTGAGCGAACGTTGGCACGCCCTTCGCAGGGAGGAGGGCGAAGTAGCTGCGTTCTGTCTCAAACCTGTACGGGCTCCCGAAGTGGGGTTCGTCGCCAGACCTGGATCCTGACGATGCGTCTTACCCTTCGCGCCCTCCTTGCCACCGCCGCCCTGGCCATCGCCGCGCCGGCCACCGCCGCCACGGTCGTCTCCCATGTAAGCGTGGGCGACCCGAACACCCTGCCGGCCGGCCAGACCCTGATCGCCGATTTCAACAACGCCGGTGATCAGGACGCCACGCTCCTGAACTTCGTCACCCTCACCCTGAACGGGGCCACCGTCGGCGTGAACGAGGGCGGCTCGGGCTACAGCGGCACCCTGCCGAACGATCCGACCCACTACCTCACGGTGCCCGGCGGCAAGTCGGCGACCTTCACCTCGACGCGCCTGATGTCGGCCTTCAGCCTCTACATGGGCTCGCCCGATACCTACAATTCCGTCCGCTTCATCGGCGACGGCTTCGACGAGACCATCAGCGGGACGCAGATGTTCCAGGGCGACACCAGCCAGGCCTGGTCCTGGGGCAAGCGCGTCAACTTCGATTTCGGCGGCTTCAAGGTGAACAAGGTGATCCTGTCGTCGACGTCCAACTCGTTCGAGGTCGACAACGCCGCCGGCACGTTCGCAGGCGCCGTGCCCGAGCCGGCCACCTGGGCCTTCATGATCATGGGCTTCGGCGCCATGGGCGCGGTCCTGCGCCGTCGCAACGCTCTCTCGCTCGCCTAGTCACTCTCTCCACTGGTCGAGCCCTGGGCCCCCCGTTTCCCCGGCGGGGGGCCGCCCCTTTTTGAGGCGCCGCTCAGTCGCCCTGTCTGACCAGGTCGAAGAATTCCTGCCGGGTCCTGGGGTCGTCGCGCACCGCCCCCAGCAGGCTGCTGGTGGTCAGTCGCGATCCCGGCGTGTTGACCCCGCGCATCGTCATGCAGCTGTGCTCCGAGACGATGACCACGCCGACGCCCTTCGGCTTCAGGATGTCCTGGATCGCCTCGGCGATCTCGGCCGTCAGCTTTTCCTGGATCTGCAGGCGCCGGGCGAAGCCGTGCACCACGCGCGCCAACTTCGAGATACCCACCACCCGGTCGCTGGGCAGGTAGCCGACGTGCGCCTTCCCGAGGAACGGCAGCATGTGGTGCTCGCAGAAGCTGACCACGCGGATGTCCCGCAGTAGCACCAGCTCGTCATAGCCGCCGACTTCCTCGAAGGTGCGCTCCAGATACTCCCTCGGGTCGGCGTCGTAGCCGGCGAAGAGTTCGCGATAGGCCTTCACCACGCGCCGCGGCGTATCGAGCAGCCCCTCGCGGTTCGGGTCGTCCCCGGCCCATTCTATGAGGGTGCGCACCGCGGCCAGCGCGTCGTCCTCGGTCACCTTCCGGCGGGTCTCGTCCGTCATGCGTCCTCCGCGTCCATCCGCCTCAACGATCGGGTTGTAGCCGAGGTTCGACGGCGGGTGACAGGTCCCGAGTCGCTGGGTAGGTTCCGCGGCTTTCCGACGACCCCCATCCAGTTTAAAGGCTTGGCCATGGCCGACGACGCTACCGCCCACTCCGACGTCCTGAACGCGACCGCCCAGGGCCAGCTCAAGAGCATCATCGAGCGCGTGGAGCGCCTCGAACAGGAGAAGTCCGAGATCGCCGAGCAGATCAAGGAGGTCTTCGCCGAAGCCAAGGGCAACGGCTTCGACGTCAAGGTGCTGCGCAAGGTGATCCGGATCCGCAAGCAGGACCGGGCCAAGCGCCAGGAAGAGGAAGCGATCCTCGACCTCTATCTGTCGGCCATCGGAGAGATTTGAGCCGTAAGCCGCCCCTCTCGCCCTACGAGGCGCGAAAGGCGGCGGCCCGGCGCGCCGCCCTGAACGCGCTGAAGCGCGCCAAGCGAACGGCGGATAAGGCCGGCGTCCAGCTTTCAGACTGGGAAGGCGAGTTCCTGTCCGAGGTGACGGACCGGGTGAAGACCTATGGCCGGGCGTTCGGCGATCCGGAAAAAGGCGCGCCCGGCGAGGCTCTCTCGGTCATGCAGCACGTGAAGCTCAAGGAGATCGCGGCCAAGGCCAAGGGCGAGAAGAAGGCGCCGCCGGCCCGTCGGCCGTTCCGGCGCAACGTCAAAGGCTGAGGACGGGCGCCTCGACGCGCCGCCGCGCCGCCGCGGGTTCTGGGCGTCGCGAGGCCTCGGCGCTCCGATCCAGCCAGTGTTCTGCGGCCTCGAGCCATTCCTGACGCGCGGGCCCATCGTGACGGCGGGCCAGCCGTTCGCACTCGAACGCCTCCCGCCAGCAGTAGTACGCGATCCAGCTCATGCCGGAGATACGCGGCGCGGGGCGTGCTGGATGCGCGGGGTTCGAAAAAAGTTTCGCGATTTTCGTGTATTAACAACCTGTTGCCAGGCTGGGGCGTCTCACGCGGCCGCTTCTTCCGCCTCTTCGGCGCCCTTCACCAGTCCGTCCAGCCCCTGTTCCCGAACCTTGCGGTAAAGCGTGGATCGACCGATGCCGAGGCGGCGGGCCACCTCGCTCATGTGGCCGGCGTAGACCTCGATGGCGAGCTGGATGAGGTCGCGTTCGATCTCCTCCAGCGTCCGCAGGTGGCCGCGGCCGTCGAGGATGCGGACCGGCTGGTCGGCCACGGGATGGTCGCTCGGGTGGGCCTCGCCGTGCGTCGCCGGCGCGGCCTGGGGCACGTACTCGGGCGGCGGTGCGGCGACCCCGGAGATCGCGGGGAAGTCGTGCGGCTGCAGGTAGGGCGCATCTGCGAGCACGATGGCGCGATAGACCGCGTTCTCGAGCTGGCGCACGTTGCCGGGCCAGTCGTGGGCCGTGAGGCAGGCCAGGGTCTCGGGGCTCGCGCCGACCACCGACTTGCCTTCCTCGACGTTGAACCGCCGGACGAAGCAATCGACCAGCGCCGGGATGTCCTCCTTGCGCTCGCGCAGTGACGGCGCCTCGATCGGGAAGACGTTGAGGCGATAGAACAGGTCTTCGCGGAACCGGCCTTCCTTCACCGCCTGCGACAGGTCGCGATTGGTAGCCGAGACGATGCGCACGTCGACCTTGATCGAGCGCTTGGCCCCGATCGGGTCGATCTCGCTCTCCTGTAGCGCCCGCAGCAGCTTGACCTGGATGTCCAGCGGAAGCTCGCCCACCTCGTCGAGGAACAGCGTCCCGCCGTTGGCTTCCTGGAATTTGCCGAGGTGCTTGTCCGTGGCGCCGGTGAAGCTGCCCTTCTCGTGGCCGAAGAGGATGCTCTCGACCAGGTTCTCGGGGATGGCGCCGCAGTTCACCGCGACAAAGGGCTTGCCGGCGCGGTCGGACGAGCCGTGCACTGCCCGCGCGATGACTTCCTTGCCGACGCCGCTCTCGCCGGTGATCAGGATCGGGATCGAGGACTTGGCCGCCCGCTCGCCCAGCCGCTTGACCATCATCATGGCTGGCGAGGCGCCGATCAGGTCGTCGAAAGTGGTGCGCCCGGTGGCGTGCTTCTTTAGCCGGTCCACCTCGCCCTTCAGGGCGCCCATGGACAGGGCGTTGCGGATCGAGACGATGATCCGTTCGGGGCTCGCGGGCTTCACGAAGAAGTCGCAGGCGCCCGACTGCATGGCCTGGACGACGGTGTCGATCCCGCCAGTGGCCGTCAGCACGATCACCGGCTGGGAGAAGCTGCGCGCGCGCATCTCCTTCAGGGTGTCCTGGCCGGAGATCCCGGGCATGACCAGGTCGAGCAGCACCACGTCGACGGGCGCGCCGGAGTTCAGGTGCGTGATCGCCTCGTCGCCGCTCTGGGCGTGGGCGACCGCGAAGCCCTCGCGCTCCAGGACTGCCTGGATCAGGCGACGTTGCGTGGGGTCGTCGTCGACGACCAGGACCGTTTTGGCCATTCTGAAAACACCCACCCGACTGGACGCCCGCCGTTCTGGCGGACCCTCGTTCTTGTCTCCCTTTGGAACATGGGAGGGGTAAAGGCGGGGTTTCGGAGAGCTGAGTCAGGGGTTAACGGCGAGGCCTTTCCGCGTCCGGGGGTTGTGATCGCGGATCAGGAACAGCGGCAGGAAGGCCTGCACGAGCGGTCCGATGGCCAGGGCGTAGAGCACGGTGCCGACGCCGACCGTCCCGCCGAGCAGCCAGCCCACGGCGAGCACGGCGAACTCGATGCCAGTCCGCACCACGCGGATCGACCAGCCGGTACGGCGCACCAACCCGGTCATCAGGCCGTCCCTCGGGCCGGGGCCCAGTCCCGCCCCGATGTACATCGCACCTGCGACGCCGTTCAGCGCGACGCCGGTCAGCAGGAACCCGATGCGGAGGGGCAAGCTGTCGATCCCCGGCAGGATGGCCAAGGTGAGGTCCACAGCCGTTCCGATGACGAGCACGTTCGCGACCGTGCCGATGCCCGGCTTCTGGCGCAGCGGGATCCAGAGCAGCAGGACCAGCGCGCCCACCACATTGACCAGCATCCCGAACGAGAGGCCGACGTGGGCGGCCACGCCCTGGTGGAACACGTCCCACGGATCCAGGCCCAGGCCGGCGCGCAGGAGCAGGGCCATGGACGCGCCATAGAGATAGAGGCCGAAGAGGAGCTGAGTGAGGCGGCGGATCATCATGGTCCGGCCAGATCGGTGAAAGTGGACCTGGAAAACAGAGCCAGTTGTGCAAGTCTGGCTCGCATGAACACGCGCCGCATCGGACCCGCCTCCCTGACCCGCCTGCTGGGCGCCTGGCGTGAAGGCCATGGCGGTCCGGCTTATCGCCAACTGGCCGATGGCCTCAGGCTTCTGATCCTCGACGGGCGGCTCCCCCTGGACGTGGTGCTGCCCGGCGAGCGGGAACTGGCCGCCACGCTGGAGGTCTCGCGGACCACGGTGACCGCGGCCCTGTCCCGGCTCCGCGACGACGGCTTCCTCGATCGCCGCCAGGGCGCCGGGGCCCGGACCCGCCTGCCGCAGGGCCCGGGCGACCGGGGCACGGCCAGCCTGATGGCCGGCTCGGTGTCTGAGGGGGTCATCGACCTGGCCTCCGCTGCGCCGCCCGCGGCCGAGGTCGTCCATGGCGCGTATGCCGCCGCGCTCAGCCAGCTTCCCGCCTACCTGCCCAACCACGGCTACGCCGCGCTGGGCCTGCCGGAGCTCCGGGCCATGGTGGCCGAGCGCTACACCCGTCGCGGCCTGCCGACGACGCCGGACCAGATCATGGTGACCAACGGCGCACAGCACGCGTTCGCCCTGATGCTCCGGCTGACCTGTGGTCCGGGCGACCGGGTGGTGATCGACCATCCGACCTATCCGCACGCCATCGACGCCATCCAGCGCGCCTCGTGCCGGCCGGCGCCGGTGGGGCTGCCTGGCGAGGGGTGGGATGTAGAGGGCGTGACCGCTGCGCTGCGCCAGAGCGGGCCGCGCCTCGCCTATTTCATCGCCGACTTCCAGAATCCGACCGGCCGCTGGATGTCGCCCGACGCGCGCGCGGCCATCGCCGACGCGGCCCGCCGGGCTCGCACCATGGTGATCTTCGACGAGACCCTGATCGACCTCTGGCTCGACGGGCCGGTCCAGCCCTACGCGTTCGACGAACCCGAGGAGGGCCTCGTGCGTCTGGGGTCCATGGGCAAGAGCTTCTGGGGCGGAATGCGCCTCGGCTGGATCCGCGCCGACGTCCAGACGATCCAGGCCCTGGCGCCGCGACGCGCGTCGATCGACCTGGGCACGCCGCTGCTGGAGCAGCTCGCCGCCGTCCATTTGATCGCGGGCGAGGACGGGAGCCTGCAGGTCCGCCGCGACATGCTGCGAACCCGCCGCGACCTCATGGTCGACCTTGTTCGGCAGCGGCTGCCCGATTGGAAGGTCGCCACGCCGCCTGGAGGACTCTCGCTTTGGGCCGAACTGCCGGCGCCGGTGTCGACCTCGCTCGCGGCCACGTCCGAGCGGTTCGGCGTGCGATTGGCGGCCGGGCCGCGCTTCGGCGTCGATGGGGCGTTCGAACGGTTCGTGCGCCTGCCCTACACCTTGCCGCCGGAAGTGCTGGCCCAGGCGGTGGACGGTCTGGCGGAGGCCTACGCGCGGCTGAAGCCTTCCCAGACGCCGGCGCGAGCGAGCCACGGCGCCATGGTCTGACGTCCGTTCCGCTGCGGCACGCTTGCAGCGGCGCCCAACCCGCGCATAGTGCCGCCTGAACGCCGATCATCTGAAGAAATCGGCGGGGGAGGCGTCATGAAGTTCGTCCGTCTGGGCCTTGCGCTCGTCCTGGCCGCCAGCGTGGCCGCTTGTCAGAAGGGCGAGTCGTCTGTCGACGCCAAGCGCCTTGAGGCCGCGGCCGGCAACGCCGAATGGCTGTCGTACGGCAAGGACTACAACGAGCAGCGGTTCAGTCCTCTCGACAAGGTGAAGACCGACAACGTGGGCCAGCTGGGCCTGGCGTGGTTCGCGGAGTTCGACACCGACCGCGGGCAGGAAGCTACCCCGCTGCTGGTTGACGGCGTGCTCTACACCTCGACCGCCTGGTCCAAGGTGTTCGCCTTCGACGCCAAGACCGGCAAGCAACTCTGGAAGTACGACCCGGGCGTGCAGGGGGCCAAGGGCTTCGACGCCTGCTGCGACGTGGTCAACCGCGGCGTCGCGATCTGGAAGGGCCGGGTCTACGTCGGCACGATCGACGGTCGCCTCGTGGCGCTCGACGCCAAGACCGGCAAGCCGGTCTGGTCGGTGCAGACCACCGACACCTCCAAGCCCTACACGATCACGGGCGCGCCGCGGGTGGTGAAGGACAAGGTGCTGATCGGCAACGGCGGCGCCGAATACGGCGTGCGCGGCTACATCACCGCCTACGACGCAGCGACCGGCAAGCAGGTCTGGCGCTTCTACACGGTGCCCAATCCCACCGGCGCGCCCGACGGCGCGGCCTCGGACAAGGTGATGGCCAGCAAGGTGAACGCCACCTGGTCCGACGGCGAGTGGAAGGAGACCGGCGGCGGCGGCACGGCCTGGGAC
>JBKOYY010000073.1:0-15677 GCA_046725615.1 Pseudomonadota bacterium
GCCGGCGGCGGCGCGGCCTTGGGCGGCGGGCCCTTGCCACGGCCTCGGCCCGGCGCGGCGGCCGCGGTCTGCACCGGAGCGGCGGGCGCGGATCCCGGCGGGCCGACTGCGGCGGCCCGGACATAGCCGGTGGAGCCCTCCACATCGACTTCCCACCAGCCGCCCTCGGCCTGGGCCGTCTTGGCCTGGAGCGACGTGCCGGCCGGCAGGGTGCGGACCGCCGATGCGGCGGCGACCGGGCCCGAGCGGAGCACCGCGACCTTGGTGGTCACCAGCGCCGCGGGCGGAGCCGCCGGGGCCTGCGCCTCCTGGGCCTGGCCGCCACCGGCCGGCGCTGAACTCTTGGGCATTGCGAGGCGCGTGGCGGCGGGCGCCTCAGCATAGGCCGGCGCCTGGCCGCCCAGCACGTCGGCCTCGGACGTTCCGTCGGTCATCGCCCGGCCCTGAGTGAAGGTCTTGGCCATGCCGGTGTGCTGCTCGACGACGCTGCCGGTGACGTCGATGTCCTTCTTCAGGTCGCCGATCAGTTCGGTGCGCTCGCGGCGGATCGCCTTGCGGTCCTTGTCGTTGCTGGCGCTGGCCAGGCGGGTGTTGATGTCGCTGAGCTGGCGGCTGCGGCATTCCACGAGGGCGTTGCCGGCGTCCGAGATCTCCCGCGCCACCGCCAGCTGGCGCCCGGCGTCCTGGTCGATGTTGTACGACGCCTTCTTGAGGTCGCCGCCCGCCTCCTGCTCCTTGAGCTTGGCGTAGGCGTCCGCCGTGGCGACGATGGCCACCAGCACCGCCAGCGCCGCATAGGCCTTGCCGTTGTCGCCGCCGTAGCCGCCATAGCTGCTGACGCCGGGGACGTAGAGGCCTGAGGCGCCCGACAGCATGTCTGGGCCGAAGAACATGCCGGCCGGGCTGGGCGCCGGGGCGGCCGATCCCGATTGCGACTGGGCGCTCTGCATCGCCAGGCCGCCGACGGCCCCCATGAGGCTGCCCATACCGCCCATACCGCCGAAGCCGCCGCCCCGGCTGCCCGGCAGGCCGATGTTGCCGCTGGCCACGCCCTTGGCCAGGACCATGGCGCCTGACTTCAGCCCCTCGCCGATGGCCTTGCTCATCTTGGAGCGCTTGAGGTCGTCGTATTCCTTGTCGAGCTTGACCAGCGGGGCCCGCTCGGCCGCGCAGGCGTCGGCGTCCTTCTTCTGCGCCAGCACCGGCTGGGCCGTAACGCTCATCAGGGCGAGGACGCTCACCGCCACCCTCAGCCGCCGATCGTTGCGAAGCCTGTCCATTCCGTCCCCCGTCGTCCTCAGCTTGCGCCGAGCCGGTCGAGTTCGCCCCTGGAGGCCTCGTCCCCGGCCTGCGCGGCCTTGCGATAATAGTCGATCGCCTTCTTCCGGTCGGCGCGCACGCCCTGCCCGGTCTCGTACATGATGCCCAGGTTGCGCAGGGCCGCAGCGCTGCCCCGGTCCGCGGCCGCCTGGAACAGGCGGATCGCCTCGGCCGGGTTGGCCCGCACGCCCGCGCCGCGAGCGGTCAGGCTGCCGAGGCCCAGATAGCCGCGAGCGTCGCCGGCGTTGGCGGCCAGGCGGTAATATTCCGCCGCCCGCGCGTAGTCCTGCGGAAGCCCCGCCCCGTTCTCGAGCATCACCGCCAGGCTGGACATGCCCTCGCTGTTCCCCGCCTCGGCCGCGCGCTGGTACCAGGTGGCGGCCTGGACCTCGTCCTTGGCCACAGCGTCGCCGTCTTCATAAGCATAGCCGAGACGAACCATGGCGTCGGTGTCGCCCGCCACCGCCGCGCGTTCAAACAGGTCGAAGGCGCGACGAGGATCGCGCGCCACGCCTTCGCCCCGTTCGTAGAGGTCGGCGAGCTGCAGGATCGACGGCCCGTCCCCCGCGTCCACGGCCTTCTGCAGCCATCCCGCCGCCGCCCGCGGGTCGGCGGGCGCACCACGGCCGCGCAGGTAGGCCTCGGCCAGCATGCCCATGCCGGTCGCCGAGCCCTTGTTCGCCGCCTGCTGGAGCCAGCGGAACCCCTCGGCCTCGTTCTTCGACGTCCCGAAGCCGTTCAGCAGGCAGAGCGCCCAGTTGACCATTCCCCCCGAATGCCCAGCGTCGGCCGACGCCTTGAACCAGCGCGCGGCCGCGCCGACGTCCTTCGCCGCGCCCTTGCCGGTCAGCGACATGACCCCAAGGTTGTACATGGCCGCGCCGTTGCCGGCGTTGGCGGCGGCGGTCCAGTCGGCTGCGGCGGCCCTGTAGTCGCCCCGGGCGAAGGCCTCCCGGGCGCTCGTCACCTGCGCCTGGCCCGGCGTGGCCGAGCGCGAGGCCACCTGGAACGAGCCGGGCGGCAGCTTCTCGAGCGCACGGATCCGGTTGGCGGCCAGCCGTCGGAACGAGCCGGTGATCTCGCCGCGGTCCTGCGCCTCCATATAGGCCTTGAAGTCGGCCGGGTCGTCGGAGTCCTTGATGGACGTCCAGAACGCCTGGTCCTTCTCCCACTTGATCTTGGTGAGGTCGACGGCGGAGGCCTGGGCCTGGCGCGCCGGGCCGTTGGGGTCGAAGCTCCAGTGAACGTTCGGCCAGATCCCCTGCAGGTCCGGAGTCTGCTGGCCCTCGGTCATCCGCTCGACCTCGGCCTGGACGTAGCTGGGCAGCTCGCCGACCGTGATGCCCGGCCGGGTCAGCCCCTGGGTCAGGGCGATGGCGAACGGGCTGTTGCCGCCCGAACCGTCCTGGGCGACCTCGCCCGGGCCAGCCGCCATCAGCGTCACCACCTGCACGCTGGTGGGTCCCGCCTCGCGGGCCAGGCCGCGGGTGTTTCCGCCCAGGCTGCGGGTGGCGGTGGGGTTGTTGCGGCAGGCGTCCAGGATGATCAACCGGACCGCCTTGGCGCCCGTCATGGCCGCGCCGAGCCGCGCGGACTCGACCGCACTGCCGGTCAAGGCGGACTTCGTGGTGGCGATGGCGTCCTTGGGCAGAAGGTAGTTCACGCCCTCGATCATCGCGCCGTGCCCGGCGTAGTAGATCACCGCCGCCTCGGCGCCGCTGGCGGCCTGCTCGAACTCGCCGAGACCCTCGATCAGCTGCGAACGGTTCGGGTCGGTGAGGACCTTCACCTCGAAGCCCAGCTTCTGCAGCGTCTTCTGGACGAGCATCGCGTCCTTGGCCGGATTGGCCAGCGGGGGCACCTTCTCGTACTTCGAGACGCCGACGATGAGCGCGACCCGCGCCGCCGCCCACGCGCCGGAACCCGCGGCCGCGTTCAGCGCCACCGCGACGATCACCGCCCGCCAGCCGAACCCGTGGCCCCGTCGATCCCTGGGCGGCGCCCTAAGCATCTGTCGCACCCTCCACCCGCATAAACACAGAATACTCCAACAGCCCCGCAGACCGCCATACGCCCCCCGATCGGGGGTCCCTGCGCGGCGGCGCCCTCGAGTCTATTCGTTCTCCGGCCCCCGTTGGACGCGCGCGGCGGAACGGGCGGCCCTTGCGTTAACCCAGCGTTCGGCGGCGCCGGGATATGGGGTCCTGCGAGTGAGCACCGGGGGGAGCTCTTGTTCGGAAGACTGTTCGACGAGCGGTTCGCGAGCGCGGCGGGGGGAATCCACGCCTATTCGCCCGTGCGTCTCGTGCTCTGCGTCGCCGTCACGGTCTTCGTCGGGATGGGCGTCGACTGGCGGGTGGCCGCCGCCTGGGCGGGCGCAGCGCTGCTCGCCGAGGCCGCCCTCGTCATCGCCACCGGCCAGATCAAGCGCGCCGTGCGCGGCCGCGTCGTCTCGAGCCGGACCTGCGCCGTCGTCTACATGCTGGCCGTCCTGACCTGGAGCATGGCCGGGGTCCTGCTGTGGAGTTCGGACAACCTCGCCTGCCAGGTGGCGGCCGCGGCGTTCTTCGCCAGCCACCTGATGTACATCCAGGCGCTGCACGCCCACTCGCCCGGAGCCGCCATCCCCGCCCTGCCCGGCGTGATCCTGCCGGCGGGAGTGCCCCTCGCGATCCCGCACTTCCAGGGGGCGGACCAGGCGCTGGTGTGCCTGTCGATGCAGGTGGTCTCCCTGCACACCCTGATCAGCATCTGGGTCAGCCTCCGGAAATCCCGCGACCTGCAGGACGCCCACACCGCGCTGGAGGCCGCCAGCGACGCCAAGAGCGCCTTCCTGGCGCGCATGAGCCACGAGATCCGCACCCCGCTGAACGGCGTGCTGGGGATGGCCCAGGCCCTCGCGGTCGAGGCAGACCTGCGGCCCGAGCAACAGCGCAAGCTGTCGGTGATCCGGGAGTCGGGCGAGAGCCTGCTGGTGATCCTGAACGACATCCTCGACCTGTCGAAGGTCGAGGCCGGGCGGCTCGAGCTGGAGAAGATCCCGTTCGACCTGGCCGATGTGGTGCGCGGGGCCCAGGAGACCTTCGCGCCCCAGGCGCTCGCCAAGGGGGTCACACTCCGCCTGAACCTCGATCCCCGCGCGGCAGGAACCTACCTCGGCGATCCCACGCGGGTCCGGCAGATCCTTTGCAACCTTCTGTCCAACGCCGTGAAGTTCACCGAGCGGGGCGAGGTTTCGCTCGCGGTCTCATGGCGCAATGAGGTGCTGGAGGTGGAGGTGCAGGACAGCGGCGTCGGCATCGCGCCGCAGGACCTCGTGCGCCTGTTCAGCCGCTTCCAGCAGGTCGACAGCTCGACCACGCGCCGGTACGGCGGCACGGGACTCGGTCTGTCCATCTGCCGCGAGCTGGCAGAGCTGATGGGCGGCGCGATCGAGGCGCACAGCGCGCCCGGCGCCGGGACCCGTTTCACCGTACTGCTGCCGCTTCGCCGCCTGGGCGACGCCGAGATCCGACGCCTGGAGCCCGAGTCCGCGGCCGAGCGGTCGGCGGCGGCCCTGGCCGAGGGCGGCCCGCCGCTGCGGGTGCTGGCCGCCGAGGACAATGCCGTCAACCAGCTCGTGCTGAAGACGCTGCTGGGTCAGATCGGCATCGACCCCATCGTCGTCGGCGACGGCGCGGCGGCCGTGGAAGCCTGGCGCACCATCCCGTGCGACCTGATCCTGATGGACGTGCAGATGCCGGTCCTGGACGGTGTCGCCGCCGCCCGCGCCATTCGCAACGCGGAGCGGGCCGAGGGCCGCCCGCGCACGCCGATCATCGCCCTGACGGCCAACGCCATGCAGCACCAGGTGGCGGAATACCTGGCCGCGGGCTTCGACGGGCACGTGGCCAAGCCGATCGACGCGGCGCGGCTCTACGAGGCCGTCGCCGCAGTGGCTGCGGCCGCCCCGGCCGTGAGAGACGGCGGGGCCGCGGCGGACGCCGCCTGACCCCTACTTCGGCGCGGGGTACTGGATGCGCGGCCGAAGGTTCTCGATCACAGCGCGGGCGTCGAAGGCGCGCACGTCGCCCTCGGGCTTGCGGCCGCGGTTCATGAGGATCTCGGCGGAGGCTTCGAACCGTTCCACCGTCCGCACGTCGACCCGGTCAGCCCAGAAGGGGTCGCCCCAGAAGGGATCCCAGCTGCGCCAGCCGAAGCTCGGGCCGTAGTAGCGCCAGGACGGGCGCCAGAAACCGTAGCCACCGTACCAGGGTCGGTAGAACGGATCGGGCTCGACGTAGGTCCGGCTCTTCTTGTCCACGTCGCGGTCGACGACCGAGAACCAGTCGTAGCCGTTCTGGACGGTCAGCTCGGCCGCCCGGAACAGCAGATAGGCCTCCACCGTCTCTCGGCTGGTCAGCGAATTGCCGGCGAAGGTCACGCGATAGCGGTCGGACTCCAGCCGCACCTCGGAGTAGCCGCCGGAGGTTGCGGCGCCCCTGACGTTGGGCTGGTACGGCGTCGGCGTGGCGCAGGCTGCGAGGCCGGCGGACAGGGCCACGGCGACGGCGAAAGCAACGGGTTTCCTGGACATCTTCAGGTCTCGAACTCGGGCGTCCCCCGCGATGGGGGAGTTAAGGGTCACAACACTCCGCCACAATTGTGGTTGCGATAGGTCAAGCTTGCGTGACGAACGCCACATAGATGATCCGCCCGAGAGCGCCGAACAGCAGCACGGCGACCGCCAGGGCCTGGATGAGGAAGCCCAGCTCGCGCTTGGCGGGGTCCTTCACGTAGCCGAGCTGGTAGAGGACCCGGCCGACGATCCACACCACGCCGACGCCGGCGGCCACGAGGTCGCTCCAGTAGAGCGCGAAGAGCCAGAGCGGCACGAGGAACAGCGGAAGCCATTCCAGGGTGTTGTGGTGGGCGCGGATGCTGCGCTCCAGCAGAGGGTCGCCCGTCATGGCCGGCGCGGCGATCCCGGTCTTCGCCCGGGCGCGACCGACCTGCAGGCCCATCCAGAAATAGGTGAGCAGCGCCAACAGGCTGACGATGGCGACATAGGCATGGGACTGCATCCGGTCCTCCCCTCATTTTGATTGGCGGCGAAGCTTCGCCGTGTGGGATGACCTTGGCGCCAACCGGGCGCGAGGGGAACCAAGCTGCTTGGCCCGCGCGTTCCTGTGTTCGGATCCACGGCAGGGAGCAGGCCGATGGAAGTGGACTCAGCGGCCATCCAGGCCATCGACTACGACCATGACCGCGCCAAGCTGTTCGTCCGCTTCGTCAGCGGCGAGGCGTATGTCTACGTCGGCGTCCCCGGCGAGGTGCATCGCTCGTTCGTGGACGCCGACTCCAAGGGCCGGTTCTTCCAGGCCGAAATCCGCGACCGGTATCCGTACAACCGGTTCGAGGGCTAGACCGCGGCCTAGCTCCCGCGGCGATCGCGCTTGGCCGCCACGCGCAGGCGCAGGGCGTTCAGCTTGATGAAGCCGGCCGCGTCGCGGTGGTCGTAGGCGACCTTGCCTTCCTCGAAGGTCACCAGCTCCTGGTCGTACAGCGAGTAGGGCGAGGTGCGGCCGATGACCGTCACGTTGCCCTTGTAGAGCTTCACCCGCACCTGGCCGGTGACGTTCTTCTGGCTGTAGTCGATGGCCGCCTGCAGCATCTCGCGCTCGGGGGCGAACCAGAAGCCGTTGTAGATGAGCGACGCGTACTTCGGCATCAGCTCGTCCTTCAGGTGCATGGCGCCCCGGTCGAGGGTGATGCTCTCCATGCCGCGGTGGGCATGCAGCAGGATGGTGCCGCCGGGGGTCTCGTAGACGCCGCGCGACTTCATCCCGACGTAGCGGTTCTCCACCAGATCGAGGCGGCCGACGCCGTTGTCGTGGCCGAGCTGGTTCAGCCTGGCCAGCAGGGCGGCCGGCGACAGCTTCTGACCGTCGATGGCGACGGGGTCGCCGTTTTCGAAGTCCATCGTGAAGACGGTGGGCTTGTCGGGCGCGGCCTCGGGGCTGATCGTCCGCTGGTGCACGTACTCGGGGGCCTCGACGCCCGGATCCTCCAGCACCTTCCCCTCTGAAGAGGAGTGCAGCAGGTTCGCATCGACGCTGAAGGGCGCCTCGTTGCGCTTGTCCTTGGTGATCGGGATCTGATGCTTCTCGGCGAAGTCCAGCAGGGCCTCGCGGCTCTTGAAATCCCACTCGCGCCAGGGGGCGACGACATGGATGTCGGGCTCGAGCGCGTAGTAGGCGATCTCGAAGCGGACCTGGTCGTTGCCCTTGCCCGTGGCGCCGTGGGCGACCGCGTCCGCGCCGATCTTGCGGGCGATCTCGATCTGCTTCTTGGCGATCAGCGGCCGCGCGATCGAGGTGCCCAGCAGGTACTGGCCCTCGTAGACCGTGTTGGCGCGGAACATCGGGAAGACGTAGTCCCGCACGAACTCCTCGCGCACGTCCTCGACGAAGGCGTACTCGGGCTTCACCCCCAGCATGATCGCCTTGTCACGCGCCGGCGCGACTTCCTCGCCCTGGCCCAGGTCGGCCGTGAAGGTCGCCACCTCGGCGCCCAGCTCGGTCTGCAGCCACTTGACGATGGTGGAGCTGTCGAGCCCGCCGGAATAGGCGAGGACGACCTTCTTGACGGACTTGTCGGCCATGGCGTGGAGGGCTTTCGGAACAGGTGGATAAGGTCGCGCGCCTTTAAGGACAGGCGGGCCTCGGGTTCAAGGCCTATGCGCGCCTTCGGCGGCTACGGTGCGCATCGCGGCCCGCAGCCAGAACATGTGCACGAGGATGAACAGCGGCGCGGTGGCGGCGCGCACCAGGAACAGGATCATCCGCTCGTCGGGCGCGAGCGCAGAGTCGCGGGCCTTCGCCGACAGGATCAGGCCGAAGACCAGGGCGATTCCCAGGGTCATCCCCAGCGCCACGGGCTTGCGCGCCCGCCAGGTCGGCTTGCGATCCAGGCCCCACTGCATTGGAAGCCGCGCATCGGCCGGCAGCGCCTTCCAGGCGCCCAGGGTGGCCGAGGCGATCATGGCGGTGGCGACGATCCAGAAGGCGTCGCCGAGGATGTTGAGGACGCTCAGCGGCACGTCACACCGTGACCTGGGCGCCCATCTCGACCACGCGGCCGGGCGGGATCTTGTAGAAGTCGGTTGGGTTGGCTGCGTTCTTCATCAGGAAGATGAACAGCTTGTCCTGCCACAGCGGCATCCCCGACTGCGCCGACGGCACCACGGAGCGGCGGCCGAGGAAGAAGCTGGTGGCCATGATGTCGAACTTCAGCCCCAGCTTGCGGCACAGCCCCAGCGCCTTGGGCACGTTGGGGCTCTCCATGAAGCCGTAGTTGATGATGACCTTCTTGAAGTCGTCGTTCACCGGCTCGATCCGCACGCGTTTGTCGTCGCTGACCCGCGGGGTCTCAGCCGTGTGGACCGACAGGATGATATTCTTCTCGTGCAGCACCTTGTTGTGCTTGAGGTTGTGCATCAGCGCCACAGGCGCGGTGTCCGGGTCCGAGGTCAGGAAGATCGCCGTGCCAGGGGCCCGGTAGGGCGCGCGCGCCTTCAGGATGTCGGCCAGTTCGGCGAGGGACACGCTGTCGCGGCGGGTCTTGTCCGACAGGATGTCGGCGCCCCGGTTCCAGGTCCACATGACCAGCACCAGGCAGCCGCCCATGGCCAGCGGCAGCCAGGCGCCGTCCATGAACTTGAGCAGGTTCGAAGTGATGAACACCACGTCGAGGACGCCGAAGGTTAGCGAGGCCAGCGCCGCCTGCCACGCCGGCCGCTTCCACATGTAGCGGACGATGTAGAAGAACAGCAGGGTGTCGACGAACATCGAGCCGGTCACCGCAATGCCGTAGGCCGACGCCAGGTTGGACGAGGTCCGGAACATCACCAGCAGCACCAGCACGCCGACCAGCAGCATGGTGTTGACCTGCGGCACATAGATCTGGCCGGCCTGGGTCTCGGAGGTTCGGCGGATGTCGATGCGCGGGAAGAGGCCCAGCGACACCGCCTGCTGGGTCATCGAGAAGGCGCCGGTGATCACGGCCTGGCTGGCGATGACCGCCGCCGCCGTCGCCAGCAGCAGGACGGGCCAGTAGACCGCCTGCGGGATCATCGCGAAGAAGGGGTTGGCCCGCGCCTCCGGGTGCGACAGCACGAGGGCGCCCTGGCCGAAGTAGTTCAGCACAAGGCACGGAAGCACGAGATAGAGCCACGCGGCGCGGATCGGCGTCTTTCCGAAGTGGCCCATGTCGGCATAGAGCGCCTCGGCCCCGGTGACGGCCAGGAACACGCTGCCCAGGATCACGAAGCCCAGGAAACCGTTGTCGATCAGGAACATAACCCCGAAGTGCGGCGAGAGGGCGCGCAGGATCGAGAAGTCGTCCGAGATGTGGAACAGGCCGAGGCCGCCCAGGGTGAGGAACCAGACGGCGGTGATCGGGCCGAAGAACTTCGCCACGCTGGCCGTGCCGCGCGACTGGACCAGGAACAGCAGGATCAGGATGCCCGCCGAGATCGGCAGCACCAGCTCCCCGACGCCCGCGGGGGCCCCCGGCGCGTCGCGCAGGCCCTCCACCGCGCCCAGAACCGAGACCGCCGGGGTGATGATCCCGTCGCCGTAGAACAGCGCCGCACCCAGCACGCCCAGGAAGAAGATGATCCGCGAACGCCCTCCAGGGCTGACCCGCTGGGCCAGCGCCATGAGCGCCAGCGTCCCGCCTTCGCCCTTGTTGTCGGCGCGCATCAGGAAGACGACGTACTTGATGGTGACGACGAGGATCAGCGCCCAGGTGATGAGCGACACCACGCCCAGCACGGCCAGCTCACCGCCGCCGCCGCCGCGCGAGTGCCCCAGGGCTTCGCGCATGGCGTAGAGCGGGCTGGTCCCGATGTCGCCGAAGACTACGCCGATGGATCCGAGGGCGAGCGCCCAGAATCCCTCCTTGTGTCCCGAGTGCGACGAGTCTCCGTTCGCCTTGTCGGCGTCGACGGCCTGGTCAGCCATCCCATTTCTCCGGGTGACCGCTGGGTCCCCAAGCCGGCCCGATGCCGTCGCGGCGGGCGCGAATACACCTAAACATCACACCGTTCAATCCGACGGCGACGCTCGCGCGATTCCGCCGCAAGCCTAGCCTTGAACCGTTCGCGGCACGCCGTAGTTTCGGCGGGTCGCACTCGGGGACAGCCATGGACCGTAAACTTGCCCTCGTCACGGGCGCTTCGGCAGGGATCGGCGCGGCATTCGCTCGCATCCTGGCCAGCCACGGGTACGACCTGGCGCTCACCGCGCGGCGGGCCGAGCGGCTGGACGCCCTCGCCGAGGAGGTCCGGCTGCGCTACGGCGTCGAGACCCTGACGGTGACGGCCGACCTGTCGGAGCCCGAAGCGCCGGGAACCATCCTCGACTATCTCACCGCGCACGGGCGCACCGTGGACTGCCTGGTCAACAACGCCGGCTACGGACTGCCGGGCGCCTACGCCGAGACCCGCTGGAAAGAACAGGCGGCCTTCATCCAGGTGATGGTCACCGCCCCCTGCGAACTGGCGCACCGGGTGCTGGCGGGGATGCAGCAGCGCAGGTTCGGCCGGATCGTCAACGTCGCCTCGCTGGCCGGGCTCGTCCCCGCCGCGGCGGGTCATACCCTTTACGCCGCTTCCAAGAGCTTCCTGATCAAGTTCTCCCAGAGCCTCCACCTGGAGAACGCCGCCGAGGGGGTACACGTCACCGCTCTCTGTCCCGGCTTCACCTGGTCGGAATTCCACGACGTGAACGGCACCCGCGCCCTGGCGAACTCCTCGACCCCGGCCTGGCTGTGGATGGGCGCCGACGAGGTCGCCGCCGCCGGCTACGAGGCCATGGAGGCCAATCGCGCGGTGTGCGTCCCCGGCGCGCCGAACAAGGCGATCTCGGCCATCGCCAAGGCGATCCCGGACGAATGGGCCCTGGCGCTCATGGCCTCGCAGGGCGGTCGCTTCCGAAAGGTCTAGTGGCCATAGGGGTTGGCGATCGACGGCCGAATGAAGCCGCTGGTGCTCTCGGCGAACCCCGCCAGGATGAACTGCACCGCCAGGGCGCACAGGATCAGGCCCAGCACCCGTACAACGATGCTGAGGCCGATGCGGCCCAGGATCTTCGACAGGATCGGAGTGGCCAGGAACGACAGCAGCGTCGCCACGGCCACCGCGCCGATCACGCCCACGCCGATCAGCGCCCCCTGTAGCCCGAACTGACGGGCCTGGCTGGCGTAGATCACCACGCTGGAGATCGCGCCGGGGCCGATCAACAGGGGCATGGCGAACGGCACGATCATCCGCTCGAACCGCCGCCGCACGAAGGCCCGGCCCGAGCCGTCGGCCGTGTCCGCCGCATCCGCGACCGCGGCGGTGAAATCGTCGCGCGCCATCTCCAGACCCAACAGGAACAGGATGACCCCGCCGGCGATGCGGAAGGCCGCCAGGGAGATGCCGAAGAACTCCAGCAGCGACAGGCCGGAGAAGTAGAAGAAGGTCAGGAAGCCGAAAGCGAACAGCGCGATGTAGAGCGCGATCCAGGCGCGGTCCTTCGACTTCGCCCCAGCCGTGGCGGCGGCGAACAGCGGCACGTTCCCCACCGGATCCAGGAGGGCGAACAGGGCGACGAAGAAGTTGACCGCGAACTCGGCCTGGCTCATGCAACGCACTTAGCCCTATTCGAACCTCGCGGACCACCCCGCCCACGGAGCCAAGCCATGGCCGCCGCCGATCTTGCGCAACCCGCCGTCAAAGCCGATCCCCGGCTGATCATTCCGCTCGACCTGCCGACGGTCGACGAGGCCCGGACCATGGTCGCTGCGCTGGGCGACGCGGTCAGCTTCTACAAGGTCGGCCTGGAGCTGTTCGCCGGCGGCGAGGGCATGACCCTGGCCCGCGAGCTGAAGGCGGCCGGCAAGCAGGTGTTCCTCGACTGGAAGCTGCACGACATCGGCACCACGGTGCAGCGAGCCGCCGCGGTGCTGGCCGGCTCGGGCTGCGACTTCCTCACCGTGCACGGCGAGCCGCAGGTGATGGCCGCCGCGGTGCGGGGTCGCGGCAAGTCCGACCTCAAGGTTCTGGCCGTCACCGTCCTCACCAGCCTCACCGACGAGGACCTGGTCGAGACCGGCTATCACGAGACCGCCCGCCAGCTCGTGGAGCGGCGCATCCACCAGGCGATCGCCACCGGCTGCGACGGCGTCATCGCCAGCCCGCACGAGGCCGAGCTGGCCCGGAAGCTGGGTGGACGCGACTTCCTGGTGGTCACGCCGGGCGTCCGGCCCGACTGGGCGGCCAAGAACGACCAGGCCCGCGCCGCGACCCCCGCCGACGCGCTGAAGGCCGGCGCCAGCCACATCGTCTGCGGACGGCCAATCACCGCGGCCAACGATCCTGCGGCGGCCGCGCGCCGCGTGGCGGCCGAGATGGCGGGGCTCTAGGTCCCGGGAGCCCGTTTCAGAAGTCGACCGCGATCCCTTTCCGCTCCCAGTCGCCGAAGCGGGTGGGCTCGGGTCCTTTGGGACCACCCTCCTCAGGCGGCAGGGCCTCGGCGGCCTTACGACGGGCCTCCGCCTCCTCGAGAGCGCGGCGGGCGGCGGGCGAAAGCTCCTTGCCGGGAGCGGCGTTGGCGGGCGTGTCGTCCATGTCGCACGATCTAATCCCTTGCGCGCGCGGCTCCAAGCGGGCACCCCGCGCGCCGTGAGCGAAACCGACGACATCCGCGGCCTGCCGGCCCGCGCCGCCGCCCTCGACCTGCTGACCACCGCCCTGTCGCGCCGCGCCGGGCTGGACGAAGGTCTGGGCCACCCCGCCATGGCCGCCCTGCCGGCCCGCGACCGCGCCTTCGCCCGGGCGCTGGTGATGGCGACCTTGCGCTGGCTTGGCCCCATCGACACCGCCCTGCAGGCGCGCCTGAAGAAGCCGCCGCCCGAGCGGATCGTCAACGTGCTGCGCCTGGGCGTGGCCCAGATCCTGGTGCTGAAGACGCCGGCCCACGCGGCCGTGGGCGCCACGGTGGACCTCTGCGCGGCGCAGAAGGGCGGCATGGCCTTCAAGGGCCTCGTCAACGCCGTGTTGCGCGGCCTGACGCGCGAACCGCCGGATTTCTCCGACCCCAGCCTGATGGCGCCGACTTGGCTCGCGGCCCGCTGGCGCTCGGCCTTCGGCGCGGACGACGCCCAGGCGATCGCAGCCCTGATCGGCGCCGAGCCCGCCACCGACATCACGCTGCAGGATCCGGCCGACGCCGGGGAACTGGCGGGGCCGCTGGAGGCCGAGATCCTGGCCGGCGGCAGCCTGCGGGTCGGCCTGAAGGGTGAGGTCTCGTCCTGGCCGGGCTTCGAGGACGGGCGCTGGTGGGTGCAGGACGCCTCGGCCGCCATCCCGGCCCGCCTGCTGGACATACAGCGCGGCCAGGCCGCCCTCGACATGTGCGCCGCGCCTGGCGGCAAGACTCTGCAGATGGCGGCGGCGGGCGGGAAGGTCACCGCGCTGGACCGCTCGGCCGGCCGCATCAAGCGCGTCTCCGAGAACCTGAAGCGCACCGGCCTCGGCGCCGAGGTGGTGGTCGCCGACGCAGCGGAGTGGAAGGACGGCCGCGCGTTCGACGCCGTGCTGCTGGACGCGCCCTGTTCGGCCACCGGCACCTTCCGCCGCCATCCCGACATGCTGTGGGTGGCGAGCCCCGCCGACATCCCCAAGCTTGCCCAGGTCCAGGCCCGGCTGCTTGACTCGGCGGCGCGCCGCGTGAAGCCGGGCGGGCGACTGGTCTATTGCGTCTGCTCGCTGGAGCCCGAGGAGGGCGAGGGCCAGGTGGCGGCGTTCCTGGCCCGCCATCCGGCGTTCCGGATCGAGCCCGCAACGCCCGGCGAGGGCGGCGCGCCCGAGGCCAGCCTGCGTCCCGACGGGACCCTCCGCATCCTGCCGCACCACCGGCCGGGCGGGACCGACGGCTTCTACGTGGCGCGGCTGCGGCGCGAGGGGTGAGCGGCATCTGGCCGTGAAGGCCGCATCACGCTAAGCGGAGGCATGGCCAAGCCCGTGATCATCGCCCCCTCCATCCTCGCGTCCGACTTCGCGAAGCTGGGGGAAGAGGTGCGCGCCATCGAGGCCGCCGGCGCCGACTGGGTGCATGTCGACGTCATGGACGGCCACTTCGTGCCGAACATCACCATCGGTCCCGACGTGGTGAAGGCGCTGCGGCCGCACGCGAAGATCCCGTTCGACGTCCACCTGATGATCGCGCCGGCCGATCCGTACATCGAGGCCTTCGTGGCGGCGGGCGCCGACTACGTCAGCGTCCACCCCGAGGCCGGCCCGCACCTGAACCGCACCCTGAAGCAGATCCGCAAGCTGGGGGCCAAGGCGGGGGTGGTGTTCAACCCCTCGACCGATCCCTCGGTGATCCAGTGGATGATGGACGAGGTCGACCTGATCCTCGTCATGTCGATCAACCCCGGCTTCGGCGGCCAGACCTTCATGCATTCGCAGCTCAGGAAGATCGAGGCGTTGCGGAAGATGATCGACGCCGAGGGCCGCGACATCCCGCTCGAGGTCGACGGCGGCGTGACGCCCGAGACCGCGCCTCTGTGCATCGCGGCCGGCGCGACGGCGCTGGTGGCCGGGACCGCGGTCTTCCGCGGCGGGCCCGAGCGCTACGCCGCCAACATCACCGCCCTGAGAGGCTGAGCGGAAGGCCGTGGCCGGGCTGCGCGCGCCTCGCCTGCCGGGCCGCCACCTCGCCCTCGCGGCGCTGCAGGGCGCGGTCCATGCCGTCCAGGAGGAATGGCGGCCGCTTCGGCTGCTGGGCGCTGCCCGCGGCGTCGAGGGCTTCGGCATCCAGCCGCGCAATTTTCGCCCCGTGGACCCTGAGATCGGCCGGGCGGTCCTGGCCGGCGCCTTCGTGCTCGGCGGCCAGACCCTGGCGACCGGCGTGCGCGGCGACCCCTGGGACCGGCCCAGCCCCAGCCGCGCGTTCGCCGAGGCGCTGCACCGCTTCGACTGGCTGCCCTCCCTCGTCGAGGCTGGTCCGGACGGCGCGGCCGAGGCCCTGCGGCTGACCCTGGAGTGGCGGCGGCTGTTCGGTCGCTGGAACGCCTTCGCCTGGGCGCCCGAGGTGATGGCGCGGCGCGTGTACCATCTGGCCTGCGCGGGCCCGGCCCTGGCGGCGAGGGCCTCCGAGGCCGAGACCGCCCAGATCGCCGCCGACCTGGCGCGGCAAGCCCGCGACCTGCTGGCGGCGGGCGGCGCCGACACCGCGGCCGAACGCAGCCTCTGCGCCGCGGTGGCCGGGGCGGCGCTGCGCGGGACCGCCGGACGACGCCTGCTCGACAAGGCCCTGGCGAGG
>JBKOYY010000004.1:0-81098 GCA_046725615.1 Pseudomonadota bacterium
GGGTGCGCGGGGTCGATGGCCAGCGGCGTCAGCACCGGGAAGAGCTCGGCGAGGAACCGCCGCTCGAGGTGCGCGCGCTCGGCCTCGGTGACCTCTTCGGCCGAAATGTAGCGCAGGCCCTCAGCCGCCAGCTCGTCGCGCAGTTCGCGCCAGCGCTTCTGCTGGTCGGCCATCAGGTCGGCGGCGGCCTCGTTCACGCGGCCGAGCTGTTCGGCGGGTGTGAGGCCATCCTGGCTCAGGACGCGCACGCCCTCGCGAACCTGCGCCTTCAGGCCGGCCACGCGAACCATGTAGAATTCGTCGAGGTTGTTGGCGCTGATGGACAGGAAGCGCAGTCGCTCCAGCAGCGGATGGCGGGGGTTCATGCTCTCGGCGAGCACGCGTCGATTGAACGCCAGCCACGACAGTTCGCGATTGAAGAACCGCGCCGGCGAGCCGGCCAGGTCCTCGGCCGCCGTCGACGAGTCCGGGGCGGGGGGAGCGGAAGTAGAGACGTTCATCTGGGCGACGTCGTTCGGCGGCATCCGGTGATTCTCGGCCAGCGTCAGGCAGGGCGCAAGCGTGACCGGGAAAGGTTAAGGTCCTCAACCGCGTGGGGCGGCGACCAGAAGCGACGCGTGCGCCGGAAAGTCTTCAGCGCGTCGCTGGCGGCGTCGAGCAGGTCGTCCTCGTCGCGAGTGATCCGGCCCAGCTCCAGGCCCGCGGCGAACGCGAGCTCGCTGGAGCGCTTTCCGGCCACCCGGGTGATGACCGATCGGGCCACGGCGAGGTCGTTCAGCTCGCCCAGCCGATCCTGCACCACCTTCAGCGCCGCGGTGAAGCGCTGGCGGCGCTTCGGGTGGTCGGGAAAGGCCTCGGAGAAGAACGCGGTCGCATAGCGCAGCTTCTTGGCCTGCTTGCGGACGTCGTGCCGGGCTTCGACTTCAAGGCGCCGGAATTTCCGCGAGCGGCGCCGGACGCGCTCGTCAAGGCGGTCCAGAACCGGCGACGCGAGTGCTGCGGCGGCCCCCTCGCGTAGGGCGATTTGGCGCTCGCCGGGCAGCGACCGCCAGGGGCCGATCTCGATCCACTCAGCCAGATCGAGGAGAAGGGTTCTGAACCGCTCCGAACGGATCGCGGCGAGCGCCCGCTCGTAGGCCTCGGCCTGGGCATGGCGCAGGGCCCGGAAGAGCGCGGCCCGGGCGGGGTTGTCCTCGATCTCGTCCTGCTCGCGGGCGTTCTGGAGGAAGACGTCGATGTCGCGCGCCTCCGACAGTTCGCCCGCCAGCCAGCGGGTTTCAGAGCGGGCGGCCGAGAGACCCTCGGCGTCCAGCATGCTCCCGAAGACGGAGAGCGCGGCGCGGAGGCGGCGCAGTCCGACGCGGAGCTGGTGGAGGACGTCGGGATTGTGCGCCCGCTGCAGGAGTCGCGCGTTGCCGGCGATCTGGACCAGCGCCTCGCGGGCGATAAGCTGGAATGCGTCGGCGCCACGAGTCTGTGGTCCGATCGCGGTCTTCTGCGCCCTGAGGGCGGCGACCCCGTCGTGCCCCACCAGGCGATAGCCACGCTCGGCCTTGCTCTCCAGCAGAAGCGTCAGGTTCGCCCGGGCCAGCAGGCGGCGGGCCAGCGCGAACAGCGCAGCAGGAGATCCCGCCAGCAGTTCCAGTTCGAGTTCGGCCACCGGCTCGGTGCGCCCGGCGGCCGCGATAAGGCCGGTGTCGAAGCTGACTTCGAGCCGGGTCTCGCCCTCGGTCCAGATGTGAATGCGTCGCTCCACATCGACGGTGAATGCGGCGACCAGCGGCGCATCGCCCAGCGCGGTCGGCGCGGGGGTCCCCGCCAGCGCGGCGAGGTCGAGGTCGAGTCCGGCTACGGGGGTTTCCCATTCGTCGCGCTGGAAGAGGCCACCGTCGCCGCGATGCTTCAGGGTCTGGATATGGGTGTCGCCCTTGCGCCGGACGCGCAGGCTGAAGCCGGCGTCGCGCAGTCCATGGCTTGGGGTGTCGAAATAGATGGCGTGCAGGCGGGAGGTCTTGGCCTGCGCGGCGGGAAACAGCTCCTGTTCCAGCGCCGCGACGGCGCCGCCCCCGAGCTGGAACTTGAGTTCCAGCTCGGGGGCGGCCGTGGCGGGAGCGCGCGCGAGCATCCTGGACGTCCGGCCGAACGTGGCCCCGTGCGCCACGCGTCAGGACCACTGCCGGAAAATGATTCGACTTGTCTATCGCGTCGCCGAAAATTCCTCGCCGCCGAGCCGGAATTTCAGTCGAGAGGCAGACCGCTTTCGAGGATCTGGCGCGCCAGGACCCGTGTCACCGGACGAAAGCCTTCGTCGCCTGCCTCGTCCAGGCGGCGAACGATCTCCTCGGCGTCAGGGATCGAGCGGCTCATGCGCGCCAGCAGGTAGGGATAGACCTCCTCCGGCGGGCGGATGTTGCGCTCGCGGAAGAAGCGCCGGAGCACGCCCTCCAGAACCCCATCGTCCGGCGGCGCGATCTCGACGACCGGCAGCGCGTTCAGGCGCGAGCGGAGGTCGGGCAGGGCGGTCGGCCAGGACGCCGGCATCGTGCGCGACGTGACCAGGAGGCCGCCGCCTTCGCGCGCCACGAGGTTGATCAGGTGGAATAGCGGCTCGCTCGCCACGCCCTGGTCGGCGTCCTCCAGCAGGACCGGGCGTCCCACGGCGGCGTCGAGATCGGGCGTCTCGCGGTCCATCGTCACCGCGCCGGCGGCCGCGGCCCACGCGCGGGCGAGGTGAGTCTTCCCCGCGCCCTTGGGGCCGACGAGCGCCAGCGCCCCGCCCGGCCAGGCTGGCCAGCGACGCACGGCGTCGAACGCCGTCGCGTTGGACGATCCGCGCACGAAGTCCTCGAAGGAAGGCAGGCTCTGCCGGACCAGGCTCAGCCGCAGCTGCCGGGCCATGGGAAATCTCGTTCGATCGCGCTCACGAGGTGATTTTAGGGCGCGCCGTCCGCGCGCGCCACCGGCGGCGCGGATCAGTCCACAGGGCGTCGGGCGGCGATCAGGCGTCTACGGGGGCAAGGTCGCGGGCCGAGGCCAGCAACCAACCGTCGGGCCGGAGCAGTTCGATGGGCGAGAAGCGCACCTTGTAGGCCATCTTCTCGGAACCCCGCACCCAATAGCCCAGGTACACATAGGGCAGACCCGTGAGCCGGGCCTGGCGGACATGATCCAGGATCACGAACGAGCCGAGGCTGCGCCGCGCCTGGCCTGGATCGTAGAAGCTGTAGACCAGCGACAGGCCGTCGCTCATCAGGTCGACCAGCACGCAGGCGATCAACTCGCCGGGACCGCCGTCCGCGGACTTGATCCGGTATTCGATGATGTGGGTTCGAACCGCTGTGTCCTCGACCATGGCGACGTAGTCGGGCCAAGTCATTTCCGCCATGCCGCCATCGGCGTGCCGGGCCAGCAGGTAGCGGCGAAGCAGGTCGAACTGCTCCATGGTCGCTTCGGCCTCGACGAGGTTCCCCTCGACGTCGGCGTTGCGCGCCAGGGCCTTGCGTTCGGAGCGGGAGAACTCGTAGTCCGCCGCCGGGATCCGCGCCGAGACACAGGCCGAGCAGGCTTCGCACGCGGGGCGGTAGGCGATGTTCTGGGAGCGCCGGAAGCCGACCTGAGTAAGGCTGTCGTTGACCGTCGCGCCGTCCGAGAGGGGCAGGTGGGCGAAGACCTTCCGCTCGAACCGCTCAGGCAGGTACGGACACGGCGACGGCGCGGTCAGGAAGAACCGGAGCTGTCGGGTCGGAAAGTGCTGCGTCACGGACCTGCGGTCGCCTTCGAAGCCAAGCGCTTGATCCGATTAGGCGTCATGCCGGCCCTCCGCGCAAGCGCTCGCTAGAGTCCCGGCTCCGGCGGCAGCACCGGGGCCTCCCGCAACAACACGATGGCGATGCGGCGGTTTCCGGGCAGCATCGGATCGTCCGGATAGAGGGGTTCCGAACCGGCCTTGCCGGAGACCTGGTAGACCCGGTCGGAATTCACACCGGCGCCCTGCAGCACCTTGCGCGAGTTGTCCGCGCGAGCCGCCGAGAGGGCCCAGTCGCTCTCGGGCTTTACGCCGCCGGGGCTGGCGCTGGTGTGGCCGTAGATGCTGATCCGGTTCGGGAGCTGGTTGATCACCTTGGAGATGGCGCGCAGCAGCAGCTTTGCGCGATCGTTCGGCTGGGTGGCGCCCTGGTTGAACATCGAGCGGCCCTCTTGGTCGACAAGCTGGATGCGCAGGCCTTCGGGCGTCTCGTCGATGATGATGTTCTTCGACAGCTCGGCCAGCTCCGGCATGTCCTGCAGCGCCTGGCGCAGGGACTGGGCGGCGGAGGCGAAGGCGGCGGCCTCGCGCTTGGCGGCGGCCTGTTCCTCGGCGGCGGCCATAGCCTGCTCCGGGGTCATGGGCTTGCCGCCGTCGGAGGAGTCGCCGTTGTTCGGGTTGTGGGACGAAGGGGCGAGCTCCTCGATCACGTCCGACGAACCCGAGCTCTTGGCGCCGTCGTTGCCGAGGGCGGTGCCAGCCAGGATTCCGCCGGCGCCGGACGAGGTCTGCGAGACGCTGGCGGGCGCGAAGTAGTCGGCGATGCCTCGCTTCTGCTCCGGGCTGGTGGTGTTGATCAGCCACATCAGCAGGAAGAACGCCATCATGGCGGTCACGAAGTCGGCGTAGGCCACCTTCCAGGCTCCGCCGTGGTGGCCCCCGCCGACAACCTTCTTGACCTTCTTGATGACGATAGGCTGTTCGCCCACAGCCATGGTTCACCCGCCTTAACGCTGTTTGACGCGCAAAGTCCGCGACGCACGTTAAGATGACGTTTCGCGAGAGGCCGGGGAGGGGCATGCGGTGTCGGTTGTGCTGGAGACGGAACGGCTGGTGCTGCGCGAGGTCGAGGCAGGCGACGCGCCCTTCATGCTCGAGCTCCTGAACTCCCCGGGGTTCCTGGAAAACATCGGCGACCGCGGGGTGCGCACCCAGGACGATGCCCGCGCCTACATCGAGGACAAGATGCTCTCCAGCTATCGGGAGCACGGCTTTGGCATGTGGGTGGCGGTTCAGCGGTCGGACGGCCGGCCCCTCGGCCTCGCCGGGCTGGTGAAGCGCGAGGGTCTCGACACCCCGGATGTGGGGTATGCGTTCCTTCCGGCCGCCTGGGGCCGCGGCTACGCCCAGGAGGCGGCGGGCGCGGTGCTCCGACACGCCGTGGGCGCGCTCGGCATCCCGAAACTGGCGGCGATCACCACCCTCGAAAACTTCGCCTCCATGGCCGTCCTTCGCAAGATCGGCTTCACCTACCAGGGCACGATCCAGCTTCCGGGGATCGACCGGGAAAGCACCTGCTTTACCGCGCCATGAGCATGAGGACCCGCACCATCGAGGCGAACGGTTTCAGGTTCGCCGTGGATGAGGCCGGGGAGGGCGACCACCTGGCGCTCTGCCTGCACGGCTTCCCCGAGAGTCGCTTCTCCTGGCGGTATCAGCTGCCACTACTGGCCGAGATGGGCTACCGCGCCTGGGCGCCCGATCTCCGCGGCTACGGCGAGACCGAGCCTCGGCCGCAGGACGTGGCCAGCTACCGGATCGAACGGCTGATGGAGGACGTGGCGGCCCTGATCGACGCCAGCGGGGCCAGGAAGGTGACGCTGCTCGCCCACGACTGGGGCGCGGGGGTGGGCTGGACTTTTGCCGTCAACCGGATTCGCCCGCTCGAGCGCCTGGTGATCATGAACCTTCCGCACCCGGCGGTGATGCAAGCTAACCTCCGGCGCAACTGGGCCCAGCTGAAGCGGTCCTGGTACATGTTCTTCTTCCAGCTTCCGGCGATCCCCGAGCGAGCGCTGACCCGGAACGACGCGCAGGGGATCCGCCGCGCCTTCTATGACATGGCCGTCGACAAGACGCACTTTGGTCCCGAGGTGCTGGATCGCTACGCCCGGGACGCGCAACGGCCGGGCGCGATGCGCGCCATGATCAACTGGTACCGCGCCGCGTTCCGGTCGCCGGGACGGCTGGCGGGGCCTTTCCCGATGCTGGAGACCCCGACGCTGATCGTCTGGGGCGAGCAGGACGCCGCCCTCGGCGTTGAGCTACTCGACGGGACCGACGCCTACGTCCGCAACCTGACCGTCGAGCGGCTACCCGGCGTCTCGCACTGGGTTCAGCAGGAGGCGCCGGACAAGGTCAACGCCGTCCTCAAGGCGTGGCTCCCCGGCGGTCGCTGACCGCAACTGAAACTCAGAAATACTCGCAAAAATAGAGCGGTGCCTTCTACTCGCGCGGCAGGTTGACGCAGCTTGACTGTTCGACCTTGCGCGCCGCCGCATCATCACCAAGAGCTTAGGTACAGAGGGGCTCTGCCTCGCGCAAAAACTGTATTCGACGCACGTACAATTGTCGTCGAGCGGCCAAATTCAATTGTGGCGAAAATCGGGCGGAGAAAATAACGTGTCCACGACCCTAACGCTTACTGTTAACGGAACTTCCCGAAGTGTCACTGTGCCCACCACGGACATGCCGCTCCTC
The DNA here is from genome assembly GCA_046725615.1 of Pseudomonadota bacterium. GTDB lineage: Bacteria > Pseudomonadota > Alphaproteobacteria > Caulobacterales > Caulobacteraceae > Phenylobacterium. Next base: position 6,506 of record JBKOYY010000004.1, read on the forward strand.
TGGGTGCTGCGCGACCTAATGGGTCTCACCGGAACCAAGTACGGCTGCGGTATCGAGGTCTGCTCGGCCTGTACGGTCCTCGTGAACGGCCAGCCGGAGAAAGCCTGCAAGTTCAACGTCGGATCGGCGGTCGGCAAGAAGGTGATGACCGTCGAGGCCCTGGCGTCGGATCCCGACGGACAGAAAGCCCAGGCGGCGTGGATCGACAACCAGGTGCCCCAGTGCGGCTACTGCCAGCCCGGCATGCTCATGGCGACGGTAGGCGCCATGAAGGCCGGCCACCACGGCAAGGAGATCGCCAGTGAGCTCAAGAACATCTGCGTCTGCGGCACCTACGCCCGCGTGAACCAGGCCATCCAGAAGCTCTAGGGCGCGGTCGAAAGGGAGGGACGAGAGATGAACGACATGCTTGACCGCCGCGCGCTGCTGGCGGGCGGCGCCGTAGCGCTGATCGTACCGGTGACGCTGAAGGCGACCGGCGCGTTGGAAGCGATGGGCGGATCGCCGTCGGTCACCGTCGCAGGCGCCGCCCTGCCGCCGGCGACCTCGATCGGTGCCTATCTGAAGATCGACACCCAGAACAACGTGACCCTGCTCATCGGGCCTACCGAGATGGGGCAGGGAATCATGACCGGCCTCGCCCAGCTCGTCGCCGAGGAGCTGATGCTGGACTGGAAGCAGGTCAGGGTCGAGCACGCCGACGCCACCGGGGACACGGTCGCGACCTTCGCCAATCCCCTGTTCCGGCTGTGGCTGACGGGCGGGAGCACCAGCATGCGGGGCTGGTACCTACCTCTGCGCCGCGCCGCGGCCCAGGCGCGGGAGATGTTGTTGGCCGCCGCCGCCCAGCTCAGCCCCGGGCAAAGCTGGACGCTGGCTGTCGGGGGCTCGGTGACCAACGGGACGACGTCCTACCGCTTCAGCCAGCTTGTCGAGACGGCGTCGGGCCTGCCCCCACCGACCGACGTCACCCTCGCGACCACCCGCAATGCGATCGGCCAGCGGCTGCCACGAACCGACATCCCCGCCAAGGTCAACGGCTCGGCGGTCTTCGGCATCGACGTCCAGGTTCCTGGCATGGTGTTCGCCTCGGTCATCCACTGCCCGACGCTGGGCGGGACAGTGGCGAGCATGCCCGCCAGCGCCAGCGGCGCCCTGGCGCTCGTGAACCTCGGCAACGCCGTCGGCGTGGTGGCGACCGACACCTGGAGTGCGATGCGCATCGCCGAACAGCTCGCCTCCAGCGTCAAGTGGACCCTGCCGGCAAACCTGGCGTCCCGCGATTCCGCACAGATCCGGGCCACGGGGCTCGCCCTCCTGACGTCCACCAGCACCGCGCCGCGGATCTACGAGACCACGGGGGGGATCGACGCCTCGGTGGCGCTCGGCAACGCGCCATTCAAGCTGGATGTGACCTATGAGCTGCCGTACCTCGCCCACGCCTGCATGGAGGTGCTGAACTGCACCGCCTCGGTCACGGCGACCTCGGCCGAGATCTGGGCGCCGACCCAGGGCCAGGCCTTCTGCATCCCGACCATCGCCGGGATCACCGGCCTCCCTGCCAGCGCCATCACTGTGCACACCACCTTCCTGGGCGGCGGCCTCGGCCGGAAGATCGAACAGGACTACATCGGCCAGGCGGTGAAGATCGCCAAGGCGGTCGGCAAGCCGGTCAAGCTGACCTGGTCGCGCAAGCAGGACTTCCAGAACGACATGTACCGACCCTGCGCGCAGATCCGCGTCCAGGCTGGTCTCGACGAGAACCGGGCGCTCAACGCGCTGGTCTACCGGAACGTCTCGCCGTCGATAAACATCCAGCGGAACACCAAGCCAGGGAACAATCCCGAGGACACCGGGGCCGTGGCGGGCGCCGTCGGGATGCCCTACGCGATCCCGAACCGGCGAATTGAGTTCGTCCCCAACCTGGCGGACATCCCGCTCGGCTACTGGCGCTCGGTGGGTGAGTCCTACAACACCTTCGCGATCGAAAGCGCCATGGACGAGATGGCCGCGCTCGCGGGGCAGGATCCACTTGCTTGGCGGCGCACGCTGCTCGCGGGCGACGCAAGAGCGGTGGGCGTGCTCGACTCCGTGGCCGCGCTGAGCGGCTGGAGCACGACGGCCGCGCCCTCGGGCACGGCGCGCGGGATTGCTTTCCTGAAGGGGTTCGGCAGCTACATCGCCATGGTGGCGCAGGTCTCGAAGACGTCGTCCGGCCAGGTGAAGGTCGGCAAGGTGTTCTGCGCGATCGACTGCGGTGTGGCGGTGAACCCGGACCAGATCGAGGCCCAGGTCCAGGGCGGTATCGTCCATGGCCTGGCGGCGACGCTCTGGGGCCAGGTGCTCTTCGCCAACGGCAAGCCGAATGTCAGCAACTTCAATAACTACCGGATGTTGCGGCTCGGCGAGATGCCGGCGGTGGCGGTCAGCATCGTCCCCAGCACCGCCGCGCCCGGCGGGGTGGGGGAGACCGGCGTGCCATGCGTGGCGCCGGCGGTGGCGAACGCGTGGGCCCGGCTCACAGGTCTGCGCCAGCGGGTGCTGCCGTTCTACCCGGGATCCACCATGGGCGACTGACGGGCGAGGGCTGGCAGGATCGCGCTCTCCAGAAGGGGCGCGATCGGCCGGTCGAACGGACCTGCCGGGTCGAGCCATGCCAGCTCCTCGATCTCGGCGCCGATCCCGATTTCGCCTGCGATCGCAACCATATAGGCGTGGGATTTCACCTTCGCGCCCGGCTCGTTGGCGGCGGCGGCCTCGAAGCGGCCCAGCAGCTCGGCGCGGACCAGCCGGACGCCCAGTTCCTCCCCGAGTTCGCGGGCGAGCGCGGCGAGGTCGTGTTCGCCCGGCTCGCGCTTTCCGCCGGGCAACATGAAGCGGGTCGTCGCGCGCTTCCTCACGGTGAGCACGCGGCCCGCCGGATCGCGGATGACAGCGCCGACCACCTCGACGATCATCGCGCCAAGACCATCCACAGAGAGTCGAGCGCATGGGACGGACGACGCGGGTTCTCACCGAGGGCATCTATTTCGGCGAGGGACCGCGCTGGCGTGACGGCCGCCTGTGGTTCAGCGACTTCTACGCCCATGCGGTCAAGTCCGTGTCGCTGGCCGGCGACCTGCGCACAGAGGTCGAGATCGACGACCAGCCCTCGGGTCTCGGCTGGATGCCGGACGGTTCGCTGCTGATCGTCGCCCAGATCAAGCGCCAGCTCCTGCGGCGGTTTCCCGACGGCCGGATCGCCGTCCATGCGGAGCTCGGCCACATCGCCGACTTCCACTGCAACGACATGGTCGTCGATTCCCGGGGCGGAGCCTACGTGGGCAACTTCGGCTTCGACCTCGACGCAGCCATCCACGCCCGCGGTGTCGAGAGCGTGATTGCGCAGCATCCGACCGCCCGGCTGGCCTACGTAACGCCGGAGGGCGAGGCGAAGGTCGCCGCAGAGGACCTCCATTTCCCCAACGGTCCGGTGATCACGCCGGACGGCCGCACGCTCATCCTGGGCGAGACGCTGGGCGGGGTGCTCACGGCGTTCGACATCGCGCCCGACGGCGGGCTCTCCAACCGGCGCGTGTGGGCGCAGACCTGGCCGCGCGTGCCGGACGGGATAGCGCTCGACGCCGACGGCGCCATCTGGATCGCCAATCCGATCGCGCCCGAGTGCGCGCGGATCGCGGCGGGCGGCGAGGTGCTGGAAGTGGTGGAGACCGGCCAGCCCTGCTTCGCCTGCATGCTGGGCGGCGACGACGGGCAGACGCTGTTCATGCTGACGGCCGCCAGCTCGGACCACGAGGCCGCCGCGGCGAAACAGACGGGCCGGATCCTGGTGGCCGAGGTAGACAGCCCGCGCGCGGGCCTTCCTTAGCCGCCTAGCAGACGCGCCGCCCGGGGAGCGAAGTAGGTGATGATCCCGGCAGCGCCGGCGCGCTTGAACGCGCCCAGGCTCTCCAGGATCGACCGCTCCTCGTCGAGCCAGCCGTTCTGGGCCGCAGCCATGATCATGGCGTACTCGCCTGAGACCTGGAATGCGAAGGTCGGGACGTTGAAGGCGTCGACCACCTGGCGGACGATGTCGAGGTAGGGCATCCCAGGCTTGACCATGACCATGTCGGCGCCCTCCGCAATGTCGAGGGCCACCTCGCGCAGGGCCTCGGCGTGGTTGGCCGAGTCCATCTGGTAGGTCTTCTTGTCGCCGGGGTTGTCGACGCTGCCCGTGCCGAGCTTCCCGGAGCCGATGGCCTCGCGGTACGGGCCGTAGAAGGCCGAAGCGTACTTGGCGGCATAGGACATGATCATCACGTCCTCCAGGCCCTCGGCCTCCAGCGCCGAGCGCAGCGCGCCGCAGCGGCCGTCCATCATGTCGGAGGGGGCGAGGATGTCGCAGCCGGCCTTGGCCTGGACCAGCGCCTGCGCCACCAGCGCCTCGATGGTGGCGTCGTTGACGATGCGGCCGTTCTCCAGCAGGCCGTCGTGGCCGTGATCGGTGAAGGGGTCGAGGGCGACGTCGCACATGATCCCGACCTCGGGCGCCACGTCCTTCATGGCCTTCACGGCCCGGCAGACGACACCGTCCGGATCGGCCGCCAGCTTGCCGGTGGCGTCCTTCTTGGACCCGTCGATGTGGGGGAAGACGGCGATGGCGGGGATGCCCAGCGCCTTCGCCTCCTTGGCCGCTGCGGCGGCGTCCTTCACCGACAACCGAGAGACGCCGGGCATGGAGCCCACCGGGATCTGGCCCTCGCCTTCGTGGACCACCATCGACCAGATCAGGTCGTTCGGCGTCAGCACTGTCTCGCGCACCAGGCGTCGGACCCAGTCGGCCTGGCGCAGGCGACGGAGACGCAGGGCGGGGTAGGCGGCGAGGGGGGCTTTGCTCATGGGCCGGGGGTTTGGACCCGCAGAGGGCGGGCTGGCAAGGGGCGCCGGCGCCGTCGCGGCAGATTGACAGTCCGGGCGGTCCGCGCGACGTCCCGGCCATGGACTTCAACCTCACCGAGGACCAGCGGGCGATCGAGGACGCGGCGCGCGCCTTCGCCCAGGCCGAGCTGGCTCCCAACTCCGCACGCTGGGACGAGGACAAGCACTTCCCCGTCGATGTGGTGCGCAAGGCCGCCGAGCTGGGCTTCGCCGGGCTCTATGTGCGCGAGGACGTAGGCGGCTCGGCCCTCTCGCGTCTCGACGCCTCGATCGTGTTCGAGCAGCTCAGCTATGGCGACGTCTCAGTCGCAGCGTTCATCTCGATCCACAACATGGCTTCCTGGATGATCGACCGGTTCGGCTCGGAGGAGCTGCGCCGCCGCTATCTGCCGCGGCTGACCAGCATGGAGCTGATCGCCTCCTACTGCCTGACCGAGCCGGGATCGGGCTCGGACGCCGTGGCGATGAAGACCACGGCCCGAAAGGACGGCGACCAATACATCTTGAACGGAACCAAGGCGTTCATCTCGGGCGCCGGGACCTCGGACCTCTACGTCGTGATGGCGCGGACGGGCGGCGAGGGCGCCAAGGGCGTCTCGGCCTTCGTGATAGAGAAGGACATGCCTGGCATCTCGTTCGGCGCCCAGGAACGGAAGATGGGCTGGAACGCCCAGCCTACGGCCCAGGTGAACTTCGACGACTGCCGCGTGCCCGAGGCCAACCGGATCGGAAACGAGGGCGAGGGCTTCAAGTTCGCGATGGCCGGGCTCGACGGCGGACGGATCAACATCGCCTCCTGCTCGCTGGGCGGCGCCGGGCTCGCGCTGGATACGGCCAAGGCCTACCTGGAGACGCGCAAGCAGTTCGGACAGGCGCTGAAGGAGTTCCAGGGCCTGCAGTGGCGGCTGGCTGACATGGCCACCGAACTGGACGCCGCGCGGCTGATGGTGCGGCGGGCGGCCCACGCCCTCGACACGAAGAACCCCAAGGCGACCCAGTACTGCGCCATGGCCAAGCGCTTCGCCACCGACGCCGGGTTCGAGGTCGCCAACCAGGCGCTGCAGCTGCACGGGGGCTATGGCTATCTGCGCGACTACCCGCTGGAGCGGATCGTGCGCGACCTGCGGGTCCACCAGATCCTCGAAGGCACCAACGAGATCATGCGCGTCATCACCGCGCGGGAGCTGTTCCGGGCATGAGCGAAGCCGAAGTTCTCTGTCGCGTGGAGGGCCGTGTCGGCCGCATCACGCTGAACCGGCCGCAGGCGATCCACGCCCTGACCACCAACATGTGTCGGCTGATGACGGAGGCGCTGCTGGCCTGGCGCAACGATCCGGCCGTCGAGCTGGTGATGTTCGACCATTCGGGCGAACGCGGCTTCTGCGCCGGCGGCGACATCCGAATGCTTGCGGAGAGCGGCGCAGGCGATGGCAGGCTGGCGCGCGAGTTCTTCTTCATCGAGTACCGGCTGAACCACCTGCTGTTCGAGTATCCCAAGCCGACCGTGGCGATCATGGACGGCATCACCATGGGCGGCGGCGTGGGGCTGGCGCAGCCGTGCCGCTACCGGGTGGCCACCGAGCGAACCACCTTCGCCATGCCGGAGACGGGGATCGGCCTGTTCCCGGACGTGGGTGGCGGCTGGCACCTGTCGCGCATGCCCGACCACCTCGGCCTGTGGTTGGCGCTGACCGGGGCGCGGATCAAGGCGGCCGACTGCGAGCTGCTGGGCATCGCCACCGACTATGTGGAGAGCGCCAGGATCGCCGACCTGAAGGCGGCCGTGCTCGCGGAGCCTGACCGGGTCGAGACCCTGCTGACCGAGTTCGAGGCGGACGCCGGACGACCGCCGCTGGCGCAGCACCAGGACGAGATCGGAAAGCTGTTCGCCCACGACAGCGTAGAGGCCATTCTCGCCGCGCTGGAGGGCGCCGGCACGGACTGGGCCAAGGACCAGCTCAAGGTGCTGGCGACGAAATCGCCGCAGACCATGAAGGTCGCCTTCCGTCAGCTCCGGCTTGGGGCGAAGGCCAGGTCCTTCGCCGAGAACATGGCGATGGAGTATCGCATCGGCGCGCGCGTCGTGCAGCGGCACGACTTCCTCGAAGGCGTGCGGGCGGTGATCGTCGACAAGGACAACGCGCCGAAATGGGACCCGCCGCGCCCGCAGGACGTGGACGAGGCGACCCTGGACGCCATCTTCGCGCCGTTGCCGGCCGACCAGGAATGGACCACTCTGGAGGAGATCCGGGCATGACCCGCGTTGCGTTCATCGGCCTCGGCAACATGGGCGGCGGGATGGCCGCCAACCAGGCGAAGGCCGGCCGCGAGGTGCTCGCGTTCGACCTCTCTGCCGCCGCCATGGACAAGGCCGCGGGCGCCGGCTGCACAAAGGCGGGCTCGGTGGCCGAGGCCGTGAAGAGCGCGGACGTGGTCATCACCATGCTGCCGGCCGGACCGCACGTGCGTTCGGTCTACGCCGAGCAGATCCTGCCGAACGCGCCCAAGACCGCGCTGCTGATCGACTCCTCGACCATCGACGTGGAAAGCGCCCGCGCGGTCGCGTCCCAGGCTAAGGCCGCGGGCTTCCGATTCGCCGACGCGCCGGTGTCCGGCGGCACGGCCGCGGCAGACGCGGGCACGCTGGCGTTCATGGTCGGCTGCGACGAGGCCGACTTCGCCGCGGTGGAGGACGCGATCCAGCCGATGTCGCGAATCACCATCCGCGCCGGCGACCACGGGGCGGGGCAGGCGGCGAAGATCTGCAACAATATGGTCCTGGGGATCTCGATGATCGGGGTCTGCGAAGCCTTCGCCCTGGCCGAGAAGCTGGGCCTCGACGGCGAGCGATTCTTCGAGATCGCGTCGAAGTCGTCGGGCCAATGCTGGAGCCTGACCAGCTATTGCCCCTGGCCGGGCCCGGTGCCGACGGCGCCGTCCAACCGTGGCTATGAGGGCGGATTCGCCACGGCGATGATGCTCAAGGACCTGAAGCTGGCGCAGGAGGCGGCGGCCAAGGCGGGGGCGGCCACGCCGCTGGGCGCTTCGGCCGAAGGTCTCTACGCGCTGTTCGATCGGCTGGGCGGCGGCGGAAAGGACTTTTCCGCAATCCTGGAGATGCTGCGGGGCCGGTCCGTCCAGTCGGGTTGACAAACATCAAGGCAAACGTGGCCCGCGAATTCTATGCGGCTGTTCACGAAACTTCGGGCCCCTGCGACCCGCGGTATTATGGACAACCGAGCATCGCGGCGCCAAAAGGCTGGGCATCTTTTAGGGGCCGGGCAGGGCGCGCCATACAAGACGCGCTACCGGGATCAAGTCGATGGATTACAGGGCCGCTTTCCGCAACGCTCTCGACCGCGTCCGGTCCGAGGGCCGCTACCGGGTCTTCGCCGACCTGAAGCGACACCGGGGCGAGTTCCCGCGGGCCACCTGGACTCGACCCGACGGTTCCACCAGCGACGTGACGGTCTGGTGCTCTAACGACTACCTGGGCCAGGGGCAGAACCCCGTCGTGCTCGACGCCATGCACCAGGCGATCGAGGAGGCCGGCGCCGGCTCGGGCGGCACCCGCAACATCTCGGGCACCACCCACTACCACGTCGAACTCGAGCAGGAGTTGGCCGACCTGCACGGCAAGGAATCGGCGCTGCTGTTCACCTCGGGCTACGTCTCGAATGAGGCCTCGCTCTCGACGCTCTACAAGATCCTGCCCGGGCTGATCGTCTTCTCGGACGAGCTGAACCACAACTCGATGATCAGCGGCATCCGCGCCGGCAAGCGCGAGCAGCGCCGCGTCTTCCGCCACAACGACCTCGAGCACCTGGAGCAGCTCCTGATCGAGGCCGATCCGGCGGCGCCGAAGCTGGTGGCCTTCGAGAGCGTGTATTCGATGGACGGCGACATCGCCGATATCCGCGCGACCGTGGCGCTGGCGAAGAAGTACGGCGCCATGACCTACATCGACGAGGTCCACGCCGTCGGGATGTACGGCCCGCGCGGCGCCGGCGTCGCCGAGCGCGACAACATGATGGGCGAGATCGACATCATCGAGGGCACGCTCGGCAAGGCGTTCGGCGTCATGGGCGGCTATATCGCCGCCGACAGCGTCATCGTCGACGCGATCCGCAGCTACGCCGACGGCTTCATCTTCACCACCTCGCTGCCGCCGGCCCTGGCCGCGGGCGCGGTGGCGTCGATCCGCTATCTCAAGGCGCACAACGAGGTTCGCGAGGCGCACCAGGAGCGGGCGGCGGCCCTGAAGGCGCGCCTGCGTCGCGCCGGCCTGCCGGTGATGCCGTCGGTGAGCCACATCGTGCCGGTGCTGGTTGGCGATCCGGTCCACTGCAAGATGATCTCGGATATCCTGCTCGAGGATCACGGCATCTACGTGCAGCCGATCAACTATCCCACGGTGCCGCGCGGCACCGAGCGCCTGCGCTTCACCCCGTCGCCGGCGCATACGGACGGGATGATGGACGAGCTGGCCGAGGCGCTGGAGGCGCTGTGGGTGCGCTGCAACGTCAAGCGCGTTGGCGGCTACGCCGCCTGAGGCCCGAAAGGCCGCTGCAAGACAAGGCCTCCCGGGCGCAACCTGGGAGGCCGTTTTCGTTTGAAACACCCCAGCGGTGCGACAAGTTCGACCCGCGGCGTCGTGGCGCAACCTTGGTTCTTGCGAAGCGTGCTCAACTTCGAGTCAAGGCCGGCTCCGACCACAACCCGACACGGTCCGGTCCCGGGCGCCCCTGTTCCGACAGGGGCGCTCTTGTTCATGCCGCTCAGAACACGTCGGTGACCCTGCAGGTGGCGCGCCAGCCGCGGGGCGAGCGGTCGAGAGCCACAACCGAGACCTCACGCACCACGCCGGCGCCTTCCAGGGTGAAGCGGTCACCCAGGCGCGGAACGAGCGGATCGTCCGCCAGAATCGCGATTTCGCGGCCACACGCCGCCCGAGCCTCCCGGATCTCGTAGCCGCCGCGGAACGCTGCCAACCAGGGATCGAGGGGCGGCTGAGGGATGTCACTTCCTCCGGCGTACGCCGCGCCCAAGTCCGATCTTCTTGGCGAAGTCGGATCGGCGCGCCGCGTAGGCAGGGGCCACCATCGGGTAGTCGGGCGGCAGGCCCCAGCGCCGGCGATATTCGTCGGGGTTCAAGTTGTAGCGCGACCGCAGGTAGCGCTTCAGCATCTTGAGCTTCTTCCCGTCCTCCAGACAGACGATGTAGTCGTGCTGGATGGAGCGGCCGACCGGGACGGCCGGCTTGGGCCGCTCTTCGACCGCGGCGACGGGCGGATCTCCGGTCAGCTGCCGGAGCGCCTGATGGACCGTGCGGATGATATCCGGCACGGCCTCCGCCGATACTGCGTTCCGGCTCACGTAGGCGGCGACGATGCCAGCCCCGAGACGCATCAGATCCTCGCCCGAAGGTCCGGTGGAATCGGGTCCCCCGCTCATCAACTCACCTTTCTCGACACGCACCCAAACCTCGGGCGAGACGACGTCTTGCCCGGCTTTGCCGGACAACGCGCGAGACCCGCGAAGGGTTCCCCGGAATCTGACGTTGCGCCGCGGTTGGAAGCGGCGACTTTCGGGAGTAAAGGAGGCGCCTCCGCCGCCCAGCGCTTCGCCAGCTCCACGAAAGGCCTTGCCCTTGAACGTGCACGTGTCCGCCCAGACCTCCACCGAAGACTTCTTCAATCAAGCCGTCGACCAGGCCGATCCGGCGGTGGCCAAGATCCTGGCGGGCGAGCTCAAGCGGCAGCAGGACCAGATCGAGCTGATCGCGTCCGAGAACATCGTCTCCAAGGCGGTGCTCGACGCCCAGGGCTCAGTTCTCACGAACAAGTACGCCGAGGGCTATCCGGGCAAGCGCTACTACGGCGGCTGCGAAGTGGTCGACGAGGTGGAACTCTTGGCCATCGAGCGCGCCAAGCAGCTCTTCGGCTGTGAGTTCGCCAACGTCCAGCCGCACTCGGGCAGCCAGGCCAACCAGGCAGTGTTCATGGTCACCATGAAGCCGGGCGACACGTTCATGGGCATGAACCTGGACCACGGCGGACACCTGACCCACGGCAAGAGCGTCAACCAGTCGGGCAAGTGGTTCAATCCAGTCGCGTACGGCGTGCGGACCCAAGACCATCTGATCGACTACGACGAAGCCGCCGCCGTGGCGCGCGAGCACCGGCCGAAGGTGATCATCGCCGGCGGATCGGCCTATTCGCGGCACATCGACTTCGCCAAGTTCCGCCAGATCGCCGACGAGGTCGAAGCGATCCTGATGTGCGACGTGGCGCACTACGCGGGCCTGATCGTGGCCGGTGAGTATCCGAACCCGTTCCCGCACGCCCACATCGTCACCACCACGACGCACAAGACTCTGCGCGGCCCGCGCGGCGGCATGATCCTGACCAACGACAAGAAGCTGGCCAAGAAGATCGACAGCGCCGTGTTCCCGGGGCTGCAGGGCGGCCCGCTGATGCACGTGATCGCCGGCAAGGCTGTCGCCTTCGGCGAGGCGCTGAAGCCTGAGTTCAGGACCTATGCAAAGCACGTGATCGAAAACGCCCGCGCCCTGGCGGACAGCCTGCAGAGCGTTGGCTTCAAGATCGTGTCCAACGGCACGGACAGCCACCTGATGCTGGTCGACCTGACGCCGAAGGCCGTCAGCGGCGCCCAGGCCGAGATCGCGCTGGAGCGGGCCGGCATCACCACCAACAAGAATTCCATCCCCGGCGACCCGCTGCCGGCCATGCAGACTTCGGGCCTGCGCGTCGGTACGCCGGCGGGGACCACCCGGGGCTTCGGCGTCGAGGAGTTCCGGCAGGTCGGCCGGTGGATCGGCGAGGTGCTGGACGCTGTGGCGACGGGAGAGGATTCCTCCACCGTCGAGCAGAAGGTGCGCGCTGAGGTGGTGCAACTCACGCAGCGCTTTCCCATCTACAGCTAATAGCGTTAAACGGCTGCAGAGAGGCTAGATATGCGCTGCCCATTCTGCGGCCACGACGAGACCCAGGTGAAGGACAGCCGCCCATCGGAAGACGGGGCGGCTATCCGGCGTCGGCGGCTCTGCCCCCAGTGCGAGGGACGGTTCACGACATTCGAGCGCGTGCAACTGCGCGAGCTGACGATCCTCAAGCGCTCCGGCCGCCGCACCCCCTTCGACCGCGACAAGCTGGCCCGGTCGATTTCGATCGCGATGCGCAAGCGCCCGGTCGAGCCCGAACGGGTTGAGCGGATGATCTCGACGATCGTCCGTCAGCTCGAGAGCATGGGCGAAACCGAGCTGCCCTCGTCGACGATCGGCGAGCTGGTGATGAAGCAGCTCAAGCAGCTCGATGACGTGGCCTATGTCCGCTACGCCTCGGTCTACCGCGATTTCAAGGAGACGGACGACTTCGCCCGCTTCCTGGGTGAAGAAGGCCTGAGCGAGGCCCTGGCCGACGAGCGGTGACGTGAGCGTCACCCTCAAGCTCGCCACATCGCTAGACGGCCGCATCGCCACGGCGAGCGGGGAAAGCCGCTGGATCACGGGGACGCAGAGCCGCGAGCAGGTTCATCGCCTGCGGGCCGCGCACAGCGCCGTGGTCATCGGCGTCGAGACGGCGCTGGCCGACGATCCCGAGCTGACGGTGAGACTGCCCGGCTATGCCGGCCGCCAGCCGGCGCGGGTGGTGCTGGACAGCCGGCAGCGGCTTCGGCCGGACTGCAAGCTGGTCGCGACTGCGCGGGAGATACCGACCTATGTTGTGGCCACCGGCGCGCCGGATCCGACGCTCGTCGCCGCAGGCGTGCGCGTGCTGATGGTCCCGTCCGTGGGGGACGCGCGCCCCGAGTTGAAGAGCGTGGTCCAGGCCCTTGGCACCGAAGGACTCTCTGATCTGTTCGTGGAGGGCGGCGGCCAGGTGGCCGGCAGCTTCCTGCGCTGCGGTCTGGTCGACGCCATCGAATGGTTCCGGGCGCCGATCGTCATTGGCGGTGAGGGCCGGCCCGGGGTGGGCGCCCTCGCGGTTGCGGCGCTTGCCGAGGCGCCCCATTTCCGGCGAGTGGAGGTGGGCGTCCTGGGCGACGACCTCTGGGAGCGCTACGCGAGGGGTTAGATGTTCACCGGCATAGTCACCGACGTGGGGCGCGTGCGCGCCGTCCGCGACACCAACCGCGACCGCAGGTTCGAGATCGAAACCTCCTTCGACCTGTCGACCGTCGACATCGGGGCCTCGATCGCCCACGCCGGCTGTTGCCTCACCGTGGTTGAGAAGGGCGAGGGCTGGTTCGCTGTCGAGGTCTCAGGCGAAACCCTGAGCCTCACCACCCTGTCGGACTGGCAGGAAGACCGGAGGGTCAACCTGGAGCGTGCGGCGCGGGTGGGGGACGAACTGGGCGGCCACATCGTCTCCGGACATGTGGACGGGGTTGGCGAGGTGCTGTCCGTCGAAAGCGAGGGCGGATCGCACCGTGTCCGGATCCGCGTGCCGCGCCCGCTGCATCGCTATATCGCCCCCAAGGGCTCGATCACGGTCGAGGGCGTCTCGCTGACCGTTAACGAGGTGGACGACGACGTCTTCGGGGTGAATCTCATCCCGCACACATGGGATGTCACCACCCTTGGCGAACTGAAGCCCGGGTCGCGGGTCAATCTCGAGATCGACATGCTGGCGCGCTATCTCGCGCGTTGGCGTGAAACGGCCTAAGAGCGTCCGCGAACCATCTAAGGACACTCCATGAGCGACGAGCCGATCCGCATCCTGGTCGTGGAGGCGCGCTTCTACGACGACCTCGCAGACGCCCTGCTCGAAGGCGCGACACAGGCCCTGAGCGCGTTCGGCGCCGAATACGACGTGGTCACGGTGCCGGGGGCGCTGGAAATCCCGGGCGCCATCGCGCTGGCCGAGGAGGCGGGTCACAAGCCCGCGGGCAAGCGCTACGATGGCTATGTGGCGCTGGGAACCGTGATCCGTGGCGAGACCTATCACTTCGAGATCGTCTCGAACGAGAGCGCGCGCGGGATCATGGACCTGACGGTCGGCAAGCGGCTGTGCATCGGCAACGGCGTTCTGACCACCGAAGACGAGGAGCAGGCCTGGGCGCGCGCCCGCATGAGCGAGGGCGACAAGGGGGGCGGCGCGGCGCGCGCGGCCCTGGCGATGATCGCGCTGAAGCACCAGCTCTCGGGGCACGCCCGGTGAGCGCCCACGCCTCCAGGTCCGTGGCCCGGCTCGCCGCCGTCCAGGCCCTCTACCAGATGGAGGTGTCGTCCATCGGGGTCGAGCACTTGATCCGCGAATTCACCGACCATCGCTTCGACCGCGACATCGAGGGCGTGACCCTGGCTTCGGCCGACGAGGGCTTTTTCGCTGACCTGGTCCGGGGCGTTGTCTCGCACCAGGCGAAGGTGGATGCCGCGATCGTGCGCCGGCTCGCCGACGGCTGGCGGCTGGAGCGACTGGACGCCACCGTGCGGGCCATTCTCCGCGCGGGTGTGTTCGAGCTGTCGCAGCGGAGCGACGTGCCCACCGAGGTGGTGATCGACGAATACGTGGAGATCGCCAAGAGCTTCTTCGAGGGGACTGAGCCCGGCTTCGTGAACGGCGCGCTCGACGCGGTGGCCCGCGATGTCCGGCCAGCCGCCTGACCGACTCGACGAGTTCGGCGAGATCGCGCGGCTCTTCCGCCCGCTGGCCCGTGGCGCGCCTGGCGCGTTCGAATTGAAGGACGATGCCGCCGTCGTGCCGCAGCGGCCGGGCTTCGACCTTGTCGTCACTAAGGACGCCATCGTCGAAGGCGTTCATTTTCCCGTAGGAGAGGCCCCGGACCTGGTCGCCCGCAAGCTGGTGCGGGTCAACCTGTCCGACCTGGCAGCCAAGGGCGCCGAGCCGTTCGCCGCCTTCCTGGCCGTGAGTTGGCCGGGAAGCTTCACGACCCGCGACCGCGAACGCTTCGTCATGGGCCTTGCCTCCGACCTTGAGGCCTACAACGTGGACCTTCTGGGCGGCGATACGACCTCCACGCCGGGTCCATTCACGTGCAGCCTGACCGCCATGGGCTGGGTTCCCGCCGGGCGCATGATCCGGCGCGGGGGTGCGCGTCCCGGCGACCGCGTCCTGGTGAGCGGCGCCATCGGCGACGCCACGCTCGGCCTTGCTGCGGTGAAAGGCGAACTGCCCGACCCGGACGGCCGACTGGCGCACCGATACCGTTTACCCGAGCCGCGGCTAGACCTTCGCGCGGCGCTGCGTCGCCACGCCACTGCCGCGGCAGACGTCTCAGACGGGCTGATCGCCGACGCACGGCACATCGCCGACGCGAGCAACGTCGGCCTGTACCTCGACCTCGACCAGATTCCGTTGTCCGGGGCCGCCGCCACCTGGCTGGAGCGGCAGCCCGACGTGGCCGCGGCCCTCGTCCGACTCGCGACGGGTGGCGACGACTACGAGATCGTGTGCACCATGCCGTCGGGCGTGACCCGCCCGCGCGGGTTCACCGTGATCGGCGAGGTCAAGGAAGACCCGGGCCTCGAAGTCCGGGCGGCGGGCCGGGCGGTCGATCCCGGCGATGGGGGGTGGAGACATGGCCAGGCGCCAGCCGAACGTGATCCTGATCCTGGCCGATGATCTCGGCTACGGCGACATAGGCTGCGACGGGGGACGGTTCATCCGCACCCCCAGCATCGACCGTATGGCGGAAGAGGGAGTCCGCTTCACCGACTTCTACGCCTCGGCCAACGTTTGCACGCCCTCGCGTGCCGGCCTGCTGACCGGTCGTTTCGCGATCCGCTCCGGCTTGGCGCACGAGGTGCTGCAGCCGGCGGACACCAAGGGCCTGCCGCTCTCCGAGTTGACCCTGCCCCAGGTGCTGAAGCCGGACTACGCCACCGCCCTGGTCGGGAAGTGGCACCTGGGACATGTCGCGCCGCACTGGCCCCCCACCGCCTACGGCTTCGATGCGTTCTATGGGCTCCCCTACAGCCACGACATGCGACCGCTTGCGCTCTACGAGGGGCGCGGAGAGGCGGTGAAGGAGCAGGAGGGGCGGGTGGATTTCGCCCGCCTGACGCAGTCGTTTTTCGAGCAGACGATCGGTTTCGCCGAGGCCAATCGCGACCGCCCGTTCTTCGTCCTGCTGGCGCTTACCGCGCCGCACATCCCGCTCGTGCCGAATCCGGACGACCCAATGGGGTCGCCCGCCGGCCTCTATGGCGAGGTGGTGGAGGAGATCGACCTGAACATCGGTCGGCTGCTGGATCGGCTGAAGGCGCTTGGACTCGATGACGATACGCTCGTGATCTTCACCTCGGACAATGGGCCGTGGTTCGAGGGCTCGTCCGGTCCATTCCGCGACCGCAAGGGCGGCTCGGCCTGGGACGGCGGCTTCCGCGTGCCGTTCGTGGCCCGCTGGCCCGCGGGGATCGAGGCTGGGTCGGTGGCCACCGGCCTCGCCAGCAATCTCGACCTGCTGCCGACCCTGGCGGCGCTGGCCGGATCGTCGCCCCCGGCGGACGTTGAGTTGGATGGCCGGGACATCTCCGCCATGCTCACGGCGGGAGCGGCATCGCCGCACGACCAGATCCTGTTGTTCGACAACAACCACGTGGCGGCGGTGCGCACCGCCCGTTGGAAGCTGGTCACGCGGTCGTACTATCGCACCTACGACATCCCGCTCGACCGCCTTCCGCTCCTGTTCGACATGCAGGCGGATCCTGGCGAGACCTACAGCGTCGCCTCGCTGCATCCCGAGGCGCTGGCCGACCTGCAGGCGAGGTTGGCGCGGGCGCGCGACAAGTACGAGCCGATGGCCGCGCTCTTCCCGCCGCACGTGGCGCCGCCGAGCGCCCGGGACCATCCGGACTAGACGAAGTCGAACCGCACCTGCGAGCGGCCGAAGTCCACGGCGACGCGCTCGAACTGGGTCAGGAGGTCCATGCCGATCACCAGGGCCGGGGCGTCCTCCAGATTCCAAATGCGGAAGACGTGCGTATCCGCGCAGGTGACGGGCACGTTGCCGAGATGGAGGCCGCCGAGCCGCAGGAAGGGCAAGAACACCGACTCGCCGGTGAAGGGCTCGCCGGCCAGGGTCTCCATTCTCACCATCACCGGCGGCTCGCGGCGACCCTCCCGGGCCTCCTGAGCGCGGACGAGGTCGCGCAGCCTGCCGTTGCAGAGCGTGCCTTGGGCGCCTGAATCGATGATGGCGCTGATCCGGCGGCCACTGAGGTCGGCGTCGACGATGGTGAGCTGGCCGTGGCGCCGGCGCGCCGGGACCACCACGACTCGGCCCGCCTCGGCCACGTCGGCCTGCGAGCGGGTAATCTCCAGCTTGCGGGCCTTGAAATCCAGGACCAGGCGCTGGCCCTTGAGCCAGTCGACACCCAGGATGCCGTCGACGTCCGCGCCCTTGATCGGCAGGGCGGCGGCGCGGACCTTACGGCGATTGCGCGGGCCCACCCTCAGCTCGTCGAGCAGCACCATCGGTCTCTCGCGGACGCCGACGACGGTGTGAACCGGCGCGCTGCCGCCGGGCTCCAGCGACAGCCTTTCCATCAGCCGATGCGAGATGCAGCTCGCGTTGGCGCCAGTGTCGAGCAGGAATTGGAATGGCCCCTGGCCGTTGATCTGGACGGGCGCGAGCATGTGCTCATTGCGGCTCTCGCGGGTGGCAAGCTCGGTCGGCGTGTCGTCCTGATCCGGGGTCTCGATGACAGGCGCACTGGCCTGCAGCTGGGCGAAGGCGCGGGTCGCGGGGAGGGCTGCGATCAGGCCCAGCGCGGCGTGACGACGGGTCGGAGACATGCTCCGGTTTCCTCTCATTCCTTGGCCCTGACGATACCACTGTTCCACCAGCGCCGCCATTTGCTCGCGGGCTACGATTCCGAAAGGGATGCACGGCAAGGTGTGACGATGTTTCGCCGTGTCCTGGTTCCCTTCGCTGTCGTGCTGCTGGCCGCGGGCCCCGGCGCGGCTGCCGACAAGAAGGAAGAAAAGGGCGACGTCGGCCAGTACGTGGACCTGCAGCCGGTCGGCCTGCCGATCGTGCACGAGCGGCGGCTGGTGAATTACGTGTTCGTCTACGTCCGGATCAACCTCACAAGCGGCGCCAACGTCTCGAAGCTGAGGGAGAAGGAGCCCTTCTTCCGCGACGCCCTGGTGCGGGCCGGCCATCGCACGCCTTTCACCAATCCCAATGATCTGTCGCAACTCGATGTCCCGCGGCTCAAGGCCGCCATGGCCCGCGACGCGGCGGCCATCGCCGGGCCAGGTCAGATCCGGTCGGTCGAGGTGACGTCCCAGGCGCCGCGCCGCCGCATCGCCACACCCCGCGCCTGATTTCCCCTGCGGCCGGTTGCGCCGTCTGAATAAACCCTATTAGCTTCGCCTCCTTCCGGCGCGCGCCCTGCGCGCCGGAAAGAACTGTTGGGGAAACGCGTAGGGGTTAGGGAGAGCCGACCGACGCACGCCCGACGTGCCGGCGAGCGATCATCCCCGCGAATAACGTCGCAAAGGGGCGAAACGCACTATGAGTTCGGTCTTACCACTGGTGATCGGCGCAGGCGCGCTGGCGGTGCTGTACGGCATCGTCCAGACGATGTCGCTGATGCGGGCGTCGCCCGGAAATGCCCGCATGCAGGAGATCGCCGCCGCGATCCAGGAAGGGGCGCAGGCGTATCTGAACAAGCAATATACGGCCATCGCCATCGTCGGCGTGGTCATCCTCATCGCCCTGGCCGTGCTCCTGGGCGCGCTTCCGGCGGTCGGGTTTCTGATCGGCGCCGTGTTGTCGGGCCTCGCGGGCTTCGCTGGCATGCTGATCTCGGTCCGGGCCAACGTCCGCACCGCGCAGGCAGCCTCCGAAAGCCTCGCCAAGGGCCTGTCGCTGGCGTTCCGCTCGGGCGCCATCACCGGCATGCTGGTCGCGGGCTTCGCGTTGATCGGCGTCGCCGGCTACTTCTATGTCCTGACCGAGGTCATGGGCCTGGAGAAGACCGGCCGGGAGGTGGTCGACAGCCTGGTCGCCCTGGGCTTCGGCGCGTCGCTGATTTCCATCTTCGCCCGCCTGGGCGGGGGCATCTTCACCAAGGGCGCCGACGTGGGCGGCGACATGGTGGGCAAGGTCGAGGCCGGCATTCCTGAGGATGACCCGCGCAACGCCGCCACCATCGCCGACAACGTGGGCGACAACGTCGGCGACTGCGCCGGCATGGCCGCCGACCTGTTCGAGACCTACGCGGTGACCACGGTCGCGACGATGGTGCTCGCGGCGATCTTCTTCCGCGCCATCCCGGACGTGGTGGGCAGCATGATGCTCCTGCCGCTCGCCATCTGCGGCGTGTGCATCGTCACCTCGATCCTGGGCACCTTCGCGGTGCGCCTTGGCAAGTCGAACAACATCATGGGCGCGCTCTACCAGGGCCTGATCGTCACCGGCGTCCTGTCGGTCGGCGCGCTCTACTGGGTGATCAACAGCCTGGTCACCGGGCCCGTGACCGTCGGCGACAAGACCTTCGGCGCCCCCGAGCTGTTCTACTGCGGCCTCGCGGGCCTCGTGGTCACGGCGCTGATCGTGGTGATCACCGAGTACTACACGGGCACGGGATTCCGGCCGGTGAAGTCGGTGGCCAAGGCCTCCGTCTCCGGCCACGGCACCAACGTGATCCAGGGCCTCGCCATGAGCCTCGAATCCACGGCGGCGCCGGCGCTGGTGATCATCGCCGGCATCATCGTCACCTACGGCCTGGCGGGTCTCTTCGGCATCGCCATCGCCACGACCTCGATGCTCTCGCTCGCGGGCTTCATCGTGGCGCTCGACGCCTTCGGCCCGGTCACGGACAACGCCGGCGGCATCGCCGAGATGGCGGGTCTGCCTCCGGAAGTCCGGGTCACGACCGACGCGCTCGACGCGGTGGGCAACACGACCAAGGCCGTGACCAAGGGCTACGCCATCGGTTCGGCCGGCCTGGGCGCCCTCGTGCTATTCGCCGCCTACACCGAGGACCTGAAGTTCTTCGCGACCAACGCCGCGTCGGGCTCGTTCTTCGAGGGCCTCGGCGCGGTCGCCTTCGACCTCTCCAACCCCTACGTAGTGGTGGGCCTGCTGTTTGGGGGGCTGCTGCCCTTCCTGTTCGGCGGGATGTCCATGACCGCCGTGGGCCGGGCCGCGGAATCGGTCGTCGCCGAGGTGCGTCGCCAGTTCAGGGAGAACCCCGGCATCATGACGGGCGAGGTGAAGCCCGAATACGGCAAGGCGGTCGGCATCCTGACCAGCGCGGCCATCCGCGAGATGATCGTGCCGTCGCTTCTGCCGGTGGCCTCGCCGATCGTCCTGTTCTTCGTGATCAACGCCATCGCCGGCAAGGTGAACGGCTTTGCCGCGCTGGGCGCCATGCTGATGGGCGTGATCGTCACGGGCCTGTTCGTCGCGATCTCGATGACCAGCGGCGGCGGCGCCTGGGACAACGCCAAGAAGCTGATCGAGGAAGGTCACCACGGCGGCAAAGGCTCCGAGGCCCACAAGGCTGCGGTGACTGGCGACACGGTCGGCGACCCCTACAAGGACACGGCGGGTCCCGCCGTGAACCCGATGATCAAGATCACCAACATCGTGGCCCTGCTGCTACTGGCGATCCTGGCCCACAGCGCGGCGTAAGCCGTAGCCCAAGCCCAACGAAAGAGGCCCCGGAGAGCGATCTCCGGGGCCTTGTTGCTTTCTGTCTTAGAAGACGGGGGCCGGCCTAGCGCCGGTCGCCCGGGCGGGTGCCGGGTACGCCCTCGTCGTCCTGCGGCAGCATCGTGCCGCGGCCCACGCTGCCCAGCAGCTGTTCCAACACGGTGATCTCGCGCCCGCGGGTCGGCGTCTCGCGGGTGTTGTAGGCGATCACCTTGCCGTCCTTGAGCGTGTAGAGGTTCACGCTCTCCACCATCTCGGTGTCCTTGTTGAAAGCGATCGCGGTGACGTTGCGGGCAGTGACGCGCGGGCGGCGGAACGCGACACGCTCCTTCACCTGGTTCACGTAGAACCAGACGTTCGGATCGAAGGTGGACTGCACCGACGGAGAGCCCAGCTTGGCGCGGACGGTCGACTTGGTGTCGGTTCCGATCTTCACGTCCTTGGGGTCGTTGTCGATCGCCTGGAAGCCGGAATAGCTGGTGATCGGCGAGCAGGCCGAAAGACCGCCCGCGGCCAGGGCGGCGGCAAGGGCGACGGTGGCGAGGCTGCGGGACATTCGGACTCGTTTCTCGGTGCCAGGACGGCAAGAGGCTTTGACCTATCGCCGGCCGCCCCTTAGTTCAATGCCGCCTTTACGCACGCTCTTCGGGCGAAATCGAGGCCGATCCATGCTGAAGCGCCTGTTCAAGCCGAAACCCGCGCTGTCCGCGGGCCGCGCGCTGTATGCTTCGGCGGTCGCCCAGGCCCGGACGCCGGCGCTGTATACGGAGCTTGGGGTTCCCGACACGCCCGAGGGGCGCTTCGAACTCTACAGCCTCCACGTCTACCTGATCCTGGAGCGGATCAAGGACCAGGGTCCTCGCGCGGCGGAGGTGGGGCAGGCGCTGTTCGACACCTATGTGAGCGCCCTGGACCACGCCCTGCGGGAAATGGGCGTCGGCGACACCTCGGTAGGCAAGCGGATGCGCAAGCTGGGCGAGGCATTCTACGGCCGGGTGAATTCGTTCGAACAGGCGCTGGCGGCGCTCCCCGACATCGAGCCGCTTGAGGCGCTCGTCGCGCGCACCGCCTATGCCGGCGCGGATGACGTGAAGGCGCCCGCCCTGGCGGCCTACGTGCTGGGCCAGCGGGCAGCGCTCGCGGCGCTGCCGCTCGAGCGCTTCGAAGCCGGCCAGATCGCCTGGAGCCCCGCATGAGTTGGGATAAGCCCGTCAAGCTACACGAGCTGGCCCGCGGGCCGGTCCGACTGAACCTTGAGCCCGACGCCGACCAACGTGCGGCGATCGCCCGGCGGCTGGGCCTGAAGGGCCTGCCCCGGCTGACCGCCGACGTGACGGTGAAGCCGTGGCTGGACGGTGTCGAAGTCACCGGGCGATTCAAGGGCGTGGTCGAGCAGGTGTGCGGCCTCACGCTCGAGCCGTTCGAGCAGCCCGTGGAGGGCGAGATCGACGTGCGGGCAGTGCCCGCGACCAGCCCCAACGCAGGAACCGCTGAGGGTGACGAGTTGGAGCTGGACCCCGACGCGGCGGACGCGCCGGATGTCCTGGAGACCGACGCGGTCGACGTGGCCGGATATGTGGTGGAGCACCTGGCGCTGGAGATCGATCCTTTCCCGCGTAAGCCCGGCGCCACGTTCGACTACAGCCCGCCGGAAGCCGAGACCTCGCCGTTCGCCGCCCTCGCGAAGCTGAAGGATCCAAAGCCCTGATTTCCTGTCCGCAATCCCGCGGGCTATGGTGCAGGCGAATCCGGCAGGGGCTGCCGAGGGACGAAGCGCAGACTTGACCCAGCCATTGGTGATTTCCATCGACGCCATGGGCGGCGACCACGGCCCGTCCGTGGTCGTTCCGGCCTGTGCGCAAGCGCTGTCCACGCTACCGCCCACGGCGCGTCTTCTCCTTCACGGCGACGAGGTGGCGGTGCGCGCCGAGATGGCGCGCCACCCCGCGCTGACTGGCCGCGCCGAGGTGCGCCACGCCGAACGCGTAATCGCCATGGACGAGAAGCCGGCCCAGGCCCTGCGCCGCGGCAAGGGCACCTCCATGTGGGCCGCGGTGGAGTCGATCCGGGAAGGGCAGGCGAACGTCGCCATTTCGGCCGGTAACACCGGCGCGCTGATGGCCATCTCGAAACTGATCCTGCGGATGAGCGCCGATCTGGACCGGCCTGCGCTGGTGGCGAGCATCCCGCACGCGCGCGGTCTGACGACGTTCCTGGACGTGGGCGCCAACGTAGATTGCGACGCCGCGCGGCTGGTCGAGTTCGCCGTGATGGGCGAGGCCTATCACCGCGCCGCGCAGGGCGTCGCGCGCCCTACCGTGGGGTTGCTCAACGTCGGCTCCGAGGAAATGAAGGGTCACGAAGAGGTGCGCGAGGCCAACCGTATCCTGCGCGAGGGCGGGATCGACCTGGACTACCGCGGCTTCGTCGAGGGCGATGACATCACCAAGGGCACGGTGGACGTCATCGTGACCGACGGCTTCACTGGCAACGTGGCCCTCAAGGCCATGGAGGGTGCGGCGCGCTTCATGTACAGCGAGCTTCGCGAAGCGTTGACCTCAGGCCCGGTGGCGACTCTCGGGGCCCTTATGGCGCGTAACTCATTGCGCAGATTCCGTGACAAGATGAGTCCGCCGCCGGCGGCCCCGCTTCTGGGGTTGAACGGCCTCGTGCTGAAATGCCACGGCGGCGCCGACGCCCGGGACTTCGCCAAGGCCGTCCAGGCGGCGGGCGACATCGCGCAAAGCGGGTTTGCCTCGGAGATCGAACGGAATATGAGGCGACTGCCCGCCGCGCTCGCCGATGCGGGCCCCGCGTCCGCGGATGGAGCCGCCTGAATTGCCCAAAGTCCTGCGTAGCGTCGTCACCGGGGTCGGTGGATTCCTGCCCGATCGCATCGTCACCAACGACGACCTGGCCAAGTTCGTCGACACCTCGGACGAGTGGATCCGCGAGCGGACCGGCATCCGTCAGCGGCGCCAGGCCGACGATGGCACGCCGGTTTCCGATCTGGCCGTCGAGGCCGCGCGCCGGGCGCTGGCGGCCGCCGGCCGCACGGCGGAGGACGTGGACCTCATCATCGTGGGGACGACCACGCCCGACCTGACCTTCCCGGCCGTGGCCACGATCGTCCAGCGCAAGCTGGGCTGTCCGATCGGCGTGGCTTTCGACGTCCAGGCGGTCTGCTCAGGCTTCGTCTACGCCTTGTCGGTCGCGGACGGGTTTGTGGCGCGCGGCCGCAGCAAGTGCGCTCTGGTGATCGGGGCGGAGACGATGACCCGTCTCATGGACTGGACCGACCGCGGCACCTGCGTGCTGTTCGGCGACGGCGCAGGGGCGTTCGTGGTGGAACCACAGGAAGGCGAAGGGACCACGGCCGACCGTGGCCTGCTGGGCTTCGCCCTGCGCGCCGACGGGACCAAGCAGGACCTGCTCTACGTCGACGGGGGCGTCTCGACCAATCGCCAGACCGGCTACCTTCGGATGCAGGGCAACCAGGTGTTCCGGCATGCGGTCGTGAACATCTCCGAGGCGGTCATCGCCGCCGCCGCCGATGCGGGGATCGAGGTGCCCAGCGTGGACTGGTTCATCCCGCACCAGGCCAACCAGCGGATCCTCGAGGGGGTCGCAAAGCGCCTCGGCATCGACGAGTCCAAGGTGATCTCGACTGTGGCCGAACATGCCAACACCTCGGCCGCCTCGATTCCGCTTGCGCTCGACCAGGGGCTGAAGGACGGTCGCATCAAGCCGGGCCAGCTGCTTCTCCTGGAGGCGATGGGCGGTGGCTTGACCTGGGGGGCCTGCGTCGTCCGGCTTTGACGTTCTCTTAGGTTTAAGCTGTAAAGCGTCACTTGAAGTCTCTGTGGCAATAGGACAATCAGGGCGCATGAACGACGTGTCGGCGGGGGCCAGGGCGATCATGAAGGGCGCGACAGTCACGCGTGCGGATCTCTGCGAGGCCGTCCACGAGCAGGTGGGCCTTACGCGTCAGGATTGTTCCGAGCTTGTCGAGCGGGTGCTCGAACTGATGTGCCAGGCGCTTGAGCGTGGTGAGCAGGTGAAGCTGTCCGGCTTCGGCGTCTTCCAGGTTCGCGCCAAGCGCGCCCGCATGGGCCGCAACCCCAAGACCGGCGAGCCGGCCGCCATCGATCCGCGTCGCGTCATCGGCTTCCGCGCGTCTCAGGTGATGAAGGCCCGGGTCGACCGCGCCTTGTCGCGGTGAGGACCGCGTAGGCGCCGTGGCCAAGGGCCCCGAAGCCTTCCGAACGATCTCCGAAGCGGCGGACGAGCTTCACGTGCCGCAGCACGTGCTGCGGTTCTGGGAAACCAAGTTCACCTTCATCAAGCCGATGAAGCGCGCTGGCGGTCGGCGGTTCTACCGCCCATCCGACATCGCCGTACTCCGCGGCGTGCGCCGTCTCCTCCACGAGGAGGGCTACACCATCAAGGGGGTGCAGAAGCTGCACCGCGAGCATGGGGTGAAGCACCTGGTGGCGGCCGGGGAGGGCGCGGTCGTCCCCGCCCCGCTGGTGGACCCCAAGGGGTCGTCTCCTGCTCCGGCGCACAAGCCGTCGGGTGACACCAAAGCGCTGCTGGACGCATTGCGCGATCTGGAGATCGCCAAGAGCCGTCTGGACGGCCTGCTCAAGAAGTAGGGGAAATCTCGCCGCCGGCCGCTGGTCGGAGCGACAGGATTTGAACCTGCGACCCCTTGACCCCCAGTCAAGTGCGCTACCAAGCTGCGCCACGCTCCGCGTGCCAGACGGCGAGGGCGGTCTTCTAGCGGAAGCGTCGATGAGGGCAACGGGAAAGTTTGTCGCCGCCCTTGTTGCCTGGCTCGCGAGCGCGAGCGGCGCATTGGCTGCAGATCCGGTCTGGGCACGGGCCCCGACCGCGGAAGACCTCGTGGCCGCTTTCCCGC
The DNA here is from genome assembly GCA_046725615.1 of Pseudomonadota bacterium. GTDB lineage: Bacteria > Pseudomonadota > Alphaproteobacteria > Caulobacterales > Caulobacteraceae > Phenylobacterium. The sequence continues at coordinate 32,001 of JBKOYY010000004.1, forward strand.
GCGAAGGGGACCGGCTGGTGGAAGGCGTGGCCCAGCTCCGATGTGCTGTGGGGCCGGACCGCAAACTTGCAGATTGTGCGGTCGCGTCTGAGTCTCCGGCGGGCGCTGGCGTTGGCGCGGCCGCCTTGAGCCTTACGCCGAAGTTCGAGGTGACCGCGGACGCAGCCGAGAAGTTCGCCGGGCGGCCACTGACAGTTCCGATCCGATTTCAGGAAGGTCCGGCTGTGCCGCCCGCCCGTCAGGCGAAGTATCAGATCATGAGGGGGTACGAGAGACTGGGAGACGCTGGTCCCTACTATCCCGATCGGGCTGCGCGAAGCCGCGTCACCGGAGTTGTGGTGATGGACTGCCGGGTCATGCCGCAGGGAGAGCTCGAGGCCTGTCAGATCATCCAGGTATCGCCCTCCGACCAATTCTTTGAAGTGGCCGCGGTCCGAATGGCGGAGCGCAGATGGATGACGGCGGGAGAACCAGCCGTTCCCGGTACGCCTGAGCCGGCAGATGGGGTCTGGCGCTTTCGTGTGGAGTTTTCGGGCCGGCGTTCGGCGCCCTGAGGGTCATTCCTCGCGGTTCATCCACCGGATCAGCGGGAACAGGGGCACGCCCCAGAGCGTGCCGGCGAGGCCGAAGTAGACCAGGCGCGCCAGCCAGTGATCGGGAACGTAGTCGCCGACCGTCGAGACTACGATCACGTAGAGGGCCATGAACGCGACGATGGCGAGCATGCCGACGAATTTCCGCACCCGGGCAGTCATGGTTGGCTCATAGCGGGCTGGGCGCGCGCGTGTAAGCCCGCTAAAGGGGTGCTCGCCAAAGTTCAGCCGGATTGCTGCGCCAACCGCGCCACATGATTTCGTTCCTGAGTTCAGACCGCTCGAAGCCCGTCGCCATCTGGCTGTTCGCCGTGGCGCTGCTGGTGCTGGGCATGATCGTGGTGGGCGGCGCCACGCGCCTGACCGATTCCGGCCTCTCGATTACCGAATGGAAGCCGGTGACAGGAGCGATCCCGCCGTTGAGCCAGGCGGACTGGCAGGCCGAGTTCGCCCGCTACAAACAGATCCCGCAATATTCGCAGCTCAACGCGGGCATGAGCCTTGCGGACTTCAAGACCATCTACTGGTGGGAATGGTCGCATCGGCTGCTGGGCCGGGTCGTGGGCTTGGTGTTCGCGATACCGTTCGTGGTGTTCGCGATCCGCCGCCAGCTTCCACGTCGGCTGTTGGTTCGGCTGGGGCTGATCTTCCTGCTGGGTGCGGCGCAAGGCGCCGTGGGCTGGTGGATGGTCGCCAGCGGCCTCTCCGAGCGCGTCTCGGTCGCGCCGGAACGGTTGATGACTCACCTGGGGCTCGCCTTCGCTCTGCTCGGCGCGCTCCTCTGGACGGCCTTCGACTGCTGGGCCGGCGCAGCGCGCCAGACGCTCCCGAGCCCGTGGGGACGGCGAGCCGCGTGGCTGCTTGGCCTGATTTATATCCAGATCCTTCTGGGCGCCTTGGTGGCAGGCAACGACGCTGGGCTCGTCTACAACGACTGGCCGCTGATGAACGGGCGCTGGCTGCCCGACGACTATCAGCGGGACACCCTTTGGCAGACCCTGGCGCACAGCCAGGGCGCCGTTCAACTGCATCACCGGCTCGTAGCCTATCTCTTGACGATCGTCGCCGTGGCCACCGGGGTGGCCGCCTGGCGGTCCAGCTATCTGGCGCGTGAATCCAAGTTGCTGGCGGTAGGCGTGATGGTCGCCGTCCTGGCGCAGGCGGCCTTGGGCGTCGTCACCCTGATGGCCGGCGCGCCCCTTGGCCTCTCGATCGTCCACCAGGTCTCGGCGGCGCTCGTCCTGGGGCTGGGTGTGGCCTTTGCCTGGCGGGTTCGACGCATCTGAGGCGATAAAGTCACGGTATCATATTACCGTATGCAAAAAGTCTCATAATTACAATGGCCTGATGGCGTCGAGGCAGCTCCGATCGGGTTGACAGGGGCGCGCCCCTCCGGCATATGCCGCGCCTCACGTCGGGGGCGCAGTCCAGTGCTCCCGCTAGTTATCGGATCGTCCCTCATGCTGAAGAGCACTACGGCTTCGCTGAAGCCCGCCGAGGTCGAGAAGAAGTGGATCGTGATCGACGCCCAGGACGCCGTGGTCGGCCGACTGGCTTCGTTCATCGCCATGCGTCTTCGCGGCAAGCATCGGCCTGACTACACCCCGCACGTCGACTGCGGCGATTTCGTCGTCGTCGTGAACGCCGAGAAGGTGAAGTTCACCGGCAAGAAGCTGAGCGACAAGATCTTCCACTGGCACACGGGTCACCCGGGCGGCGTCAAGCAGCGCAACATGGGTCAGATCCTCGGCGGCAAGTACCCCGAGCGCGTGCTGGAAAAGGCCGTGGAGCGCATGCTGCCCAAGGAGAGCCCGCTGGCTCGCAAGCAGATGACGCACCTGCGCATCTACGCCGGCGGCGAACACCCGCATGCGGCTCAGAACCCCGAGACCATCGCGTTCGCCGACCTGAACGCCAAGAACGTGCGGAGCGCGTAATGAGCGAAGCCAACACCGAAGCCACCGGTTTCGACGCCCTGAAGGGCCTCGGCACGCAGGCCGCCGAAGAGGCGATCGTCCGCGAGCCGAAGATCGACGCCCAGGGCCGCTCGTACGCCACCGGCAAGCGCAAGAACGCGGTCGCCCGTGTGTGGATCAAGCCGGGCAAGGGCAAGATCACGGTCAACGGCCGTGACCAGGAGATTTACTTCGCGCGCCCTGTGCTGCGGATGATGATCGCCCAGCCGCTGCAGATCGCCGATCGCCTCGGCCAGTTCGACGTCGACGTGACGGTTGAAGGCTCGGGCCTCAGCGGCCAGGCCGGCGCCGTGCGTCATGGCATCGCCAAGGCGCTCACCTACTACGAGCCGGGCCTGCGCGCCGTCCTGAAGCCGCACGGCTTCCTGACGCGCGACCCGCGCGTCGTCGAGCGGAAGAAGTACGGCAAGGCCAAGGCCCGACGCAGCTTCCAGTTCTCGAAGCGCTAAACCGCGCGCGACAACTCGCGTTTACGGCAAGGGCGCTTCGGGAAACCGAGGCGCCCTTTCTCTTTGGTCCCTGCCCATCGGAGGCCGATATGGCCCACACAGTCTTCATCGACGGCGAAGCCGGCACGACCGGCCTTCAGATCCGGGACCGGCTGGCTGGCCGCGCCGACCTGGAGGTGGTGTCGATCGACCCTGCGCGGCGCAAGGACCCGGAGGCTCGTCGCGAGCTGCTGAATGGCGTCGACGCCGTGGTGCTGTGCCTGCCCGATGACGCGGCACGCGAGGCGGTGTCGATGATCAGCACGGCCAGCGTGAAGGTAATCGACGCGTCGACTGCGCACCGCGTCGCGCCGGATTGGACTTACGGTTTTGCCGAAATGTCTGACCAACGGGACGCGATTCGCGCTTCCAGTCGTGTCTCCAACCCCGGCTGCTACCCGACGGGCTTCATCGGCCTGATTCAGCCTCTCGTTGCGGCCGGCCTCGTCCCGACCGATTTCCCGCTCACCGTCAACGCGGTGTCCGGCTACTCCGGCGGAGGCAAGGGGCTGATCGGTGAGTTCGAGGAGGCGGCGCCGCCCGTCGGCACCGATGACGCCTTCCGCGCCTACGGCTTCACCCTTGCGCACAAGCACCTGCCCGAGATGCAGGCCTATGCGGGCCTCGCGCACGCCCCGGTGTTCGCCCCGTCGGTCGGTCGCTACGCCCAGGGGATGCTGGTGGAGGTCCCGCTGCAGCTGTGGGCCATGCGCGGCACGCCCAACCCGGCCGACCTGCACGGCGCGTTGACCGAGGCCTATTCGGGAGAGACTTTCGTCGAGGTGGCCAGCTGGGACGAGTGCCAGGCGCTGCAGGCGGAACGGGCCGGCGCGGCCGGGTACGTGCGGGCGCTGGATCCCCAGAGCCTGAACGGTACGAACCGGATGCGGCTGTACGTGTTCGGCAACGCCATGCGGGGACAGGCGCGGCTGGTGGCGGTCCTGGACAACCTGGGCAAGGGCGCCTCGGGCGCGGCGGTCCAGAACCTGAACCTGATGCTGGGCCTGCCCGAGGGCGCCGGCCTCTGAGGGGCGCGGCCACGGCGGCGCTTGCATCCTGGCCAGGAGCGATCACGTAATCGGGGCATGAGCACGCATCGTCCCGTGGATCGCCGCGCCGTCCTCTCGGCCGCCGTTTCGCTGCTGAGCCTGCCCAGCGTCGCCGCGGCCGCCAGGGATCCCTATGCCGACAGCCCCTGGCGCAAGGTCGGCGACGCCGAGTGGCGCAAGCGGTTGCCGCCGGCGAGCTATCGTGTCCTGCGTCAGGAGGACACCGAGCGCGCCGGGACCAGCCCGCTGAACCACGAGAAGCGGAAGGGGACGTTCGTGTGCCTTGGCTGCGACCTGCCGCTGTTCAGCTCGGAGACCAAGTTCGACAGTGGCACGGGCTGGCCCAGCTTCTATCGCGCGCTGCCGGGCGCGGTGGCGACGAAGACGGACTACAAGATCGGCGTGCCGCGCACCGAGTACCACTGCGCCCGCTGCCTGGGGCACCAGGGCCATGTGTTCGACGACGGACCCCGACCGACCGGCCTGCGCTACTGCAACAACGGCGTCGCGCTGAGGTTCGTCCCGGCCTAGGAGCTGCGGGCGACGACCCGGACGACGGTGGCGTCCTGGACCTCCGGCCCGGTGGGCTTCTGCGTCTTCTGAGGCGCGGCGAGCGCGATGAGCGCCAGCAGGAGGCTGCCGACAAAGGCATAGACCACGAACTTCATGACGTCCTCTCCCCAGGGACGGCGGTCCGAAGGAGCCGGCCCGGACGCGCGGGGCGCATCCGGGCCGCAGGGGGCCTAGAGCTTGCTGCTCTTGGGAGCGGGTGAGGGCGAGGCCGAGGGAGACGGCGAGGGCGAAGGCTCGGGCCCGACCTCGCGCACCTTGCCGGCGCCGGAGATGTCGGTCTCCAGCCGAGCGGGCCGGGTGAGCAGGCGCACGTCGCCCGTCCCCGATATGTCCAGCCGCGCCCAATCTGTCGGCGCCAGGGTGGCGTCCCCGTCACCCGAGATCTCAACCTCGGCGCCCCGGGTCTTGAGCTGTCCCAGGTCGACGTCGCCGCGCCCGGAGATGTCGACCTCGACCTCGTCGGCCTGGCCAGTCGCCGTCACATCGGCGGCGCCGGAGACGTGCAGCGCCAGTCGCGGCTGCCTGTAGCCCTCGATGGCCAGGGTGCTGCGGCCGGAAAGGTCGAAGCGCTGGATGTTCGGCGCGCGGACTACGATCGACACCTTGCGATGATGACCGTGGCTGGCGTGGCCGTAGCGGATCGAGTCGCCTTCGACGACGACGCCGCTCACAGCCCGTTGGGACCCGGCGACGGTGACGGTGGCGGGGCCGTCGGCCTGCACGTAGCGCACATCGGCCGGGAGCTCGATGTCCAGGCTGTCGGCTCCGCTCCAGTCGAGGGTGCGGGTCGCCTGGACGCCGGAGCCGGTCGAGTCGCTCTCGCTGTCCCAGTTCCATTCATTGTGGCCGCCCCAGCGGCCGTCGGCGATCCACCAGCCGCCGCGGGCGATGGCGTCGGGGCCGCCGATGGCGACAGCGGCGGAGAGCGCGCCGACGGAGAGGACGAACCCCGCGACGGCGATCATGAGGAGCACGCGGATCATGGCTTTTCGATCCTCCGGCTTAGGGTTCGAGCGCCGGCTTCAGCAGCCGGTAGTGGAGGCGTCCGTACCAGACGAGCGCATTCATCAGGCCGATCGAGACGATGGTCAGGATCGCGCCGCCGGAGGCCGAACCGGCCATGATGCCGATGCCGCCGAGGAGGGCGGTGGCCGGTCCGCCGGGCGGGTCCATGAATGGACCGGCGGCGAACACGAAGGCCCCTGCGAAGAAGGCGACTATGACCGCGACGGCGATCCCGACCAGGGCGCTGGCCACGCCGATCAGGATCGGCAGCAGCACCAGGATGTCGATGGCGCCGAGGCCCAGGACCGCGAACACCGCCGCAGCGGCCGACGAGGGGCTACGCTCCTCGCGCCAGCGGTTGAGGGTGTTCTCGGCGCGCAGCTCGCGGGCGAGGCGGTCCGGGTCTCCGAGCGCGGCGGCGACTTCGGCTTCGGTCCGGCCGTCGGCCTCGCCGTCGGCGAAGTGCGCCTCGTAGTCGGCCATGATGTCGGCCACGGCCTGCGGGGGAAGGCCGCGCAGGCCGTCCCGGAGCCGGGCCAGGAAAGCCTGGCGTGTCATTTCGCCCCTCCAAAAACGATCTGGTCCACGGCGCCGGAAAAAGACGACCACGCGTCCTTCTGGCCCTGGAAGGTTGTCTTGCCGCTCTCGCTGAGCCGGTAATACTTGCGCGGGGGACCCGCCGGGCTCTCCACCAGGTAGGTCTCCACCAGGCCGTCCGACTGCAGGCGCCGCATCAGCGGATAGATCGTGCCTTCGCCCATGCCGATGGCGTCGGACAGGCGGCTGGCGATCTCATAGGCGTAGCTGTCGTGCTTGGAGAGGAGCGCCAGCACACACAGTTCGAGCGCCCCCTTCTTCAGCTGGATTTCGATGGCTTCGGGCACGTGTTCGCACCTCCTTGCTGCGCCATTGAGTACGGCAAGGTAGTGAGTGGTACAAGGTAGCTTGCATTAAACCTTAGTAACCCGGCCGGCGGGGTTACGCGCCCGTCGCCTGGGCGGCGGATCAGCTCAGCTCTTCACCTTGACGTATTCCCCAGGCGCGTCGCCGAGAGGCGGGAGGGGCCCCTTCGCCGGGTCGCGGGCCGGCACGAGCTTTCCGGACTTCGCCTTCAGCCATTCAACCCAGTGCGGCCACCAGGAGCCGGGTGTCTCGACAGCCCCGGCCTGCCATTCCGCGAGAGTCTCGGGCAGGGCGCTGTTGGTCCAATGCTGGTACTTGTTGGCCACAGGGGCGTTGATCACGCCGGCGATGTGGCCGGACCCCGCCATGGTGAAGGTGGTTGGGCCGCCGAACAGGCGGGCGCCCTTGTAGACCGACCGCGCCGGGGCGATGTGGTCTTCCTTGGACGATTGGACGTAGACCGGGACCTTTACGTCGCCAAGGTTCAGCTTCACGCCGTCCATGACCAGTTCGCCCTTGGCCAGGGCGTTGTCGCCATAGAAGCGGCGGAGGTAGAACAGGTGCAAGGTCCGCGGCATGCGCGTCTGGTCCGAGTTCCAGAACAGCAGGTCGAACGGCTTGGGCTCCTTGCCCAGGAGATAGTTGTTCACGAAGAACGACCAGATCAGGTCGTTGGAGCGCAGGGCGTTGAAAGTGTCGGCCATGGACTGGCCCGACAAGACGCCGCCGCCCTCGTCCATCTTCTGTTCTAGGGTCTTCAGCCAGTTGTCATTGGTGAACAGAAGCAGGTCGCCGGCCTCGGAGAAGTCCTGCTGGGCCGCGAAGAAGGTGGCTGAGCCGATCGACGTGTCGCCCTTGGCCGCCATGTAGGCGAGGGTTGCCGACAGGAGCGTGCCGCCGATGCAGTAGCCGACGGTGTTCACGTGATCGACGCCGGTCTGGCGCATGGCGGCGCCGACACCCTCGAAGATGCCCTGGCGCATGTAGTCTTCGAACGTCTTGGTCGCGAGTTCCGGCGTGGGATTGACCCACGAGGCGACGAAGACGGTGATCCCCTGGGCGGCGAGCCAGCGGATCATGGAATTCTCGGGCCGCAGGTCGAGGATGTAGAACTTGTTGATCCACGGCGGGAAGATCACCAGCGGGATCTCGTAAACCTGCTCGGTCGCTGGCGAGAACTGCAGCAACTCGATGATCTCGTTGCGGAAGATCACCTTCCCCGGCGCCGTGGCGACGTTCTCGCCGATCTTGAACATCTCGTAGTCGGTCTGGGCGATGGCGAGTTGTCCGCCTCCGCGCTGCAGATCGGCGGCGAAGTTCTCCATGCCCTTGACCAGGCTCTCGCCGCCGGTGGCCATCACCTGCTTCAGAGCCGTCGGATTCGAGGCAAGGAAGTTCGACGGCGAGAAGGCGTCGGTGAGCATCCTCATGAAGAACTCGACCCGGCGCTTCTCCATCGGCTCGACGCCGTCGACCTCGGAGACCAGCTCGTTCAGGAAGTTGGCGGTCAGCAGATAGGACTGCTTGATGACGTCGAAGAGCGGGTTCTCGGACCAGTCCGGGTCGGCGAACCGCTTGTCGCCCTTGGCCGGCGAGACCACGGGGTCCGAAGCCTCGCCGGTCATGCGGCGGGTGGCCGACTGCCACAGGTCGAGGTAGCGCGAGAACAGGTCGGCCTGGGCCCGCATCATCCGGTCAGGCTGGGCGGCGAGGCGGCCCATGACCTGGGTCAGGGCAGGGGCGACGTGGAAGGGATCAGGCGAGAGGGCGGCCGGCCGGTCCGCCTGGCGCAGCGCCATCTCGGCGATGGCGCCCTGGGCCGTAAGGGAGGCGCGCGCCAGGTTGAGCGACAGCTTCTCAAGCTGATCGCGATGCTCGGCGGTGAACTGCAGAGGATCGAAAGCGGCGCCCGGGAACGTCGCCTGTTCCGCGGGCTTCGGCGGCGGCTCGATCGGCGCCGCCGCGGCGTCGGCCCCAGAGGATTTCTTGGGCGACTTGGGTTCCTTCGCGGCCTTGCCGCCGCCCTTGGCGCTGGACTTCTTGGCCTTCGCCTTCGCGGAGGCCAGGGTCTCTTCGCTCATCAGTCCGTTCTCCCGAGCGGCGCGATCTCGCCTCGCGCTCTTTCGCCGACCACGATCATCGCATAAGACCTTGGCGCAAATGAATGCGTCGCGCCCGCTTTTTCCGAAGGTCCTGCGCCTGACTCCATCGGCGAGCCTGCTTGCGGGTTGCGCGCTGCTGGCCAGCTGCGCGGGCAGCCCGTTCAAGGACGCCAAGGTCGATCCCGCGTCACCGGTGGCGTCGGACGTGGCGCGCATCACCCGCCAGCCGTCGAAATTCCCGACCTTCGCCGAAATCCCCAAGCCGCCGACCGACATTCGTCCGCTGGCCCAGTACGGCCGCGATGCGGCCGGGGTGCTGGCAGCCGGCGAGGCGCTGGAGCGCGCCACCGCGCCGGGCACCTGGACACTGGAAGGCACCGACGATTTCGCAACCAAGGCCCGGCGTGACGCCGGCCCGCAGCTCGAGCCGCCGAAGCCGGGCGAGGCCGAGGCTTTCGCCCGCGAACTGCGCGAGCGAGCTACCCCGCCTCCGCCGCGCTAGGCGCCTTGTCCGGTCGGAACATGCCGGTCGGACAATAGGAAGCAGGCGGCGGGGGCATAATTTTCCTCGAACCGGCTTGGCTGACTCCCGCCTGGAGTCTATCGAAGCCTGCCCCTCAGCTCGCAGATCGGCCGCATCGGCGAACGCGGCGTAAGAGCTTTCAGATGACACCCGAATTCCACCGCATCCGACGCCTTCCTCCCTACGTCTTCGAGGAGGTGAACCGCATCAAGGCCCGCCTCCGTGGGCAGGGCGTCGACATCATCGACTTCGGCATGGGCAACCCCGACATGCCAACGCCGAAGCACATCGTCGACAAGCTGGTCGAGACGGCGCGCGACCCCAAGGCCGGCCGCTATTCGGCCTCCAAGGGCATCACCGGCCTGCGCAAGGCCATGGCCAACTATTACGGCCGCCGCTTCGGGGTGAAGCTCGACCCGGACCGTGAAGTCATCGCGACCCTCGGCTCGAAGGAGGGCTTCGCTAACCTCGCCCAAGCCCTGACGGCGCCCGGTGACGTGATCATCTGCCCGAACCCGGCTTATCCGATCCACGCCTACGGCTTCATCATGGCCGGCGGCGTGATCCGCCACGTGCCGGCCGGCAGTCCCGAGGAATACCTGTCGGGGATCAGCCGGGCGGTGAAGCACTCGGCGCCGCCGCCGAGCGTGCTGATCGTCAGCTATCCGTCGAACCCGACCGCCCAATGGGTGGATCTGGATTTCTACAAGGAAGTGGTGGCCCTGGCGCGCAAGCACGACCTGCTGGTGCTGTCCGACATCGCCTATTCCGAGATCTATTTCGACGACAACCCGCCGCCATCCCTGCTGCAGGTGGAGGGCGCCAAAGACATCGCTGTCGAGGTGAACTCGCTGTCGAAGACCTATGCCATGGCCGGCTGGCGCGTCGGCATGGTGGTGGGCAACGAGCGCATGTGCGCGGCCCTGGCCCGCGTGAAGTCCTATCTCGACTACGGCGCCTACACGCCGATCCAGGTCGCCGCCGCCGCTGCTCTCAATGGGCCGCAGGACTGCGTCGACGAGATCCGCGCCATCTACAAGGGCCGCCGCGACACCCTGGTCGAGGCCATGAAGCGCGCCGGCTGGGACATTCCCGCGCCGCCGGCATCGATGTTCGCCTGGGCGCCGCTGCCGAAGCAGTACGAAGCCGCCGGCTCGATGCTGTTCTCCAAGCTTCTGGTGGAAGAGGCGGGCGTCGCCGTGGCCCCGGGCGTCGCCTTCGGCGAATACGGCGAGGGTTATGTCCGTATCGGCCTGGTCGAGAACGAGCACCGCATCCGACAGGCTGCGCGCAACGTGAAGAAGTTCCTGTCCAACGCGGACGAGATCCTGGGACGGGCGCACAACGCCCTGGCCGCCCAATGAACCGGAAGACCTGGCGCATCGGCGTCGCAGGCCTGGGCACCGTGGGCGCCGGGCTGCTCACATTCCTTTCCGAACATCCCAGCTTCGCGCCGGCGGCAGGGCAGGCGGTGATCGCCGGGGTTTCGGCCCGGTCGCGTTCGCGGCCGCGGCCGTTCGACATCTCGAACCTGCCCTGGTTCGATGACCCGGTCGCCCTGGCGACGTCGCCCGACGTGGACCTGTTCGTTGAACTGATCGGAGGCTCCGACGGCCCGGCCAAGGCTGCGGTCGAGGCCGCGCTTACGGCCGGCAAGCCGGTCGTCACCGCCAATAAGGCCCTCATTGCGGAGCATGGCGCCGAACTGGCGGCCCTGGCCGAGGCCAAGGGTGTCCCGCTGCTGTTCGAGGCGGCGGTTATGGGCGGGGTCCCCGCGGTGAAGATGGTCCGCGAGGCACTGGTGGGCGAGGACATCAAGTCGATCGCCGGCATCCTCAACGGCACGTGCAACTACATTCTCACGGAGATGGAAGCGGCGGGGCGGACGTTCGCCGACGTGCTCGCCGAGGCTCAGCGGCTCGGCTATGCCGAAGCGGATCCGACCATGGACGTCGGCGGCTTCGACGCCGCCCACAAGATCTCCATCCTGGCCGCCCTGGCCTTCGGATGCGCCCCGAATTACCCGGCGGCGGAGATCGAGGGTATAGACCAGGTCGACCTTCTGGACATCCGCATGGCGCGGGACCTCGGCTACCGGATCAAGCTGGTGGCGTCGGCCGAACGTTCGGCGGAGGGTGTCCTGGTGCGCGTGCATCCCTCCCTCACGCCGCTGAACCACCCGCTGGCCCAGGCCGGCGGGGCTCTGAACGCGCTGTTCATCGAGGGGACGCGGATCGGGCGGATCTTCGTCCAAGGCCCCGGCGCGGGCGCCGGTCCGACCGCGGCGGCCGTCGCGGCCGACATCGCCGACGTGATGACGGCGGCGGTCCGTCCTGTCTTCCAGGCTCCGGCGACCGAGTTGAAGCCCTTCGACCCGGTCGATCCGTCGAAGTTGACGGGCCGGGCCTATCTCCGCTTCCTCGTGAAGGACGAGCCGGGGGTGATCGCGGCGGTTTCGGAAACGCTGGCGGAGGCGGGCGTCTCCATCGAGAGCTTCCTGCAGAAGCCGACCGAAGGCGCCGAGGGCGTGCCGATCGTCCTGACGACCCACGCCGTGGCGGAGTCGGCCCTGGCTGCCGCCGTCGAGCGCATCGCGGAGCTTCCGGCAGTGCTGGATCGTCCTAGGTTGTTGCGGATTGCCCGCATCTGAGGTCAAAGGCGCGACGAGAAGGCGCTCGCTGGGGTTGGAAACGACATGAGTTCTGAAGTTCTGGACCGCAATCTGATCCTGGACGCGGTCCGGGTGACCGAGGCGGCCGCCATTGCGGCCTGGAAGCTTGCGGGGCGCGGCGACGAGAAGGCCGCCGACCAGGCCGCCGTCGACGCCATGCGCACCGCGCTGAACGACCTGGCCATCGACGGCGAGATCGTGATCGGCGAGGGCGAGCGCGACGAAGCGCCGATGCTCTACATCGGCGAGAAGGTGGGCAAGGGCGGCAAGGCGAAGATCGACATCGCCCTCGACCCGCTGGAGGGCACCACCCTGACCGCCAAGGCCATGGCCAATGCGTTGGCCGTCATGGCCTGGGCGCCCAAGGGTACGCTGCTCAACGCGCCCGACACCTACATGGACAAGATCGCCTGCGGCCCCGGCTATCCGGCCGGCCTGATCGACCTGGACAAGTCCCCCGCCGAGAACGTGCAGGCGCTGGCCAAGGCCAAGGGCGTCGATCCAAGCGAGATCACGGTCTGCATCCTGGACCGTCCGCGTCACGCCGACATCATCGCATCGGTGCGCTCGGTGGGCGCGCGGGTGCATCTGATCACGGACGGCGACGTCGCCGGCGTGATCAACACCGCCGACCCGGAGACGGGGGTCGACCTCTACGTCGGTTCCGGCGGCGCGCCCGAGGGTGTGCTCGCCTGCGCGGCGCTGAAGTGCGTGGGCGGCCAGTTCCAGGGCCGACTCGTGTTCCGCAACGCCGATGAGCGCGCCCGCGCCGCCCGCGTGGGCATCACCGACCTCGACAAGAAGTACGACCTGCACGAGATGGTTCGCGCCGACGCGATCTTTGCGGCCACCGGCGTGACCAAGGGCGCGCTACTGGATGGCGTGCGCGTGTCAGGCGGCTTCGTGCACACGCACACGCTGGTCATGAATTCGGCCACGGGCACGGTCCGCGAAGTGCGAATGAAGCGCCCGCTCTGATCCCTGTCGGCTCGGACCTGCGTCCGTTTGTGACGCCGGCCCGAGCTAGCGACTCGCGGGTTCGGGGCGGATAGTGCCGGCGGACACGAGGTTGCGGACGAATGGCCGACGGCGCTGAGCATCTGGGCTATCTGGGCGTGACTCGGTCGCTGTCCGGCCGGGCATGGCGTCAGCGCGCGGCCTGCCCGGATCTCACGCGTCGCCACCAGCACGACCATGGGCTTTCGGAGCTGCTGGCTCGCAGCCTTGCGGCGCGCGGCGTCACGGCCGAGACCTGCGGCGACTTCCTCAATCCGACGCTGAAGGCGCTGTTTCCCGACCCGTCGTTGTTTGCCGACATGGACCGGGCCGCCAGCGTGCTGGTCGACGCCCTGGAGGCGCGGCGCCGGATCGTTGTGTTCGCGGACTACGACGTGGACGGCGCCTCGTCGGCCGCCCTGATCGTCAGGTGGTTCCGGGAGATGGGACTGGAACTGTCGATCTATGTCCCCGACCGCATCACCGAGGGCTACGGCCCGTCGCCGGCGGCCTTTCGACGCCTGAAGAACGAGGGTGCGGACCTGGTGGTCACGGTCGACTGTGGCGCGGCGGCCCACGACGCCCTGGCCTGCGCGGCAGAGATCGGATTGCCGGTCGTCGTGATCGACCACCATCTCATGCGGCCGGGCGAAATTCCCGAGGTCGCCGCCCTGGTGAACCCGAATCGACCGGACTGCGGCTCGGGCCAGGGGCACCTGGCGGCGGCGGGTGTGAGTTTCGTGCTGCTCGCGGCGCTGAACCGCGAGGCGCGGCGCCGGGGCCTATTCGGAAGCGGGCGGGAGCCAGACCTGCGGGCCTGGCTGGACCTCGCGGCCATGGGCGCGATCTGCGACGTGACGCAGCTCACCGGCTTCAACCGCGCCCTCGCGGCTCAGGGGCTTAAGGTGATGTCGGGATGGGCCAATCCGGGTCTCAAGGCGCTGATGGAAGTCGCCAAGGGGCAGGGGCCGGCGTCGGTGTTCCATGTGGGATTCCTGCTTGGCCCGCGAATCAACGCCGGCGGCAGGATCGGGCGCTCGGACCTGGGCGCGCGCCTTCTGTCGACCGACGACGCCGAGGAGGCGGCGGCGCTCGCCGCTGAGCTCGACGCCCTCAACGCCTCGCGCAAGGACGTCGAACGCGAGGTCCAGGAGGCCGCCGTCCGCCACATCGAGCACGCCAGCAACACGACCGACGCCGCCTGCTTGGTAGTGGCCGACGACGGCTGGCATCCTGGCGTCATCGGCATCGTCGCTGGACGCCTCCGCGAGCGGTATCGCAAGCCGGTGATCGTGATTGGCGTCGATCGGGCGGCAGACGTGGGCAAGGGCTCGGGGCGCTCACAGCCGGGCGTGAACCTGGGTCAGGCTGTGCAGGCCGCCTACGAGGAGGGCTTGCTGCTTGCTGGCGGCGGTCACGCCATGGCGGCGGGGCTTTCGATTCGGCCCTCGGCGATCCCTGAGTTGAGGGAGTTCCTGAACGAGCGCCTGGCGGCCGAGGCGGAGATCGCCACAGCAGAGGACGCCTATGATATCGACGCGCTGGTCACGGCGCGCGGCGCCGACCGAGGGCTCTGGACCGAATTCCAGCGGCTCGCCCCGTTCGGCCCTGGCAATCCCGAGCCCGCATTCGCCCTGGCCGACGTGCGGCTGGAGCGGCCGATGGCGATGCGAGGCGGCCACGTTCGCTGCACCCTGACCGATCGCTCGGGCGGGCGACTCAAGGCCGTGGCCTGGCGCTGCGAGGATACCGAGATCGGCCGGCGGCTGCTGCAGGAGGGCGGCGCCGTGCATGTCGCGGGGCGTTTGAAACCCGATGATTGGCAAGGGCGCGAAGGCGTCCAGTTGGAGATCGAGGACGTCGCGGACCCCCGTCGCAATTGAGTGACGATGGCCGCTTGCACCCCAAAACGAAGGCCGCTATAGAGCCGGCCTCGCGCGACGCGGTCCCTTCGTCTATCGGTTAGGACGTCAGGTTTTCAACCTGAAGAGAGGGGTTCGACTCCCCTAGGGACTGCCACGCGAGCTTCCCCAAATTCCAGGTTCGCCAGCGTTCGTGCGCCGATTGGCGATGCGAATCAGCCATTGACGACGCCCAGGTTACGAGAACAGTGTTATAGTTGGCCCTTAACCCAATCGACGGGGGGTAACGGGCCGAGGGGCGAATGGCTGGTTACGAATTCGAGCAGATCGAAGCGGCGCTGCCGCCGGTGCGCATCTCGGGGCGCGTGAAGTGGTTCGACTCGGGCAAGGGCTACGGCTTCATTGTGCCGGACGACCCCAGCCAGACGGACCTCAAGGACGTCCTGCTCCACGTGACGAGTCTGCGCAGTTCCGGGCGAGAGAGCTGCCTGGAAGGGTCACTGATCACCTGCGACGTGGTGCGACGGCCCAAGGGATGGCAGGTCGCCGAGGTTGTGCTGGTGGACGAAAGCTCGGCCACGCCGCCCGAACGACGGCCTGAAGTGGGACGCCGCCGCGACGGCGAGGTGGCGCCGCGGCCGGTTCGGCGGCCGATCCAGGCCACCGGTCCGATGCAGGAAGCCAAGGTGAAATGGTTCAACCGGGCCAAGGGTTACGGCTTCGTGGTCCGCGACAGCCAGCCAGGCGACATCTTCGTCCACATCGAGACCTTGCGCCGCTCCGGCATGGAAGACCTGCAGCCGGGCGACTGCGTCATGGTGCGCTTCGCCGAGGGGCCAAAGGGCCTTGTCGTGGCCGAAATCGAGGCGTCTAACCTCGGCTGACCTGACGCGCTTCGGAGTTCCTTCGTGTCCCTCGTATCGTTCGGCCGGCGCGGCCTGCTGGCGCTGGCCTTTCTGTCTGCCGTCGCGGGCCCGGCCTCGGCCCAGATCGCCCGCATGGACCCCAAGCACTGCAAGGGGCAGCCCGAGATCAAGCCTCTGGAGGCGCTGCAGGTCCGGACCGACCGTGGCGTCACCGCGTTCAAGGTCGAGGTGGCCGACAGCGACCGCGAGCGCGAGTATGGCCTGATGTGCCGCCGCACGCTGGCGGCCGACCGGGGGATGCTGTTCCTGTTCCCGCGCGCGGCGCCGCAGATGTTCTGGATGCGCAACACCCTCATCCCGCTCGACATCGTCTACATCGGCGAGGACGGCCGGGTGGTGTCCATCAGCCGCAACGTCCAGCCGCTGGACGAAAGCGGCGCGCCGTCCGCGGGGCCGGCGAAGTTCGTCCTGGAGCTGGCGGCGGGCCGCGCGGCCCAGATCGGCCTCCTGCCGGGCGACCGGGTGCTGCACAGGGCGCTGCCCCGTGGATGAGGTGATCCCCGATCCGCCGCCCGGCTTCATTCGCTCCAAGGGCCGAGGCCCGTTCTCGACGCACAACGGTCCATACTTCCACCGCATGGGCGAGGATGGCCTGGTGGAGCAGGCCTTCTACGTCCTTCCTCGGCACGCCAACGGCATTGGCATCGTCCATGGCGGGATGCTGTCGGCCTTCAGCGACGGTCTGCTTGCCGCGGCGGTCGGGCGGGGGACCGACAAGGTCGGCGTCACCATCCACCTGTCGATCGACTTTCTGCACATGGCCCGCCAGGGCGACTGGATCATCGGTGAGGCCCGGATGTCGCGCGCCACCAAGGACGTGGCCTTCGCGGACGGGCGGCTGCATGCGCGGGGCGTGGACATCGTCCGGGCCTCGGGCGTGTTCAAGTTGATGACGCGCCACGGTTAGTTTGCGGAAAGGCCGAAACGCCTATATCGCAGGGCCGCCGGCGCCCTCGGGGCGTAGCGCAGCCTGGTAGCGCATCTGCTTTGGGAGCAGAGGGTCGTGTGTTCGAATCACACCGCCCCGACCACGCCGGCGGAATTGAAGGGTCGATCAGAGAACATGCTCGCGCGCATCTTCCGTCCGTCCAAGACCGCCATGCAGTCGGGCAGGGCCAAGGCCACCGACTGGGTGCTGGAGTTCGAGCCGAAGGACGCCCGCCGTCCCGATCCGCTGATGGGCTGGACGGTCACCAGCGACACCGAGTCGAGCCAGGTGAGGCTGACCTTCGAGACCAAGGAGGAGGCCGTGCGCTATGCCGAGCAGCACGGCATCGCCTTCCAGCTCGTCGATCCGCCGCCGGCGAAGCGGATCATCAAGGCCTATGCCGACAACTTCGCGTTCGGCAGACGCATTCCCTGGACGCACTAGGTCGCATCCCGCGCCCGTAGCTCAACCGGATAGAGCATCCGCCTTCTAAGCGGACGGTTGCAGGTTCGAGTCCTGCCGGGCGCGCCATGCGGAGGCCCCATGCCCTGGACGCGCACCTACGACGAAGCCGAGCCGCAGCGGGTCAACAAGTGGCTCGCGCAGAGCGGCGTCTGTTCTCGCCGCGAGGCGGAGGCGCTGATCGCAGACGGCTTGGTGAGCATCGACGGCGAGACCGTGTCGGACGCGGGCCGCAAGATCCTGCCCGGCCAGACCCTGACCCTCGCCGACCGCGCGCATGGTGCGTTGCAGGGCTTCACCGCCGTGCTCAACAAGCCGGTCGGCTACGTCTCCGGCCAGCCGGAGCCGGGGCAGACCCCGGCGGCGCGACTGCTGACGCGCGGGGCGCTCGTCGGTGAGGGCGCCGCGCCCGACGCCCGGGCCAGTCTGCCGCCGCTTGGCCGGCTCGACATGGACAGCCACGGGCTTCTGATCCTGTCCAACGACGGGGTGCTGGCCAAGGCGATCATCGGGCCACAGTCCGAACTGGACAAAGAGTATCTGGTGCGCGTGGCCGGCCAGCTCGCCGAGCCCAAGCTGGCGCGCCTGCGGCACGGGCTGTCGCTCGACGGGCGCCAGCTGAAACCGGCCAAGGTGACCGTGGTCCAGGGCCAGACCCTCCGGTTCATCCTGACCGAGGGCCGCAACCGTCAGATCCGCCGCATGTGCGAGCAGGTGGGCCTGCATGTGGTGGACCTGAAGCGGGTCCGGATCGGTCCGCTGAAGCTCGGGGACCTTCCGGAGGGTCGGTGGCGACACCTGACCCTCGACGAGCGCGAGGCTATGATTCGAGCGTCATCGGGACCGGCGTCCGGTCGGGGTTGAGCTTCACCACCCAGTCGGCGCGGCCCGGCATCTCCTCCAGGATCCATCGCGTCAGGCGTTCGTAGTGCTGGACGAACCGGCCCACCTCGGCGTCGGTCATGCCGCCACCGGCGCGGCCGCGCAGCTTGGCTTCCTGCTCGGTCCGCCAGCCCCGCACGACCTCCCAGCCTGGCGCCTCCAGGAGCACCAGACGATCGAGCCGGCTGAACAGCGCCTGATAGGCTTCGCCAAGTTGACGGTTCACATAGCCGCGCCAGGCGCCGGTCGGATCGTCGCGCTGTTCCAGCGGATTGATCGGCCGCCTCAGGCGTTCGGGCGGCTCGGGCCGGGCGCCCACGCACCAACCCTCCAGGATGATCACGTCGACCGGGCCTTCGACCGTGCGCCAGTGGCCCTTGGAGACCCGCTCGTCCGTCGCCTTGTCGAACTGGGGTAGGGGCGTCTCGCCTGGCTGACGGAGGTGGTCCAGCACGCTGCACGCCAAGGCGACGTCGTGGGTGCCCGGCGGGCCGCGTACCTGCAGCAGGCGGTGGACCTTGCCCGCCAGCCAAGCGCGGGCTTCGCGTCCGAGATAGAAATCGTCCAGGGACAACGCCACGGCCTTGACGCCCCGCCGCGCCAGCAGGCCGACGGTGGCGGCGGTGATGGTCGTCTTCCCCGAGCCCTGGGGACCACATAGTCCGATCAGCGCGGTGCGGCCGAAGTCGTTGCGCCAATCGCAGGCGCGGTCAGCCAGCGGCCAGACCACATCCTCGAAGGTCCGCAGGAACCCTTCCGGTAGGCGCTCCTGCGCCAGGAACCGGGCCAGCCAATCGTCCAATCCGCCCCCGACTATTCATTCGGCCTCGCCGAGCCTGGCGAGTCGTGCCGAAAGGTGTAGCCCCGCGCCCGAAACGACGCCAGGAACTCAGGCTCGGGCGACGGCCCGGTAGGCGTCCAGGCCACGCCGGAGATCGGCGATGAGGTCGTCGGTGTCTTCGAGACCGACGTGCAGCCGCACCAGCGGGCCGGCATAGCCCTTCGGAAAGCGCCGGGGCTTGAGCTGCGGGTCGCACGAGATGGCGAGGCTTTCGAAACCACCCCAGGAGAAGCCCAGGCCGAAGACTTCGAGGGCGTCGAGGAAGGCGTCGACCGCCGCCTCGGGCGCCGGCTTCAGGGCGAAGGCGAAGAGGCCGCAGGTCCCCGAGAAGTCGCGCGCCCAGATCTCGTATCCCGCGCAACCGGGCAGGGCGGGATGATAGAGGGCCGCCACCTCCGGCTGGTCCCGCAGCCAGGAAGCGACGTCGAGCCCGCTGGCGCCCTGGCGCTCCATCCGCAGCGGCAGTGTGCGCAGGCCGCGCAGGATGGCATAGGCGTCCTCGCCGCTCACCGCCCAGCCCATGTGGTTGATTCCGTCCGCCAGCTTGCGGACGACCGCCGGGTCGCGGGCGGCGGCCGAGCCCATGAAGACGTCCGAATGGCCGCCGACGTATTTCGTCAGCGCCTGGATCGAGACGTCGACGCCGTGGTCAAGCGGGCGGAACAGCAGGCCGGCCGCCCAGGTGTTGTCGATGGCGGTCAGGATGCCTCGGGCCCGCGCCAAGGCTGCGATCGCTGGAACGTCCTGCATTTCGAAGGAGAGCGAGCCGGGGCTCTCCATCAGGATCATTCGCACCTTGTCCGATGCGCTTCCGACCAGCGCTCCGGGATCCGTGGCCGGATCGTAGTAGGTCACCGCAACGCCGAACCGCCTCAGCACGCTGTCGCAGAACCGCCGCACAGGCTTGTAGACGCTATCGACCACCAGCACTTCGTCGCCGGCGCTGAGCAGGGCGAGCATGGCCCCAGAGATCGCGGCTATGCCCGATGGATAGAGCGTCACCCCCGCGGCGTGCTCCAAAGTCATCAGGGCATCCCGGAGGCAGTCCTGAGCGGCCAGTCCGGCGCGCCCATAAGTCAAGTGGTTGGCGTCGTCGTAGAGCGCCGCGGCAGTGGGCAGCAGAACCGTCGAGCCCTTCTGGATTGGCGGGCCCACGGTCCGGGCGAGGGGTTCGCCGACCTTGCCGGCGTGGATCAGGCGGGTCTCGTCGGACATGCGGGGTTGCGGGTCACTGCGACGCTGGCGAAAGTGCCACGGGCACTTAGAGCCCCAGGCAGGCCTTCATCAAGGAGCAGGGATGATCCGGCGCCTCTCGGCGGTAGCGGTCGTGGCTATGGCCCTCGCGGGCTGCAGCGGCCCCCGGCCCGCCGAACAGGCGCCGGCGCCAAAGGTCGAGGCCCCGGCCGCCGCGCCCACCGGCTACGCACCCGCCCGCAGCCCCACCCTGGAGAAGATCCGCGCGCGCGGGTACCTGAAGTGCGGCGTCCATCCGGGCCTTCCTGGCTTCGCGCTGCGCGACGCGCGCGGAGAGTGGCGGGGGTTCGACGTCGACATCTGCCGGGCCGTGGCCGCCGCCACCCTGGGCGATGCCGGCAAGGTGCGTTTCACGACGATCGGGGGACCGGACCGCTTCGGCGCACTGCAGCGGGGCGAGATCGACATCCTGTCGCGCAACACGTCGCAGACCTTCGCGCGCGACGCGGGGCTGGGGCTCACTTTTCCGGTGACCACCTATTTCGACGGCCAGGGGTTCCTCGTCTCGCGTTCTCTGGGGTTGGCGAGCGCGGAGGAGCTTTCGGGCGCCCGGGTCTGCGTGCAGGAGGGGACCGCCAGCGCCGACAGTCTCGACGACTATTTCAGGGTCCGGGGCATGCGCTACCAGGCCGTCAAGGCGAAGTCGGAAGAGCAGGCGCGCCAGCTCTACGAGAGCGAAGCCTGCGACGTGTTCACCGCCGACGTCTCGGCGCTGGCGGCGTCGCGCTCGCTGCTGGGGGCGCCGGCCTCCCACGTCATTCTGCCGGAGGTGATCTCGAAGGAACCTTTGGGGCCGGTCGTGCGGGACAACGACCCAGCCTGGGCCGATATCGTGCGGTGGACCTTCTTCGCGACTGTGCTGGGCGAGGAACTGGGCCTGTCATCGGCGACGGTGGAGCAGACGCGCGAGACGGCCACCGACCCCGAGACCCGCCGGCTGCTCGGCGTGGAAGACGACCTGGGCGCTCTGCTTGGCCTCAAGGCGGACTGGGGCTACCAGGTTATCCGGCAGGTGGGGGCCTATCACGAGATCTTCCGACGCGACCTGGGCGCCGACTCCGCCCTGCGTCTCGACCGCGGGCTCAACGCCCTCTGGACCGCGCCCAAGCCCGGATTGATGTACGCGCCGCCGATGCGCTGAGTCTCAGATGTCCATCACCATGGCGCACCGGTCGGGCAGCCCCCTGGCCGCCTCGTCGCTGAGCGCTTGGCCGATAGACGCCGGCGCGTCGGTCGCAGGCCACTCCCGGAAGCCGAACGACGCGTAGAATGGCCCGTTCCAGGCAATCGTGCGGAACGTCGTGAGGCTGAGACGTCTGAGGCCGCGGGCGCGGGCCCAGGCGGCGGCCTCGGAGAGCAGCCGGCGACCGTAGCCACGGCCCTGGTGCGCCAGCGCTACGTCCAGTTCGTCGATGTGAAGCCGCTCGCCCTCGACTCGCGCGGCGAGGTACCCGACGGGCGTCCTGTCGACCTCTGCGATCCACAGGGTCCCTGCGTGAAGATGGGGTCGCCAGGCGTCGGGCGGGGCGGAGTCGGTGAGCAGAAACGCCGGCATCTCGGTCCCGGCGAACGCCTGGGCGGCCGACAGTTCGATTTCAGCGAGGTGGGGGAGGTCGGCCTCTTGGGCGGGGCGAATCCGGATGGGTCAGGCTCCGGTGACGACGGGAACGTCCGGGCGCGCACCCCATTCGCTCCAGGATCCGTCATAAACCGCCACGTCAAAGCGACCGAGGCGCGCGAGGCCCAAGGCGAGGATCGAGGCCGTCACCCCGGATCCGCAGGTGGTGATGATCGGTCGCTCCAGCGCGACCTCCGCGAACGCGTCTCGAAGTTCGTCAGCTGACTTCAGCGTGCCGTCGGCGTTGACGATGCGATCGAATGGCAGGTTGAGCGCGCCAGGCATGTGACCGCTGCGCAGGCCCGCACGCGGCTCGGCCGCCTCGCCGCGAAACCGCGCGGCCGAGCGGGCGTCCACCACCTGGGCGCCGCCGACGGCGAGTTCACGGCGAACCGCTTCGAGGTCGGAGACCAGCTCGGGGCGATAGGAGGCGTCGACGGAAACCCGCGACTGGGAAGGCTCAGCCGTTTCGACCGGAAGGCCCTCGGCCCTCCAGGCCTTCAGCCCCCCGTCCAGCACGAACACCTTCGGGTAGGCCATAACCCGCAGCGTCCACCACACGCGCGGTGCGGAATAGATGCCGTGGGCGTCGTAGACGACGATCGTGGAGTCGCGTGAGAGGCCCAGGTCGCCGGCCGCCGCCGCAAATGCCTCTGGCGTCGGCAGCATATGCGGAAGGTCTGTCGAAGTGTCGGCGATGGCGTTGATGTCGAAGAACACCGCACCGGGAATGTGGCCTGCGGCGTAGACGTCACGCCCGTGGCCAGGCTGGCCGACCAGCGGCAAGGTAGCGTCCACCACCCGCACGTCGGCGTCGTTCAGGTGGGCCGCCAGCCAGCCGGCGGAGACGAGCGGATCGGTCATCGCTACTCCAGCCAGGATGGGACGGGCAGGCCCTTATCCCGCAGGAACTCGGGGTTGTAGATCTTGGATTGATACCGCTGGCCGTGGTCGCAGAGCATGGTGACGACGGTGTGGCCGGGGCCGAGATCCTTCGCCATGCGGATCGCGCCGGCGACGTTGACGCCGGTTGAGCCGCCCATAACCAGCCCCTCGAACTCCATGAGATCGAAGATCGCGAGCAGCATCTCCTCGTCGGAGACCCGATAGGCCCGATCGACCTCCAGCCCCTCGAGGTTGGCTGTGATGCGGCCTTGACCGATGCCTTCGCTGATGGACGAGCCTTCGGAGCCCAACTCGCCCTGGGTGTAGTACCGGAAGAGCGCCGAGCCGTGGGGGTCGACCATGCCGATCCTGATTTCGGGATTCCGTTCGCGAAGGGCCTGGGCGACGCCGGCGAGCGTGCCGCCGGAACCGACGGCGCTGATGAAGGCATCGACCTTGCCGTCGGTCTGCCGCCAGATCTCGGGACCCGTGCCTTCGACGTGCGCCTGGCGATTGGCGACGTTGTCGAACTGGTTGGCCCAGACCGCGCCGGCCGGCTCGTTTTCCGCAAGCTGTGCCGCCAAGCGTCCGGAATACTTCACGTAATTCATCTCATTGGCGTAGGGGACGGCGTCCACCTCGACCAGTTCGGCGCCATAAAGCCGTATGGCGTCCTTCTTCTCCTGACTCTGCGTGCGGGGAATGACGATCGTACACTTGTAGCCCAGCGCCTTGCCGACCATGGCGAGGCCGATGCCCGTATTCCCGGCCGTGCCTTCCACGATCCGACCGCCCGGCCTGAGCAACCCCTTCTTCTCGGCGTCCCGGATGATGTAGAGGGCTGCCCGGTCCTTCACCGACTGGCCAGGGTTCATGAACTCGGCCTTGGCGAGAATCTCGCACCCGGTCTCCTCGCTGGCGCGCCGAAGCCGGATCAGGGGCGTGTTTCCGATGGCGTCCAGGACGCTGCGGGCGATTTCCATGGTCGCCTACTTAGGCAAGCCGGGCGACAAGGAACAGGGGGCGCTTACGCTTTGACGAGGCTGAGCTGGACCACATCGGTCCGTGCGGTGCGGAAGCCTGCCTCGCAGTAGCTGAGATAGAAGCGCCACAGCTTTCGGAACCGCTCATCGAACCCCAGCCCCTTGATCTCGTCCCAGGCGGCCTCGAACCGCCGGGCCCATTCGGCAAGCGTGTCGGCGTAGCATGCGCCGAAGCGGGATATCGGGCCCCACGTCAGCCCCGCCCTGTCGGTGACGAGCTTAAGGCGCTCCTCGGAGGGCAGCATGCCGCCCGGGAAGATGTACTTCTGGATGAAGTCGGGCGTGCGCTTGTAATGGGCGAAATACTCGTCGCGGATGGTGATGATCTGCAGGCCCGCCTGGCCGCCCGGCTTCAGGCTGTCGCGGACCTTGTCGAAATAGGTGGGCCAATACCGCTCGCCGACAGCCTCGAACATCTCGATCGAGGCGACCCTATCGAAGCGGCCGGTCACATCCCGATAGTCCACGAGTTGAACGTCCGCCTTCTCGTTGAGCCCGAGACGGAACATGCGTTCCTTGGCGAACTTGAATTGCTCCTCCGAGATGGTGATCGCGGTCACCCGAGCGCCGACCTCTTTGGCCGCGAACTCGGCGAACCCGCCCCAGCCGCAGCCGATCTCCAGCACATGGTGGTCGGGGGCCAGACCCATGCTCTCGCAAAGGGTGCGGTACTTGCGCCGCTGGGCGTCCGGCAGGGCCTCGCCGGGGCGTTCGAACCTGGCCGCGGAATAGGTCATCGTCGGATCCAGCCAGCGCGAATAGAAGGCATTCCCCAGATCGTAGTGGGCGTGGATGTTCTTCTTCGACCCCGCGCGGCTATTGTCCCGACGGAACGCGTGCTCGATCAGGTTCAGCGCCGCCATGAACGGCGTGCCGAACGAGACCTTCTCGAAGCGGGCGTAGTTCTGGGCCAGTACCTCCAGCAGGACCGACAGGTCGGGCGTATCCCATTCGCCGGCCATGTAGCCTTCGCCGAAGCCGATGGTGCCGTTGGAGATGGTCCGCTTGATAAAGCCGTAATGGTGGACGATCAGCGTCGCCTCCGGGCCCGGCTCGCGGCCTTCCAGTCGAATCCGACGCCCGTCAGGCAGCACGAAGGTCATCACCCCCGTGTTCCAATTTCGGATGATGGTCTGGGCCGCGGTCCTGAACACGAGCGGCGTCCCAGAGAGGTCCGGCATCTGCGAACCTGCCTTCATCAATCGTCCCCTGTACCCACGCTGAGGATAACACCGACAGCGGGGCGCGCTATCGGCTGAGCCATCGATACGGTCAAGCGGCGAGGTCAGACGCGCAAAGGCGCTTGAGATGGCGGCCGCGTCGGGCGACTAGACGCCCACCAAGACGAAGGGAGCCCCATGGCCGTCCTCACCCTCGACCGCTGGAACCTCTCGATCGGCGACGGCCAGCCCCTGGTCGTGATCGCCGGTCTCAACGTGCTGGAAGACCTGCCCATGGCGCTGAAGGTGGGTCGTCACCTGAAGGCGGTGACAGCGGAGCTGGGCCTGCCCTATGTCTTCAAGGCCAGCTTCGACAAGGCCAACCGCTCCTCGATCACCAGCTACCGCGGCCCCGGCCTCGCGAAGGGCCTCGAGATGCTGGCCGCCGTGAAGGCCGAACTGCACGTTCCGATCTGCACCGACCTGCACGAGATCGACCAGGCCGAGCCGGTGGCCGCCGTGGCGGACATCGTACAGATTCCGGCCTTCCTCTGCCGCCAGACCGACCTGGTCGTCGCGACGGCGCGCGCCACGGCGGCCGCCGGCGGCCTGCTGCACGTGAAGAAGGGCCAGTTCCTGGCGCCCTGGGATTGCCGCGCCATCGTCGACAAGATCGGCGACGCCACGGACGGGAAGGCGCTGACCATCCTCTGCGAGCGCGGGGTCTCGTTCGGCTACAACAACCTGATCGTGGACATGCTGGGCATAGGCCGGATGAAGGACCTCGGCGTGCCGGTGACGATCGACGCCACCCACGCCGTGCAACTGCCCGGCGCCGACCCGCGGGGCAAAAGCGTCGCGACGGGGGGGCGCCGCGAGGGCGTGCCGGTGATCGCTAAGGCGGCGGTGGCCTCCGGCGCGGACGGGGTGTTCCTGGAGTTCCACCCCGATCCGGATCGCGCGCTCTGCGATGGACCCAGCGCGCTACCCGTGAGCGATGCGGCGGGGCTTCTGTCGACGCTGAAGGCGATCCGGACGGCCGTTGCCGGCGCTTGACCGCCCCCGCAACGCGTCCCACACGCTAGCCGCATGGATTTGGCCTCACTCCAGAGCCTGCTTGGCGCTCTCGCGGGGAAGCGGGTCGCGTGCGTCGGCGACCTGATGCTGGACCGCTTCGTCTACGGCTCGGTCAGCCGCGTGTCGCCCGAAGCGCCGATTCCGGTGCTGGCCCGCCAGCGAGAGCTCAAGATGCTGGGCGGCGCCGGAAACGTGGCGCGCAACATCGCCGCGCTGGGCGGCTCGGTGGCGCTGGTCGGGGTGATCGGCGGCGACGCCGAAGGTCATGAGGCCTCGCGCCTGGTCGGCGAGGAGGAGCCGGTGATCGAGGGCTATCTCGTCACGGACGCCAGCCGCCCGACCACCCTGAAGACCCGCTTCGTCTCCGGTGGCCAGCAGCTGCTGCGGGTCGACCTGGAGGAGAGCCGTCCGGTGAGCGGGGAGGTCGAACAACGACTGATCCGCACGCTTAGGGACGCGGCGCGCGGCGCAGGGGTGATCCTGATCTCCGACTACGGCAAGGGCGTCGTGACCGACGCGGTGATCGCCGCCGCGCGGGAGGCCGCGGCCGAGTCCGGTGCGCGCGTGATCGTGGACTCGAAGGCGCGCTCGTTCGCCCGCTACGGTGACATCGACCTCGTGAAGCCCAATGCGGCCGAGCTGTCATACGCCACCGACCTGCCGACCGAGACCGATACGGAGGTCGAGAGGGCGATCGCGCGTGCGCTGGATCTCTGGCAAACCAAGGGGGTGCTGGTCACGCGCGCCGCCAAGGGCGTCTCGCTGGGCCTGCGCGGCGAGCCGGTGCGGCACTTCCGGACCACGCCGCGCGAGGTGTTCGACGCCTCGGGCGCCGGCGACACGGCGCTGGCCGCGCTGGGCCTCTCGCTGGCGGCGGGTGTCGGCGTCGAGGACGCCATCGCCTTCGCCCAGCTCGCCTCCGGTGTGGCGGTGGGCAAGGCGGGAACCGCGACGGTCAGTCCCGACGAACTGGTCGAGGCGCTGCTGTCGGCGCACGCGGCCGTGGCGGAGGGCAAGATCGCCACCCCGCAGCGGATGGTCGAAGAGGTGGCCCGCTGGCGGGCCCAGGGGCTGAAGGTGGGCTTCACGAATGGCTGCTTCGACATCCTGCATCGCGGCCACGTGGCCTACCTCGCCCAGGCGCGCGGCTGGTGCGATCGGCTGATCGTCGGGCTGAATTCGGACTCGTCGGTCCGGGCGCTGAAGGGTGACGGTCGACCGGTGAACGATCTTGAGAGCCGGGCGCTCGTGCTGGCCGGCCTGCGCAGCGTCGATCTCGTGGCGCCGTTCGACGAGCTTACGCCTCTGAAGCTGATCGAGGCTGCTCGGCCCGATGTGCTGATCAAGGGCGCGGACTATACCGAGGACCAGGTGGTCGGGGGCGACCTGGTCAAGTCCTGGGGCGGGGAGGTGCGCCTGGCCGAGATCGTGGACGGCTATTCCACGACGGCCGCCATCGCCCGCATGGCGCGAAAGGAACAGGCATGACCCGGCGGATCATCTTCGTCACCGGCGGGGCCGGGTTCATCGGCTCGAATATCGTCGCGAAGCTGGCAGAGGATCGCGGGCTAGACGTGGTCGTCTGCGACCGGCTTCGAGAAGCCGAACTGGGCAAGTGGCGCAATATCGCCAAGCATCCCATCGGCGACTTCGTGGCGCCGGACGCCATGTTCGACTGGCTGGAGAAGCGCTGGCGCGATATCGAGCTTGTCGTTCACATGGCGGCGGTGTCGTCGACGACCGAGCCCGACGCGGACAAGATCGTCCATTCCAACTTCACCCTTAGCCGCGACCTCTTTCGCTGGTGCGCCGACCGTCAGCGGCGGCTGGTCTACGCGTCGTCCGCGGCGACGTACGGCGGGGGCGAGCAAGGGTTCGACGACGACAACGACTACGAGGCCCTGGCGCGGCTCCGTCCGCTGAACACCTACGGCTGGTCCAAGGCGTTCTTCGACCTGTTCGCCGCCCGCCAGGCGGCGCGGGACTATGCCCCGCCGCAGTGGGTGGGGCTGAAGTTCTTCAACGTCTACGGGCCGAACGAAGAGCACAAACACAGTATGAAATCGGTGGCCTCGCAGATCTGGCCCCACGTGCGTGACGGCCATGGCGTCCAGCTGTTCAAGAGCTATCGCCCGGACGTGCCGGATGGCGGTCAGAAGCGGGACTTCGTCTATGTGCGGGACGTGGCCGATGTCACCCGCTGGCTGTTCGAGAACCCGCAGGTGAATGGCATCTACAACCTGGGCTCGGGTCAGGCGCGGACCTTCGAGGACATGGCCCGGCAGGTCTTCGCCGCCGCCGGCAAGACCGCGCAGATCGACTACACGCCCATGCCGCCGGCGATCCGCGACAAGTACCAGTACTTCACCGAGGCCCGGATGGAGCGGCTGGTTCAGGCGGGCTACGCGGCGCCGATGACCAGCCTGGAGGAGGGGATCGGCGACTACGTGGGCCGTTACCTCAGCCAGCCGGACCCGTACCGCTGACGATGGACGCGCCGACGCCGGCCTTGCGTCGCCGCCGCTGGTGGCTGACCGGTCTGCTCGGCATTGCGCTCGTCCTGGCGGTTGGCGTGGTGGCGTTCTGGGGCGACCTCGTCTCGACGGCGCTGGACCCGAAGGTGCCGTTCCAGACCTATGACCCGCCGCCGCCGCCGGACTATGCGCGGTCGGAGGCCTGGTACCTGCGGCCGAAGGCGGACAACGACCTTCCCGCGGACATCTTCTTCATCGCGCCGACGACCTACGACGGCGGCCGCAACTGGAACGCCCGGCTCAACGCACGCAAGGCCAGTCGGCAGTTCGAGCGCGTGATGGCGCCCAATTACGTCGGCCCGTTCGTGAGCGTTGGGCGGGTCTTTGCGCCGCGATACCGACAGGCCAGCCTCTACAGCCTGACGACCCTCCGGGAAGACGCGCGTGAGGCGCGGCAGTTCGCCTACGGCGACGTTCGAGACGCCTTTCGCCACTATCTGGCTCATGACAACGGTGGCCGACCCTTCCTGATCGTGGGCGTGGAGCAGGGGGGCACCCTGGGCCTGCGGCTGCTGGCCGAGGAGATCGCGACCGACCCGATACTGAAGAGCCGGCTGGTGGCGGCCTACCTCGTGGACACGGTCGCCCCGGCCGACACGCCGCCTCTCCCCCCCTGCGTCGAGCGCGACCAAGCCGGATGCCTGGCCGCCTGGGCGAGGGTCTACGACGGAGACTTCGACGCCGCCAAACGACTGCTGGACCGGGCGTTGGTCTGGGCGCCGACCGGGGAGCTGGTGAATCTCTCGCCGCGCCCGGCCCTTTGCTTCAACCCAATCCTGGGGGCGGTCACGGACCACCCCGCTCCGGCGCGGCTTCACCTGGGCGCGGCGAACGCGACCGGGCTGGAATGGGGCGCGCGGCCGGCGTTCACCGCACGCCACGTCTCCGCCCGTTGCGAGGGCGGCGTGCTGCGGGTCAGCCGCCCGAGGTCGTCGGCCTTCAAGCCGAGCGGAGACTGGGCGGACCGGCGAAAGGTCCCGGGGTTCAACCTCTTCTACGCGGACCTCGAGGCGGACGCGAAGCATCGGCTGGCGGCCTGGCGCGCGCGGTGACAAGCTCCCGGCCAAAACGGGAGGACACCATGACCAATCGCCAGATCGTTCTGGATCGACTGCCGCAGGGCGAGCGCTTGGCGCCGGAGCACTTCCGGCTGACCACGGCCGAGACACCGACGCCCGGCGACGGCGAGGTGCTGGTCAGGACGCGCTATGTCTCGCTGGACGCCGCAAACCGCGCCTGGATGCAAGGCGCGACCTACCGATCGGCGCTGGACGCCGGGCAGGTGATGGCGGGCGGCGCGCTGGCCGAGGTGGTCGACTCGCGTGTGGCGCACCTGAAGCCGGGCGACCTCGTTTTCGGCGACACCGGGTGGCAGGACTACGCCGTCCTGCCGGGCAAGAAGCTGGCCAGACTGCCGGACCTGAAACCGGCGACGCACCTGCTCAGCGTCTATGGCGTTGCCGGGCTCACGGCCTACTTCGGCCTGCTCGAGTGCGGCCGACCCAAGGCCGGGGAGACCGTCGTGGTTTCGGCTGCCGCCGGTTCCGTCGGCTCGATCGTCGGGCAGATCGCCCGGATCAAGGGTTGCCGCGTGATCGGCATCGCCGGGGGCGCAGAAAAGGGTCGCTGGCTGACGGACGAGCTCGGGTTCCACGGCGCCGTGGACTACAAGTCGCCAGAGTTCAAGCGCGAGCTTCGCGCCGCGGTCCCGAGCGGTATCGATGTCTATTTCGACAACGTGGGCGGCGACGTGTTCGAGGCCTGCCTGTTCGGGATGAACAACTATGGTCGGATCGCCTGCTGCGGGGCGGTCTCCAGCTATGACGGCGCACCGCCGCGCCACGGCCCCCGGGGCGTGCCCGGGCTGATCGTCACCAAGCGACTGACGGTGCGCGGCTTCATCGTCTCGGATTTCGCCGAGCATAACGACAAGGCGTTGTCCGACCTCCAGGGCTGGGTCGCGTCGGGTGAGCTCAAGGTTCAGGAAGACGTCATCGACGGGTTCGAGAACCTCCCGGCGGCGCTGGTCGGGCTGCTCCACGGGGAGAACCGCGGCAAGCGGATGGTCCGCGTCTAGCCGGCGTCGCGCAGGGTCAGACCGGCCTTCCAGTCGAACAGCTCCTGCAGAACCTGAAGAGCCCGGCCCCGAGGGCTGGCCAGCTCTGGGTCACGGGCGACGACAAGGCGGGCATCGTCGCCGGCCGCGGCGATAAGCTCGCGATGGACGAACGGATCGGCGAAAACGTAGTCGGGAAGGCCGCTCTGGCGCAGGCCGAGGGCGTCGCCGCCGCCCCGCAGCTCCAGGTCCTTCTCGGCGATCACGAACCCGTCGTCGGTGCGGCGCAAGATGTCCAGCCGCTGCTGAGCGGTCTCGGACAGCGGCGGATCATAGAGCAGGACGCACGCGCTCTCGCGCCGGCCGCGACCGACCCGTCCTCTGAGCTGGTGGAGCTGGGCGAGGCCAAAGCGTTCGGCCTGCTCGATCACCATGATCGTGGCGTTCGGCACGTTGACGCCCACCTCGACGACGGTCGTCGCAACCAGAACCGATAGCCTCCCGTCCGCGAACTCGGCCATCACCGCGTCCTTCTCGGCAGCGGGCATCTTGCCATGGATCAGGCCCACGCCCGGACCGATCGCCTTGCGAAGAGCCAACGCCCGCATCTCGGCTGCTGCCAGGTCGCTGACCTCTGATTCAGAGACCAGCGGGCAGATCCAGAAAGCCTGCGCGCCGCCCGCTGCCGCCTCCCTCAGGCGTCCGACGATCTCCTCGACGCGCGGCATGGGGACGGCCCGAGTGGCGACGGGGGTGCGCCCCGGAGGCTTCTCGTCGATGCGGCTGACGTCGAGGTCTCCGTACATCGTCAGCTCGAGGGTCCGGGGGATCGGTGTCGCCGACATGGCGATGAGGTGGGTGGCCTCTCCCTTGGCCTGGAGGCGCTGCCGCTCGGCGACGCCGAACCGGTGCTGCTCGTCGATGACCACCAGCTGGAGTCTGCTGAACCTCACCTCATCCTGGAAGAGGGCGTGGGTGCCGACCGCCACCTTGGCTTCTCCCGAAGCTAGCGCTCTCAGTTTCTCGGCCCGCTGGGCGCCCTTGTCCCGGCCGGTGAGCAGGATGACGCTGACGCCGTGGGCGGCGAGGGGACCCGAGATGGTCTCGTAGTGCTGTCGTGCGAGGATCTCAGTCGGAGCCATCAGGGCGCTCTGGCCGCCGGCCTCGGCCACATCGGCCATGGCGCACATCGCCACCACAGTCTTGCCCGACCCGACGTCGCCCTGGACGAGCCGGCTCATCCGCTCGCCGGCGCCGAAGTCCTGCCTGATGTCGTCAAGCGCGCGTTCCTGGGCGCCGGTGAAGGCGAAGGGCAGGTCGGCCTTCAGCGCCTGCGCCAGAGCGCTGGGCGCTATTCGCGCCGCCGGCTCACGGCGGCGAGCCGCCTTGCGCTGGGCCATGGCGAGCTGGTGAGCCAGCAGCTCGTCATAGGCCAGGCGCCGCCGGTGCAGGCTGAGTGGGGAGAGATCGGCCTCGCTGCGGGGGGAATGCAGCAACTCCATGGCCTCCAGCCACGACGGAAACCGCTCGCGGGCCAGGAAGGCGGGGTCCTGCCACTCAGGCAGATCGGGCGCCCGGGCCTGTGCCTCCAGCACGAAGCCGCGGACGCGCCGGGGGGGCAGGCCCTCGGTCGCGGGATAGACGGCTTCGATCTCGGGGATGTCGTCCCGGCGTTCGGGATCGACCATGTAGTCCGGATGCACCATCTGGCGACCGAACCGGGTTTCCTCGACCTTGCCCGACACGATCCGCCGCGCCCCGACCGGGTGGCGCTGCTGGAGCTGGTCGCCGAAGCGTCCGAAGAAGACCAGGGTGATCAGGCCGGTCGCGTCAGCCGCCTGCACCCGCCAGGGCTGACTGGCCACGCGCGGCTTCTGGTAGTCCTGGATCGTGACCTCGAAGGTCATCACCTGGCCGTCCACCGCAGCCGAGAGCACCGCCGGGGTCCGCACGATCAAGGCATGGGGCTGCAGCCACAGCACGTCGCGGACGAGGGGGCCGGCCACCTTCTCCAGCAGAGGCGCCACGCGAGGACCGACGCCCTTCAAGGACGTGATCGGCGCAAAAAGCGGGAACAGAATCTCCGGCCGCATCCTTCGACCATAGCCGACTGGCGCGAAGGACCGCGCCGCTCTATATCCGCGACCTCTCGCATGACGACAAACGATGCAAGGCTCAAGAAGCTGAAGCTGCGGGCCTGGCGCCGCGGCTTCCGGGAAGCGGACCTCATCCTGGGGCCGTTCGCGGATCAACACGTCTCGACGTTCACGGCAGCAGAGCTCGACTGGTTCGAAGCCCTGCTGGAGCAACCGGACCAGGACCTCTACGGCTGGATCCTCGAACGCGAGCCCACACCGGCCGAGTTCGACGGCCCGCTGATGGACCGGCTCAAGGCGTTCCGAGACCAGGCCCACCGGCATGTCACCGATGGCCCCGACCATGGCTGACGGCGCTCGCCCGCTGTCCACGGCGCAGATGCGGCGCGTCGCCGACGATCCGGGACGCCTGGACCTGGTCGGCGCGCCGGAGGGATTCGACGCCCTGGTCGCCGCAGACATCCTGAAGGCGCGGAAGGGCCTGTTGGTCTTCGTGGCGCGGGACGCCGCGCGCCTTTCGGCCTTCACCGACGCCTTCCGGTTCTTCGCCCAGGGCGTCGAGGTGCTGACATTCCCGTCTTGGGACTGCCTCCCGTACGATCGCGTCGGGCCATCAGCCGGCGTCGCCGCGCAGCGGATGGCGACGTTGTCGCAGTTGGCCGCCGGGCTGGACGGCAAGCCGCGGCTGTTGGTGACAACCGTGCCTGCGCTGATCCAGCGGGTCCCGCCGGTATCGGCGGTAAAGCGCGCCAGCTATTCGGCCAAGGTCGGTAATTCGGTCGAGATCGGCGACCTTGAGGCCTATTTCGCGGTCAACGGCTACAGTCGCGCCTCCACCGTCTCGGAGAAGGGCGAGTTCGCGATCCGCGGCGGGGTGATCGACGTGTTCCCGCCGGGCGCGGAGGAGCCGGTCCGGCTGGACCTTTTCGGCGACACGCTGGAGTCGATCCGCGCCTTCGACCCGGAAACCCAGCGCTCTACCAGGCAGCTGAAGGACGTCTCGCTCCTTCCGGTCAGCGAGGCCCTGCTGGACAAGGAGGCGATCAGCCGCTTCCGCACGGGCTATCTCGAGACCTTCGGCGCGCCGGGAGATGACCCGCTCTACGCCACGATCAGCGAAGGCGGCCGGCGGGCGGGCATGGAGCATTACCTGCCGCTGTTCTACCCGGGCCTGGCGAGCCTGTTCGACTACCTGCCGAAGGACACGGTGATCGCGCTGGATCATCTGGCCCGCGACGCACGCGACGAGCGGCTGGCGATGATCGCCGACGCCTATGAAGCGCGGTCGAACACCGAGCGGAAGACCCAGTATCATCCGCTTGAACCCACGCGCCTCTACCTCGACGAGGCCGAATGGAGCGAGGCGCTCGCCGTACGCCCGACCCGCCGTTTCAGCGCATTCAACGAAGCCGAGGGCGAGGTCGTCGTCGACATGGGCGCGCGGGCCGGGCGCAATTTCTCGGCCGAGCGCAAGCTGGACAGCGTCAACCTGTTCGAGGCCACGGTCGACCACGCCAAGGCGCTGAGCGCCGGCGGCAAGCGCGTGCTGTTCGCAAGCTGGTCCGAGGGATCGTCCGACCGCCTGGGCCATATGCTGGCCGACCACGGGCTCAAGAAACTGCCGCTCGCGCCCTACTGGGACGCGGCGAAGGCCGGCGATCCGAAGTCGCCGCAACGCGTGATCCTGCCGCTGGACGCCGGCTTCGAGACCGACAACCTGGCGGTCATCTCGGAAACCGACATCCTCGGCGACCGCCTGGCGCGGCCACGCAAGCGCCGTCGGGCCTCGAATTTCCTGGCCGAGGCGTCCGCCCTGACTCCGGGTGACCTCGTGGTCCACATCGACCACGGCATTGGCCGCTACGAGGGCCTGAAGACCCTCGACGTGCAGGGGGCGCCGCACGACACCCTGGAGTTGCAGTACGGCGGCGACGCCAAGCTCTACCTGCCGGTCGAGAACATCGACCTGCTGACCCGCTACGGCGCTGACAGCGAAGGCGTGCAACTCGACCGGCTGGGCGGCGCGGCCTGGCAGGCGCGAAAGGCCCGGGCCAAGGAACGGCTCCGGGAAATGGCCGACGGCCTCATCCGGATCGCCGCCGAGCGGGCCATGCGCCAGACCGAAGCGGCCGAGCCTCCGCAGGGCCTGTTCGACGAATTCTGCGCCCGCTTCCCCTACGAGGAAACCGACGACCAGCTCGCCGCTATCGGCGACGTGCTCGAGGACCTCGGCGCCGGCAAGCCGATGGACCGGCTGATCTGTGGAGACGTCGGCTTCGGCAAGACTGAGGTCGCGCTGCGGGCCGCCTTCGTGGTGGCCATGAGCGGCAAACAGGTGGCCGTGGTCGCGCCAACGACCCTGCTGGCGCGCCAGCACTTCAAGACCTTCTCCGAACGGTTCGAGGGATGGCCGGTCAAGGTCCGCCGCCTCTCGCGCATGGTGCCCGCCAAGGAAGCCTCGGAAACGCGCGAGGGCCTGGCCAATGGGGAGGTGGAGATCGTCGTCGGCACCCATGCGGTGCTGTCGAAGCAGGTCAGCTTCAAGGAGCTCGGCCTCGTGATCGTCGACGAGGAGCAGCACTTCGGCGTGAAGCACAAGGAGAAGCTCAAGGAGCTTCGCGCCGACGTGCACATGCTGACGTTGACCGCCACGCCGATCCCCCGGACGCTCCAGATGTCGCTCAGCGGTATCCGGGAGATGTCGATCATCGCCACGCCGCCGGTCGACCGGCTGGCGGTGCGCACCTACATCACCCCGTGGGATCCGGTCGTCGTTCGCGAAGCGCTGCTGCGCGAGAAGTATCGCGGCGGCCAGGCCTACTTTGTCTGCCCGCGGATCAACGACCTTCCGGAGCTGGAACGGTTCCTGCGCGAACAGGTCCCCGAGGTGAAGTTCGTGGTCGGCCACGGCCAGATGGCCCCGACCCAGCTCGAGGAGGTGATGACCGCCTTCTACGACGGCCAGTACGATGTGCTGTTGGCCACCACGATCGTGGAGAGCGGCCTCGACATCCCGACCGCCAACACCATGATCATCCACCGGGCCGACATGTTCGGCCTGGCGCAGATGTACCAGCTGCGCGGACGCGTGGGCCGGTCCAAGGCGCGCGCCTACGCCTATCTGACGACTCCGGCCGAGAAGCAGATCACCCTCTCGGCCGAGAAGCGGCTGAAGGTGCTGCAGTCCCTGGACAGCCTGGGGGCCGGTTTCCAGCTCGCGAGCCACGACCTCGACATCCGGGGTGGCGGCAACCTGCTGGGCGACGAACAGTCGGGTCACATCAAGGAGATCGGGGTCGAACTCTACCAGCAGATGCTGGAGGATGCGGTGAACGAGCTGAAGGCTCGGGCCGACGCCGACGCGCTCGTGCCGGACCGTGGATGGTCGCCTCAGATCAACACCGGCGCGGCAGTCCTCATCCCCGACGAATATGTGCCGGACCTGAACGTCAGGCTGGCGCTCTATCGCCGCATCTCGGACGCCGAGAAGGCGCAGGACCGGGAAGCGCTGGCGGCCGAGCTGATCGACCGCTTCGGGCCGCTGCCGCCCGAGGCGGATCAACTTCTGAAGGTGGTGGCCATCAAGGGCATGTGCCGCGAAGCCAACGTGGCGAAGATCGACGTCGGTCCGAAGGGAGCCGTGGTCACCTTCCGCAACGACGATTTCCGCAATCCGGCCGCGCTCGTGCAGTTCATCGCCAAGAATACGATGGCCTGGAAGCTGCGTCCGGACCACAAGGTCGTGGTGAAAGGCGAGTGGGAGACGCCCAAGCAGCGCCTTGGCGCCGCCGAAAAGGTGTTGTCGGAGTTGGCCCGCCTGGCCAGGTGACCCACGTCCGGAGTGGGTGAAGCTGGACACCGGCGACGTGCCCGGGTGTCGTGAAAAGTCGCGAGGAGACCTTGATGCGAAACGTCTTGCTGAGCCTGACCGCCGCCATCGCCCTGGCGGCCGTCGCGCCGCCTGCGCTGGCGCAGGCGCCCGGAGGCTCCGAGCAGGCCGATACCCGCTGCCTGCTGGTGCTTCAGCTCATCGCCCGCGACCCCAAGCAGGCCGAGCAGGCGTCCAAGGGGATGTATTTCTACCTCGGCCGCCTGACCGCCCGCGGCCCCACGGCCCGGCTCGAGGGCCTGCTTAAAGCCGAGGCGGCGAAGATGCCGCAACAGCAGCAGGTGCAGGCGGAACTCCAGCGCTGCAGCGGCGAGCTGAACGCCCGGACGCAGGAATATCAGGCGGTGGGCAAGCGGCTGTCAGCCGCGGCGCGAGCCGCCGCGCCGCCGGCCAAACAATAGCGCGGGCGTTTCAGCTGGCTTTGCGGCCGTGGGCCATGGCCGCAGCCTGCTCGAGCGCCAATCCAACGGCCTCGGGCGACGCGACCTCGGCCACGCCCAGGTCGAATTCCACGACGAAGGGCGTGGCGCCCTGGCCGGCCTCGAAAGCCGTGCACCCGATCACCGCGGCGATCCGTTCGCCGGCAGCGCGCGCGGCGTGAAGGGGTGTCGCGGGTAGGGCGAGGGCGAAGACCTCAGGCGCCAGGCGGGCCGCAGTGTCCTCGGCGCGCACCAGTCGGCCGATCATCGAGCCGATCTGCGGCACGGCCCTGGCGACCCAGCCGCCGGCGCGCGGCGCCTTCAGCTCCGGCTTCTCGGCGACCTTCAGCATGCAGACGCTCAGCGGCCTGTTCCGCTCGCGCGAGCACCGCGCGAGGCGCACGAGGTGGCCGGCGAACAGATCGCGGGTGAAGAGGCCGGTCGCCGCGTCCATGAGGCCGGACCCCCGCGCCTGATCCAGCGCGGCCCGGACGCCCTTCTGCCGACGGTAGGCCCGCGCCAGTTCGACGACACGCAGCGCGGTCTCGCTCTCCGGCGTCTCGGGCGAGGCCACGTCCGAAATGCCGCGATTGTAGGCCTCGGCCGCCGTGATCGGCGACTGGGCGCGCATGTAGAGCAGGGCAGGGGTGTGGTAGAGGCGCGTGTTGCGCCGCAAGCCGGCGGCGATCGACAGGGCCTCCTGCGGATTTTCGCCCGCCCAGAGCACCACGGCGTCGAAGGGGCGCTCGTGCAGATAGTCGAAGGCCGTGAAGGCCGTGAAGGCGCCCACCACCTCGGCCCCGCTGCGGGCGAGAGCGTTGGAAAGCGCCAGGAACTGGGGTGCCGGTTCCCCGATGGCCAGGACGCGATAGGGCGTCGAGTCGATTTCGGGCGGGTCGAGTGGATGGCCGCGCTCGGCGAAGGTTTCGATCCGGACCTCGAACTCCTCTTCGGCGACGGCCGTGCGGACCAGCGTCTCCAGACGCATGGCGGCCTGCGCCGGATGCAGCGGGCCGGCGAGGGTGAGGTCGTAGCCACGATCGTTCTGGAAGGGATCGGGGGCGCCCATGGCCAGGACGGGCAGATGGCGCGGCGCACAGGCGGCGCGCAGCCGATCGGGCAGGCCTTCGGCCTCGCGGCCGTCCATCAAGGACAGGTCCACGATCGCGGCCTGAATTTGCAGATCGGAAAGCGCAGCCGCAGCCGCAGCCTCGCTGCGCGCGGTCACCGTGCGCCAGCCGAGCCGGTCCAGGCCCTCCGCAAGGGGACCTGCCGTGGAATCGTCACGCGCGACGATCAGGACTCGCGCCTGGATCCCTGCCGCCATATCCCCATCCGTCAGCGCCCTGTCCTGCCCTAAGCACGGAATCACCAGGGCCGGTAGAGTTGTCCCATATCCCTCCGCAGGTTGCGGAAGGGTTTCATTGTCGCAGGGAGGGGAACCTTGGCGGGCGTACTGGCGGGAAAGACGGCGTTCATCACGGGCGCAAGCGGCGGACTGGGCGAGCATTTCGCACGGCTCCTGAGCCGACATGGCGCCGCGGTGGCGGTGACTGCGCGGCGGGAGGAGCGGATCCAGGCGCTGGCCGAGGAGATCAATGCCGCCGGCGGACGCGCCGTGGCGCTGAGTCTGGACGTGGCGGACGCGGCCGCGATCGGTCCCACCCTGGATCGTGCCGTGGCCGAGCTCGGCGGGCTGGACATCCTCGTGAACAACGCTGGCGTGGGCGGCGAAGGCCTGGCGCTGGACCTGAGCATCGAGGAGTTCGACCGCACCTTCGCCGTCAATGTGCGTGGCACCTATTTCGCCGCCCGGGAGGCTGCCCGGCGCATGATCGCCGCCGGAGTCGAGGGCCGGATCCTGAACATCGCCTCGATCGCCAGTCACACGGTGTTGCCCGGCCTGTCCGCATATTGCGGCTCGAAGGCGGCGGTCGCGATGCTGACCCGCAGCCTGGCCCGGGAGTGGGCTCGGCGGGGAATCGCGGTGAACGCCATCTGCCCCGGCTACATCGAGACGGACATCAACGCCTCGTGGTGGCCCACCGAAGGCGGACAGAAGCAGCTCAAGGGCTTTCCGCGACGCCGCCTGATGGACGCCTCAGACCTGGACGAGGCTGTCCTGATGATGGTCGGGCCGGCCGGTAGCGCGATCACGGGTAGCATCCTGACCGTGGACGACGGCCAGTCGCTACCTGGTGGGGGCTGAGCCGGCAGGCTTGGCTGACCGAAGGGCAAGCCGCTTAGATCAGCCAAAGCTTTGTTGGGAGAAGACGGAATGCGCCAGGGTCCTCTGACCGGCCTCAAGATCGTGGAATTCGCCGGCATCGGGCCGGGCCCGTTCTGCGGCATGCTGTTGTCGGACCTGGGCGCCGACGTCGTCCGGGTCGACCGCAAGGGGCAGGGCCGGGGCGCCCCGTCCGACGTGACCTCGCGTGGCCGCCGCTCGGTGGCGCTCGACCTCAAGAGCCCCGACGCCGTCGAGGCCTGCCTGAAGCTGATGGAAAAGGCGGATGGCATCATCGAGGGCTTCCGGCCGGGCGTCATGGAGCGCCTGGGCCTGGGTCCCGACGTGGCGCTGAACCGCAATCCAAAGCTGGTCTACGGCCGGATGACCGGCTGGGGCCAGACCGGGCCCTACGCCCAGGCCGCCGGCCACGACATGAACTACATCGCCATCACCGGCGCACTGCACGCCATTGGCACGAAGGACAAGCCGGTCCCGCCGCTGAACCTCGTGGGCGACTTCGGTGGGGGCGCGCTCTACCTGGCGTTCGGCCTGCTGGCGGGGATCATCCAGGCCCGCGAGACCGGTAAGGGCCAGGTTGTGGACTGCGCCATGAGCGACGGCGCCGCTTCGCTGATGGCCATGTTCTACGGCTTCAAGGGCGCCGGCGCATGGCAGGAAGAGCGCCGTTCAAACCTGCTCGACGGCGGCGCGCACTTCTACGACACCTACCAGTGCAGCGACGGCAAGTGGGTTTCGATCGGGTCGATCGAGCCGCAGTTCTACGCCCTGCTGCTGGAGAAGACCGGCATCACTGATCCCGAATTCCAGCGCCAGATGGATCGGTCGATGTGGCCCGCTCTTCGTGAGAAGCTGGCCAAGGTGATCGCCACCAAGACGCGCGACGAATGGACCGCGATCATGGGCGGCACCGACGTGTGCTTCGGCCCGGTCCTGGACCTGGATGAAGCCCCCAAGCATCCGCATAACGTCGCCCGAGAGACCTTCGTCGAGCTCGCCGGGGTCGTTCAGCCGGCTCCGGCGCCGCGCTTCTCGGCTACCCCCGGCAAGATTCAAGGGCCGCCGCCGTCTATCGGCGCGCACACCCAGGAGGCTTTGGCCGAGTGGGGATTCTCCGAGGCCGAGATCGCCGCCCTGGCCTGAACAAGCTGAGCTGTAACAACCGCTTATCTGAAAGCAGCATTCAGGTGCGGTTCAGCCGCCGGGGACGAGAGTGACGGTCGGATCGGTCGTCGCGCTCTCCCGTCCCTCGAAGCGGCGAACGGTCCGGATGGAACGACACGCCCATCGGCGGCGCGCCACCTACTAACCCAGGTGGCGCGCCGTTATCCTTTGGTCGGCTTGCAAGCTCCCGAGTCGCCGCCCACCTTCCGCGCCCATGAACCCCCGCGAGATCATCCGCCGCTTCCAGGCCAGCGACCTGGATCCGGTCCACGGCCT
This sequence comes from Pseudomonadota bacterium, assembly GCA_046725615.1. Taxonomy (GTDB): domain Bacteria; phylum Pseudomonadota; class Alphaproteobacteria; order Caulobacterales; family Caulobacteraceae; genus Phenylobacterium. Next base: position 72,500 of record JBKOYY010000004.1, read on the forward strand.
GCGGGTGATACTGACCGTACTGGGCAAGGCCCTGTCGCGCCTCTGGGGGCGGGACGTGATGCTCTACACGGGCGGGGTGTCGTTCTTCATCATGCTGGCGATCTTCCCCGCCATCGCCATCGTGATGGGACTCTACGGCCTTCTCGCCGATCCGGCCCAGGTGGCGCGCCAGGGCGAGGCGATGGCGCGCATCATGCCCGACGCCGCGCGACTGATCTTTCAGAATGAGCTGATGCGCCTTGCCCAGGCGCCGGGGGCGGTCTCGTTCCAGAGCGGAATGGCGCTGCTGATCGGCGGGTACGCCTCGCACCGGGGGTTCAAGGCGCTGCTGGCCGGACTGTCGTTCATCCACGACGAGGACAAGCCGCGGGGCTTCGTCAGCTTCAACCTCTTGGCCCTGGCCGTCCTGATCGCCGCGATCGCCGCCCTGGGCGTGTTGTCCATCGTCTTCTTCGGCTTCCGGATTGTCGGCGAGACATTCGAGCTGCGTCCGCTGCGGGGCGTGCTCTGGCTCTACAGCGAGTGGACGTGGGCCAGCGCCGGCATGGTCGCCGGCATGACGTTGATCTACCGCTGGGCCATGTCGCGCGAGCCCGTGGATTGGCGGGCCTCGGTTCTGGGCGGCGTAGCCGCCGCCGGCCTATGCATCTTCGCGTCGTGGGCGCTGGGCTTCTACGTCGAGCAGATCGCCGAGCTCGGGGCCACCTACGGCTCGGTCGCGACCGTGGTGATCTTCCTGATCTGGCTGTCGTGGAACGTGAACGCGCTGTTCTTTGGCGGCGCGCTGGCGACCGAGGTGGAGCTGGCGCTCCATGCCCGCCGCGTCCCGCTGGCCTCGGAGCAGGGGGCCGGGGCCGCCGTCAGGGCTTTGCCACCAGGAAGCTGAGGCCCCGCTCGACCTCGACCTGCTCCAGCACCTGGAATCCGGCCTGGGTTACAAAGTGAGGGACATCGATCCGGGCGAGGGGGTCATCCGCCAGGAGCCGCACGCGTGCCCCTGACGGCGCCTGCTCCAACGCGCGTCGCAGACGCAGCGTCGGAACGGGGCACCGATGGCCACGGGCGTCCACGAGGATCTCGTCGGTCGTCATAACCCGGCGCATACACCAGCGCGGCGGGCAGTCCTAGGACCGCGGCCTGCGGGGTGCAGCCCGCCGCGGCGCGGGATCACTTCGAGAGATGCAGGGCGGCGATCTGGCCGGCGATGCTCTGGAACACGTTGGTCAGGTTCGACGAGCTCTTCACGTCGTAGAAGAAGTCGTCCGAGCTGGCGCAGGTCTTAAGCAGCGCGCTCGAGCCGGTGTCGACCTCCACGCGGACCGTGTAGATTTCGATGCCCTTGGCCTTCATGTTCTCGCAGATGAGCGCAAGGCGCGAGTCGAGCGCCGCCGTGCGCTCGGCGGCAGTGGCGCCCTGCTGCAGCGGCGAGCCGTTCGCCTTGAGCACCCGACCCTGCCAGATGTAGCCCGTGGCGGCGTAGTTGCCGTCGTTGGGCGTATCGCGCTGGTCCATGGTGTTCTCGCCGTCGGTCATCAGCACGACGACCTTCTTGTGGCCCTTCTCGTTGTAAGGCGTGCCATCCGAGAACGGCGCATGAGGGGCGAGCGTGTTCCACCCCCAGGCCATGCCGATGGGGATGTTCGTGTTGCCGGCCGCGTTGAGGCCGTCGATCGCGGTCCGCAGCGACGCGTAGTTGGTGGTCAGGCGCATCGTCTTGGCCATCGCGCAACCGCGGTTCGGGCCGAAGTCGGTGCTCATCGAGCCCTTCTTGTTGCCGGTATATTTGGTGATCATGCCCTGGCGAACCCGCCAGTTCGTGCTGTTGGTGTTATCCGGCACGTAGTCGTTCTGGTAGTCGCGGCCGTAGCCCGAGGTCTGGCTGTCGGGCTCGTCCGGCGCGAAGTAGGGCGTGTAGAGGGTGGCCCCGGAGGTCGGCGCCGTGTCCTGGACATCGTAGGGCGCCTTGCGCATCTCGACGCATCCCCGCCAGCTCGTCGACAACTGTCCGAACAGCGTGAAGCGGTTCGCCGACTGGGTGCCCGTGGCCGTCGTGAAGATCTCGTTGTTGATCGGCGAGGCGCCGCTCTGGTCAACCCAGGTAGCGTAGCGGTAAGCCGACTCATCCACGCGCACAGAGTTGGCGAACGGGACCAGCGAGATCTTGATCGCGTCGGGCTCCACGGCCTTGTTGGCCACTTCTTCCATGAAGGTGACGAACTGCTTGGCCGCCTTCTTCATATCCGAGAGCTTGCTGCCTTCAGACATCGAGCCTGTGGTGTCGAGCACGAGCGCGATCTCGACCTTCTGGTCCGCACGCACCACCTCGGCCTCGGCGCTGACCCCCATCGGCCCGCCGGTCACGAGGCCGGCGACGAACGGGGTCACCTCCAGTCGCGCCATGGCCACGACCTGACCATTCGCGCCGAACTTGAAGGAGGTGGTCTGAAGGACGAAGTCGCTGCTCAGCGCCTTCAGGTTCTGCTTCAGATAGCGGTCGCCCGCGGCTTTGAGCTCAGCGTCGGTCGTGGCGTTGGTGCGGGCGGCGGCGAGGGCCGCGGCGTCCAGGGCGTCCTGCAGCTGGGAGCGGGCGCTGGTCACGCGGGCAAGGTCCATGGCTCCAAGCCCGGCCACGCAGATCGGGCCCATGGCGAGCGCGGCGACCATGGCCACGTTGCCGCGATCGTCGAGGCGGACCAGTTGCCGAAATCTGGCGAGGCGCGACCTGATCATGGGACCTGTCCTAGCGATATTGAACTGTCGCCAAGTGGTAGGTCGGGACGGATAATCTCTCCTTAGCCCTACTAGTTAACTTGAGTTTACTCTAAATTCCCACGAGTTGTTTGCCCCGCCCTGCGACCTTCGCTTCATGTCGCGAATTGCTGCACTTGCCCAATTCCGGCGTGACGAGCGCGGGGCCACGGCCATCGAGTTCGCGTTCGTCGCCCCGCTGATGTTCTTCGCCCTGCTGTCGCTGGTGGAGATCGGCATGCTCGGCATGATGTCGAGCGGCCTGGACAACGCCGTGGTGGAAACCGCGCGCCGTCTGCGGACCGGGCGTGACGACGGGGCCATGACCGCCGACAGCTTCGAGACCCAGATTTGCGATCGCATGGGTGGAGACGCCTCCGCCTGTCGAAACCGCCTGACCATCGGCGTCCAGAAGTTCCCGCGCTTCGCCGACGCGAACGCAGTGGTGGCCGCCCAGCCGGACGGGACGTTCAACAAGGGTGGGGCGGGCGACATCGTTGTGGTCAAGGTCAACTACCGCTGGCCTTTGATGACGCCGTTCATCGCCACTGCCTACGGGCGCGAAGGACCGATGGAGATCACCCTCGGCTCGCGTGTGGTCTTCAAGAACGAGCCCTACGAATGACGCGCAAGCTCCGTGAGGCCGTCGCCGACCATCGGGGCGCTGCGGCGATCGAATTCGCTCTGATCTTCCCGATGATCTTCGTGCTGAACATCGCGGCGGCCGAGGCGCTGCAGGTCTATCAGGCCCAGCGCGCTGTCGCGCACATCGCCGCCACCATGGCCGACATCACCGCCCAGAGCCGCACGGTGACCGACGCCGAGATGACCGACATCCTCTCGGCCTCAACGGCGATGATCTATCCGTTCGACAAGACCAGTCTCCAGCAACGGGTATCGAGCCTCGTGGCTGACGGCGGCGGAAGCGTCAGCGTCGACTGGACCGCCAAGCGCGACTACAGCGGCACGGACACGCCCAGCGTTCCCAGCGGATATCTCGGTGCCAACGAGAGCGCCGTCGTCGCCGACGTGATCTACGACTACAAGCCCAGCTTCGGCCTGTTCCTGCCCGACACCATCCGCTTCAAGCGCCACGCCTACGCACGTCCCCGCCTGACCACCAAGGTCGAGAAGACAGCGAGCTAAGTCGCCGCGGCTGGCGGACGGGGTGGGATTCGAACCCACGGTAGGCTTCCACCTACGGCGGTTTTCAAGACCGCTGCCTTAAACCACTCGGCCACCCGTCCGGAGGCCGGCCTATAGCAGGGAAGCGGCGGGCGTCTCCACCGCAACGGATGATTAACCGTGTCTCAAGGATCGACGCGGACCATCGATGGTCGAGTCGGAGACCAGGCGATGATCCACCCCAGCCTCGTGATGCGTCGGGCGCCTCTGGCGGCAGCGCTCCTCGCCGGTCTGTCGCTGGCGGCGTGCGCCACCGTCGAGCCGCGCTATCCCAGCCGCGCCGAGGGCGGCGCCCCGAGCGGGCGCGGGCAGGGGGAGTACAAGGTGGGCAAGCCCTACCAGGTCGGCGGGATCTGGTATGTTCCCCGGGAGCAGCCCAACTACGATGAGACCGGGATCGCCTCGTGGTACGGCGCTGACTTCCACCAGAAGGCCACCGCCAACGGAGAGCTTTTCGACATGAACGCGGTGACGGCGGCGCATACGACGCTGCCGCTGCCGTCGATGGTCGAGGTCACCAACCTCGACAATGGTCGCCGGCTCGTGGTTCGGGTCAACGACCGCGGGCCGTTTGTCGGCAACCGGATCATAGACCTGTCGCAGGAGGCGGCGCGCCAGCTCGGCTACGACCGCAAGGGGCTCGCCAAGGTGCGCGTGCGCTATGTCGGCCCAGCGCCGCTGCTGGGGCCTGCGGCCGGCGTCCGGATGGCAAGCGCCCCGGCCGCCGCCGCGCCCCGCGCCATGACCGTCCGCACCGCCGTCGGGCCCATCGACGACCCGGTGATGGAGATCGCGGCCGGCGCCCGTGCTCCGGCCAAGGGTGGTGCGCCGCTCGGAACCGGACCCTTGCCGCCGGTCACGGGCGCCGAGATCTCCAGCGCGCCGATCGCCCCGGCGTCCGTCGCCCCCCTACAGCCGGTGGAGACCGCCAGCCTTCCGCCGCTCCCGATGCCGCGTGCGCCTGCGCTGGACGCCGCGCCAACGTCGGGACTTCGCGTCCAGGCCGGCGCGTTCGCGAGCCAGGCCAACGCCGAGCAGGCGGTCGCGCGGCTTTCGGTGGCCGGATCTGCAGTCATCGAGCCCCTGCAGCGCGAGGATGGACTGACGCTGTATCGGGTCGTCCTGCCGGCGCCCGCGGACGAAGCGGCTGCCTACGCTCTTCGCGACCGCGTCGCCGAGATCGGCTTCACCGACGCGCGGGTCGTCCGCATCTTCTAGACAAAGCGCCCAAACCGGCCAATTTGGCCGGGTGACAAGCGGACGGTTCATCACCTTCGAGGGCGGCGAGGGCGCCGGCAAATCCACTCAGGTGCAGCGGCTGGCCGCGCGCCTCAAAGCCGAGGGCCGCGAGGTGGTGACCACCCGTGAACCGGGGGGCTCGCCCGGCGCGGAGAGCATCCGCGACCTGGTGCTACGGGGTGACGCAGACCGCTGGAGCCCCGTCACCGAAACCCTGCTGATGTACGCCGCCCGTCGGGACCACATCGAGCGCGTCATCCGGCCGGCCCTGGACCGCGGTGCGTGGGTGGTCTGTGACCGGTTCGCGGATTCGACCCGCGCCTATCAGGGCGCCGCTGGCGGAACCGCTCCTGGACTGATCACGGCGCTCGAAACCTACATCCTCGAAGATGTCCGCCCCGACCTGACCCTCGTCTTCGACCTGCCGGCCGAGGTTGGGCTGGCCAGGGCGCATGCTCGCGCCGGCGCCGAGATGCGGTTCGAGTCCAAGGGGACGGCGTTCCATGAGCGTCTGCGCGAGGGTTTCCGCGCCATCGCCGACGCCGAGCCGGGACGGTGCGCGCTTATCGACGCCACGGGTTCGATGGACGCCGTCGAGGCCGCGGTCTGGGCGACGGTGACTGGGCGACTGACCGCCGATGCCTGAGATCGAAGTTCCGCACCCGCGCGAGGTCCTTGACCTCTCCGGGCAGGACGCCGCCGAAACGGCGTTTGCGGCGGCACTGGCCCGGGGCCGCCTGCACCATGCCTGGCTGCTGACGGGTCCCGAAGGCGTCGGCAAGGCCACATTCGCCTACCGCGCCGCGCGCCGGCTGCTCGGCGCCCCGCATGACCCCCGCCACGGCATCCTCGGCGCCCCGGATGATCATCCCGTCACGCGCCAGGTAGCGGCGCGCAGCCATCCGGACCTGCTTGTGCTGGAGCGGGAAGGGCCGGACGGCAAGCCGCGCAAGGTGATCCCCGTCGACGAAGCGCGCCGGCTGGCGGAGTTCTTCTCCAAGTCGCCCGCCAGCGCGCCGCATCGGGTGGCGATCATCGACTCGGCGGACGATCTCAACGTCAATGCAGCCAACGCCATCCTGAAGACGCTGGAGGAGCCGCCGCCACGCGGTGTGCTGCTGATGGTTTCGCACGCGCCGGGACGGCTTCTCCCGACCATCCGTTCGCGTTGCCGACGGCTGGCTTTCCAGGCGCTTCCGTTCGAGGACGCCGCCTCGTTCGTGCGGGACCGCGCCGACGTGAACGCCGAGGAGGCCCTGCGACTGGCCCACATGGCCGACGGCGCGCCGGGCATGGCGCTGCAGCTCGCCGCGGCCAAGGCGCTGGCCATGGACGACGCCGCACGCGACCTGCTGGCCGATCTGCCCCGCGTGGACGAGAGCCGGGCGCTGCTGCTGGCCGAACGGTTCCGGGGCGGCGAGGGGCCTGTGCAGTTCAACCTGCTCTTCGACCGGCTAGCCGACCGGGTGCATGCGCTGGCGACCGATCGGGCGCGGGACGGGGTCGGCGCGCTTGATCGCTGGGCCCAGGCGTGGGAGACGCTTCAGCGCCTGCCGCGAGAGGTGGAAGCCCTCAACCTCGACCGCACGGACGCCCTGTTCACCGCCCTCTCGGAGCTCCGCCAGGCCGCGCAGGCCTGAACGACCCCCATGCTGATCGACAGTCACGTCAACCTGCACGCCCATCAGTTCGACGAGGACCGGGCCGAGGTCATCGCCCGGGCGCGCGCCGCAGGCGTCCGGCTGATGGTCAACATCTGCGACCGGGTCTCCAACTATCCGGCCTGCCGGGCGGTGGCCGAGGCGCCGGACATCTGGTGCACCGTCGGCACTCACCCGCACGAGGCGAAGGAGAACCCCGACCTGTCGGCGGACGATCTCGTGGCGCTGGCCGCAGACCCCCGTGTGGTCGGGATCGGCGAGTGCGGCCTCGACTTCCACTACGACCTCAGCCCCCGCGATATCCAGGCCACGGTCTTCCGCGCCCATGTGGCCGCCGCACGCCAGACCGGCCTGCCGCTGGTGGTCCACACGCGGGAAGCCGACGAGGTGATGGGACGCATCCTGGAGGAAGAATACGCCGCGGGCCCCTTCCGCCTGCTGATGCACTGCTATACCTCGGGCGCGGACCTCGCCCGGCGCGCCGCCGCCCTCGGGGCGTGGTTCTCGGTCTCGGGCATCGCCACCTTCAAGGCCGCAGAGGACGTCCGCGAGGTGATCCGCGAGATGCCCGCCGACCGCATCATCGTCGAGACGGACTGCCCGTACCTGGCGCCCGTGCCGCATCGCGGGCGGCGCAACGAGCCGGCCTACATTCCGCATATCCTGGCCAAGCTGGCGGAGATTCGAGGCTGGAGCCTCGATGAGGCTGACGCGCGCACCACGGACGCCTTCTTCGCGCTTTTCGAGCGGATACCGCGGCCATGACCGCGACCCTGGAGTTCACGATCCTCGGCAGCGGGTCCTCGGGGGGCGTTCCCCGCGCCGATGGCGAGTGGGGGGTGTGCGATCCCGCCAACCCGAAGAACTTCCGCACCCGTTGCTCGATGCTGGTGCGCCGGCTGGGCGAGGGCGCCCAGACGACGGTGCTCGTCGACGCATCGCCCGAACTGCGGCTGCAGACGGCAAAGGCGGGCGTGAAGCGCGTCGACGCCGTCGTCCTGACGCACGATCACGCCGACCAGGTGCACGGCCTCGATGACGTGCGGGCATTCTATCTGCGCCAGCAAGCCAAGATCCCCTGCTGGATGGATGCCGCCACCGATCGAACCATGATGCGCCGCTTCGGCTACATCTTCGAGGGCGAGGGGGGCTATCCGGCGATCTGCGAGCGCCAGGCGATCCCGCCGCACGGCGAGGCCTGGCAGGTGGACGGTCCTTCCGGTGCGATCCCGATCCGGACCTTCGACCAGGACCACGGGGGCATCCGCTCGGTAGGATACCGCTTTGGCGGCGTCGCCTATTCCAGCGACGTGGTGGGCCTGGACGACGGAGCGTTCGAGGCTCTGGCAGGGCTCGACGTGTGGATCGTCGACGCGTTGCGTCGCAGACCGCATCCGACCCACGCCCACCTCGACCTCGCCCTGGAATGGATCGAACGAGTCCGGCCAAAGCGCGCGATCCTGACCAACATGCACATCGACCTCGATTATGAGCAATTGCGCGCCGAACTGCCTTTGGGGGTGGAACCGGGCTACGACGGCCTCTCGTTTCATCACCAGCTTGATGCGGGAAACACCTGATGTCTTCGCCGCTTAAGTTGGGTTTCCTCGCGTCGGGAAACGGGTCGAGCGCCGAGGCTATCGTAGACGCCATCGCCGCCGGCGAACTGGCCGCCGAGGCCCGGCTGCTGGTCAGCAACCGCAAGGACTCGGCGGCCTTGCAGTGGGCCGGGGCACGGAACCTGCCGACCCGACACATCGCAACCG